>DASSZI010000281.1:0-3449 GCA_035713565.1 Acidobacteriaceae bacterium | reverse complement strand
CCGATATACCAGAAGACAACCGAAATGGTTGCGTAGGTGGAGACCGCAAAGACGTCCCACATGAGAGGGGAACGGAACTGCGGCCAATAGTTCATGGTATTGGGATAGGGGAAAAGCCAGTAAATTGCCAGCCAGGGACGCCCGGTGTGAATCACAGGGAACATGGCCGCACAGACGACAGCAAACAGCGTCATGGCTTCCGCGAAGCGGTTGATGGAATTCCGCCAGGTCTGTTTGAACAGCAGAAGGATGGCGGAAATCAAAGTCCCGGCATGACCGATACCAATCCACCAGACGAAATTAATGATGGCGAAGCCCCACGCGACGGGGATGGTGATGCCCCAGATGCCGGTGCCTTTAAGGAAGAGCCAGGCGACTGCGACCATGAGCAGCATGGCAACACTGCCGGCAAGCGCAAGGCCGAAGAACCAGCCGAGAGGCGTATGAGCCGTCAGCACAATCCGCGACAGCTTCTCCGTCACCGAGCGGAAGGTGTGCCCGGGGGCAATGACCAACAGTTCGCCCGTCTCTGGGTCAACCATCGGATTCTGCGGCAAAGTATCTTTGGTAGCCATGCTGAATGCGGCCCTCTTCAGTTTGCTGAGGTTTCTCTCATTGCGTAAGCCTTGCAAGCGGTTCGGCTGACGTAAAGGACAATCATGCGTTTTCCATCAATTCCGGATTGGGATTGACCACTCCGGCAATGTACGACGTGCGAGGAAGTGTATTGAGGTCCGCCAGAACCGTATAGTTGCGAGGCTGTGCTTTGATCTTCGACACGCGGCTGTTTTTATCGTTGATGTTGCCGAACGTAATCGCCTGGGTGGGACATGCCTGCTGACAAGCCGTGACGATTTCGCCGTCCGCGATAGGGCGGTTTTCCTTGTCGGCCCGGATTTTAGCCACTGCAATCCGCTGCACGCAATAGGTGCATTTTTCCATTACACCGCGGCTGCGGACGCTCACATCGGGGTTCCGCATCAATTTCAGGCTTTCGGTCGTGTAATCGGAAAACAGCAGCCAGTTGAAGCGACGCACCTTATAGGGACAGTTGTTGGAACAGTACCGGGTTCCGACGCAGCGCTGATAGGCCATGAGATTGAGACCTTCCGGCGAATGCACCGTGGCGCCCACTGGACATACCTGCTCGCAGGGAGCGTTCTCGCACATCTGGCAGGTCATCGGCTGGAAATATGCCTTGGGCTGATCCAGATCGCCTTCAAAGTACGTGTCGATGCGAATCCATTGCATGTCGCGACCCACCTTGACCTGGTGTCTGCCGACCACGGCAATGTTGTTCTCCGCATAACAGCTGATGACGCATGCATTGCATCCCACGCAGGAATTCAGGTCGATCGATAGCGCCCAGGCATATCCTTTGCTGTAGTCCCAATATGGAAATAGAGTCGTGCCCTTGGGTGGCGCGTTTACATCCGGGTCAGCACCCGCAAAATGCGGATTCTTGTTGTATTCCTCAAGCGTCGCGACTCGAATGACTCCACGCTGCTCAGCTTCGCGCCCTTCCAGCGAGTGGGGGGTGGTGTCCGGCTTCGCCTCCTTCGCTTCTTCCACATTGCCGTATTTGCGGGCAAATGCGTCGCGATGGTCGATGTAATGACTCTTGGTGACCACGCACTCGTAGACCTCGCCGGTCTTCTTGACGTTGGCGCCCACAGCAAAGAGCAAAGAGGAAGAAAGGCGGAGCGGATAGGCGTCGAAGCCTTGTCCAGTGCCGACCCGGCCTGCATTGCGGCGGCCGTTGCCCAGGTACAGGCTGATGCTTTGATCGGGGTGGCCGGGAACCACGAGGGCAGGCGCTTTGATTTTGCGGCCCTGATATTCGATTTCCAGCACATCGTTTTCGCTGGCATGCAACTGCGCCAGAGTCTGGATGCTCATCAGCGCGGCGTTGTCCCAGGAAAGATTGGTAACTGGCTTGGGGAGTTCCTGCATCCAGCCGAGGTTTGCATACCTTCCGTCGTAAACATTCGGGTCGGGACGGAAGATCACTTCCATGGTTTGTGCATCCGGTGCGGCAGCGGGCGGCGCGCCAGGATTTTTGGCGTTCACCGTCTTCGGAGCGAAAGCAGTATTCGCAATCCAGCCGTCGTGCAGAGCTTTTCTCCAGGCCGCATCCGCCTCGGCACCCTGACCGCCAAGGTTCGCCTTCCAAGTCTGCTGCACGGCATTCATGGGAGAAAGATCCGGCTGATCGAGCATTGCCTGAATGATGTGGTGCGCCGTTTTCCCGTTATAGAGCGGCTCAATCATGGGCTGCACCACGCTGACGGTTCCGTCATACGCACGCACATCCGACCACATTTCCAGGTAATGATTTCCGTTGATATGCCAATCGCAGATCTGCGCGGTCTCATCCAGATACTGACTGAGATAGGCCACCGTTTTGGCGCGCCCCAGCGCTTTCCCGAAGTCCAGGTCGGCGGGGGCGCTGTAAATCGGATTGGTGTCAAACATGACAAGCCAGTCGACCTTGCCTGCATTCAGATCGGAGACAAGTTGCTTCATCTCATCGATCTGGACTGTGGGCATGGGGTTCACGGTTTCGGTGTAGACAACTGTCTTGCCGACATTGCCAAGCGCCTGATTGATGGCAATCGCGGCAAGGTGGACACCGGGAGCGGCCTGCTCCCCCGGAATGACGACACATTTGCCCGCATTCGACTTCAAATCCTTGGCCAAAGCATTCAGATAGGATGTCTGCTCTTCGGTCCAGACCGCGCCTGCGGGAGCCTGCCCGGCTCCTACGGAGGAGGCGACTGCGGCGGCAAAGGCTTCCATCTGGCTCGCGCGCATGCGCAGCCGGTGCTCAGCTTTAAAGCCGGTCGTGGATGGCGTGCTCTCCACCGAATACATGCGATTCATCGCCACCCCGGGAGCGAGAGAGCGCCGGTGCGCGTAATCGGCGGCCAGCTTCAGAAATCCCGGATGCTGAATGCCGGAAAGAAAATCCGCGTCCAGCGCGAGAATCACATCGGCTGCATCCAGCTTGTATTGCGCGTCGTAGAAATCGCCGAATGCCTGCCTGGAAGCGATGCGGGCGGAATCCCGATTGACAGGCTCGTACTGGATCCATTTGGCTTTCGGATATTTCGCCGTCGCGCTCTTCCACTGCGCCGCAAGAGTCGGCGAGACAACAGTGCCGCTCAGGAAATACAGTCCCTCGCCGCCGCTCGCCCGCTTGGAATTCAGCATGGCGGTGAAATCCGCAAGGAAATTATCGTAGTTGCGGTTCTCGCCGCGATAAAGCACTCGCTGAGCCCGATCGGGATCATACAAACCCAGCAGGGTGCCCTGCGTAATGACGTCCGATGTCCCGTGATTCATGGGATGTTCAGGATTGCCATCTACCTTGATGGGCCGGTAGGCATCGCTCTTGACCAGCAGCGGCACGGATCCCATGGGAAACGGGTGAGCGGTGGCAAAGAAGA
>DASSZI010000280.1:0-14845 GCA_035713565.1 Acidobacteriaceae bacterium | reverse complement strand
TACCGAATTAGCGGGATTCTTCCGCACGTCAGGCTCCCTGCCCGACCGGCTGAGCCGGTTGTATCTCCTGCAGGAGATCCCTTCTATGAGTAAATTCTTCCAGCGTGACGTATTGCGCTTGGAGCGCCTTCGCGAGATCCTGACAGCGTCCTAAGCTTTGTGCGGCCGGTTCGGTATCGACCAAAATCGATTTGCAGTCCAGTCGCTGCGCAAGGTCCAGTGCCTCCTGCCAAGGATCTCCTCCATGCAACGCGATATTTGCCCGGCCGTCTGTGAGCACGATGAGAAGCGTTGCGGGCGTAACGTATTCGCGCGCCTGGTCCAGACCGGCTGCAAGCGGTGTTCTGCCGCCCGTGGGCAGATACTCCAGAGACGTCAACGCGTCAGGCAGCAAGTGTGTTGGCGCGAGAACGAGATTCGCGGAGGTGCCGCGAAACACAATGATGGCGACTTCGTCCCCTCGCTTGAAGGAGCTTGTCAGCAGGGCTGCAACGGCACCCTTCACTTCACGCATCCTCTGCTGGGCAGCGTGGGAGCCACTGGAATCGATGACAAACAGATAGCGAGTGCCCGAACGCGGCTTGCGCACGCGTTCGTGTAAATCTTCGATGCGAGGGCGCATGCCACCGGTCTCGCGAAGAGAATGGACGAGCGTTGCATGCAGATCAAGGTCGGCAGGGGTCTCTTTCCGGCGATTGCCAGTGACAGGGCCACGCTCGCCGCCATCTGCGGGTGCGCTGCCCGTACCGTTTGCTGGCGCGCGGAGGCGGAGCTCAAGAGCGGGGGACACAACTGCGGCAGGCGTGAAAATGCGTTCCTGAATCAGCTCGGGCGAGGACTGGACGCCGGTTTCAGGCGTGGCCCCGGGCTCCGTCCGGTTCCGCTGCGTGGGAGGCGTAGGTGGCGTGGAGGAGGAAGGCCTGGAGTCGCGGAATCGATGTGCAAGCACCAGCGGCAGCACCGCCTCCACATGCCTGCTTTCAACGCAAACCTCGCCGCTGAGAGCCGCATAGGCAAGTGCTGCCCGAAAAGCGGCCAAGTCTGCCCGCAGAGACTGAACGTTGTTTTCGCAGACTGCGACACTGATGGACTCCATCATCTCGCTGCTGCAGGAAACTTTACTGAGGCAAGCTCTAGCGGAGGCAATCTGCGAACGCAAATCCTGCTGGGCGGCGGCCCACCCATCCTGGAATTGCTCCGGGTCGCGTTCAAACGCAATTCTGCCCTCGATGATTTTCTGGCGTTCGGCTGAATCAAATGGGGCAGAGACCATTACAGACAATGCAAAGCGGTCCAGCAACTGCGGGCGTAGCGAACCCTCCTCTGGATTCATACTGCCAAGCAGCACGAACTCGGCAGGGGACGTGGCGCTTAAGCCTTCCCGTTCCACCATGTGTACTCCGGTGGCGGCCGCATCCAGCAGCGCGTCTCCGAGATGCGCAGGAAGAAGGTTCACCTCATCCACATAGAGCACTCCGCCATGGGCTTCGGCGAGCAGACCCGGCTTAAGGACGGGGTCGCCCTTGAGCGTCCGCTCCAGATGAAGGCCGCCCAGCAGACGGTCTTCTGTTGCGCCGAGGGGCAGATTGATAAAAGGGGAGGCACCGGGAAGCAATGCAGCGAGCGCACGGGCGGCGGTTGTCTTGCCCGAGCCTTTGTCACCGCGCAGCAACACGCTGAGTTTCCAGTCAACCGCGGCCAGCAGAAGCGCGAGTTTCATCTCGCTCTGGCCAACAATCGCAGTAAAGGGATAAGGAGCGGCTCTCACGAAACAGCCTCCCTCTTCTGTTCGCCTTGAGCTTCCAGGAGCATCTCCGATTGCAGCAGAACGCCGCGGAGCGCTTCGAGAGTCTCGGGCGCGGGGTTTTCCCACAACTCGCGCCTGGCGGCCTCCAGCAATCGTTCGGCGATTGTGTTCAATGCCCAGGGATTGGATGCCTCAAGAAAATCACGCATCTGTGGGTCGAGTGCATAATGTTCGGCCAGACCCTGGTAAATAAAATCCGGAGCGATCTGCGCGGTAGCATCAAATCCGAAGATGTAATCAACCGTAGCTGCGAGTTCCAGTCCGCCTTTGTAGCCGTGCCGCTGGATCGACTCGATCCACTTGGGGTTTACAACCCGCGAGCGATAGACCCGCAGAGCCTCCTCGCGTAAATCACGCACCTGCGCCGTCTCTGGCCGCGAACTGTCGCCGAAGTAAGCCTTCGGCTGAACGCCGGTGAGCCCGCGTATGGAAGCGATCATGCCGCCGTGAAACTGGAAATAATCGTCGGAGTCGAAGATGTCGTGCTCGCGATTGTCCTGATTGTGCAGCGCCACTTCGATGGACTTCAGACGCTCGGCAAAAACCGGTTGCGCCTCCACGCCATCGGCGCCCTTTGCGTACGCGTACCCGCCCCAGGCCAGAAACGCATGGGTAAAGTCCGCATCGCCCTTCCAGTTCCCGGTTTCGATGAGCGGCAGGATTCCTGCGCCGTATGCTCCTGGTTTGGAACCGAAGATGCGATAGCGCGCCTGAGCTTCTGCTTCGTGCGCTGGCAAGTTCTTGTTCATCTCAAGTTCGGCCAGATAGTGCTTACGCGGAAAGTTCAGATCGAGTGGCTCGTTCAGATCCACTACGGTCGAGATTGCCTGATCGAAGGTTTCGATCAAGTGAGGAAATGCGTCGCGAAAGAATCCGCTGATGCGCAGAGTCACGTCGATGCGTGGCCGTCCAAGTTGCTCCAGTGAGATTACCTCGATAGCTTCCAGACGCCGCGATTGTGGGTTCCACAAGGGTTTAACGCCCAGCAGCGCGAAGGCCTGGGCGATGTCATCGCCGTGGGTTCGCATTTGCGAGGTTCCCCACACGCTCAGACCCATCATCTCGGGATATTTGCCTTCTTCCTTTTGGAAACGGGCAACGGCTTCCCGGGCCAGTTGCTGGCCAACTCTCCAGGCTGCCTCAGATGGCAGTGCGCGCGGATCGACAGCATAGAAATTGCGACCCGTCGGCAGAACATGCGCCATGCCGCGCGTGGGCGCTCCAGCTGGACCGGCAGGCACATACTTGCCTTCCAGCGCATCGAGGAGATGCTCAATCTCATCGGTTGCTCGCTCCAGCTTTGGAACCAGATCTTCACAGGCGAAGCGGAGCACCGCGGTAATTCCGGAGGATTCAACTCCCAGCACGGCTCGTTGTACTTCGTCGATCGCGGTGCTGCGGTAGCCTAGCCCATCGAGCATGGTGTAGAGATCGAGCGAAGCACGATCCAAAATTTCCAGCACATCGGCGCGGGTATGGCACGGCTGGGACAGCAGATGGAACGAACCAGCAAGACGTTCGCCCGGCCTGTCGAGAAGTTCAGGCAGGTTAAAGCCAAAAGCGGTTGCCAGGCATTCCTGCAGGCTTGGCACTCCTGAATTTGAGAGTCTTGTGAGCGAACGCAGCATCTCCGGCGATGGAGGCATTTGCCCCAGGGTGTGCAGACCATCGCGAATCTGTGCCATTCCCAGTTCACAGAGGTAGCCGTCAAGATCCTCGATCAGGTGTGCTACCTCATTGCCGCTCATGGAGGCGAGCTGCGTTGGAATCCCCTCGGGCGTCAGCGTATCGTCCCACTCATGGCTGTGATCGCCGCGCTCGCGGGTCATCATGGTTTTCAGGTCCAGATCGGCCTTTAAATTTGTGCTCTCCACCAGCTTCCAAATCTGCTGCTGCACGTAGGGAAGCTTGACCGGATCGAGCTTTTCCACGGCATAGTACTCATTCACCAGCTGATTCAATTCAGCCAGAGGACCATAAGTCTCCGCCGATGTCATTGGAGGCGTGAGGTGATCGACGATGACTGCATGGGTACGGCGCTTGGACTGGCTACCCTCACCGGGATCGTTGATGATGAATGGATAGACGAGCGGCATGTCACCGAGCAGCAGATCCGGAAAGCATTCGCCGGAGAGCCCGATGGCCTTGCCGGGCAGCCACTCCAGGGTGCCATGCTTGCCCATGTGGACGATGGCGTCGGCGCCCCAGCCGCCTTGAGCCTGGGGTATACCAAGCCACCGATAAAAGGCTGTGTAGTGGTGTGTGGGCGGTAGATCCGGAGTGTGATAGATCGCATCTGGATCAATGCCATAGCCGCGCGGAGGCTGCAGCGCAATCAGGGCGTTTCCAAGTTCCATAGCCGCGAAAAGATAGTCCCGGTCGTCGCCCCAGGGCTCTTCCTCTTCAATCGAAACAATCTTTCCACCAATCGTGGGCAGCAGCTTTTTGTCTGTCTTTCTGGCCGGTTTGATGCCGGGACCTCGGTCCTGCGGCTCACCCCAAAAATCCTGCATGCGGCGTGCGGGAAGTGCGGGGAATTCTGAGTGGACTCTTGTATAGGTCGCGCGGGAGAAGCGCAGGGCGCGCGAGGGGTCGAGCGGAAAATTTCCGTCGTAGGTGCCGCGGCTGAGGAGGTCCTGCATGAGCGCATCCGAGGTGTCCGGCAACCCGGCGACAGCGTAGTGGCGGGCGCGCATCGCATGCAGCGTGGTCAGCAGACTGGCAGGTGTATCGAGCCCCACTGCCCCGCCCACCTGCGATGCCTTGGCTGCGGAGTTTGTAAGAACGAATGCGATGCGCCGGTCTCGATTCGATTTGCGACGCAAACCGGCGAGGCGGCTTGCAATCCCGGCCACGCGAGAGGCGCGATCTTCATGGGGCACATAAAGGCTCTCGGCGCCATGCTTGCTGCGTTCCTTGAAGGAGACAGGCACGGAAATGATGCGTCCATCGAACTCCGGGATCGCAACATTCACAGCGGTATCGATCGCGTTGAGTCCGCGCCGCGAACCCTCCCACATACCTTGAGGCATCTGGCACGCAATCGCCTGAACAATGGGAATGCCGAGCCCTTGGAGCGAGGAAATCGATTCTCCGGAAGCGTTTCCGGAGAGTGAATTAATTTCGCCAAGAGCAAAGGAAAGCGTGCTGATGAGCACATCCGCACGGCCTTTGATGAGATGGAATACAGCTGGAGCGCCATTCTCCTTCGCCTTCAGACTGGATGTAAAGACGCAGAGCGGATTGATTCCTTTGGCTTCCAGATTTTGAGCAAGCGTGTCGATAAAGCTGGTGTTTCCGCTCATCCGGTGAGCGCGATAGAAAAGTACGGCGACCGTGGGGCGCTTAAGATCTGCCTGCCGTTCCCAGTCCTCCGTCGTCGCAACATCCATCTCCGGCAGATAGATCCCATGCTCCGGCATTGGGACGGGGGCCGCATAGCCGTAGCCCGTCAGCATCAGGCGATCGGAAAGAAAGCGGAACAGCTCTGCAAAATTCTGTACGCCACCGAGAGAGAGGTAGCTGCCGGCAGTTTCCGCTACATCGGCAGGTACGTGGATGGTTTCCGAAAACTCCGAACTGTTCTCTCCGCAACCGCTCAGCAGCACCAGCGATTGGCCGCGCTGGATGCATGCGACGCGCAGCCGTTGAAATCCAGGAATGCAACTGAGCGGACCGTGGCAGCGCACAATGATAATCCGGGCTTTCGCCATTTCGCTGTGGATGAGAACATCCATCTGATCTTCAGTGCGTAGCGCATTCAGGGAGAATGCATGGATCCGAAGCTCTGCGGGTAACAATTCTGACGCCTTGATCAGCGTAAGCAGGTCGGTATCGGCGTGGGAAAGCAGCATGATTGAGCCGGTCGCATCCGGGCCTGGCGTGACCAGAGAGGACGCGTCCACAGGCTCATTGGGTTTGCGGACGTCCCAATCGTAATAATTGAAGACAAACTCGCTGAGCTCCGCAGGTGGTTGCAGAAAACGATCCGCAGCCAGCATGGCGTCAATGTAATCAAAAATCTGACGTACCTGCCAAGGGCTGTTCACCGAATGGAACCATATCGACCTGCCATCAAAGACGAGGCTCACCACGTTAGCCAGCGCGCAGGGACCCAGGCAACCGGCTTTCGTAAGGTGAACCTGATTGCGAATCTTGCGTCCAAGCCACTCCTGCGTGTAAACATCGACCGGCACGGCGGCGTATCCCCGCTCCGTGATGCCGCAGCAGCAACCGCTGTAGCAATAGCTGAGGTGCGCGCGGTGCTGGGTGATATTAAAGGCACGGCCGTCCGCCCGAATTACGCGTTGTCGAAAGGAATTGGGCACGCCTATGCCTCACTCCCGAGCGAGTGGTGAATATGGGTCAGTGAAATACGTCGGATTGAGGCTCCCGGGCGCAGGCGCATGGTTTCTGTTCTCCGCAGAAATTGCTCTGTACCCCGGGCAGGTCTCCTGGCTTCGAAGCGGCACCTGATTTCTGGTGCCGAGCGTCCTCCTTCCCCAGCTTTTTACAGCCGAGTGGATTTTTGGCGCTCATTTTCGCTTACAGTGGCGGGACCGCACCGGAATCGCACCGGACTTCCCTTTTCAGCCCTTGCGGGCACCCTGGGTCTGACACAGTTGTACCATGTTGCCGCCCAGATGACATGGCCGGCGCCCAAGTCGCCTGCCGCCGCGCAACGGCCTGGTTCGACATTCCCCGCGGCGCGCATTACAGCAACGCGCGTCCGGTCTGCTAGATTAGGGGAAGATTCTGGGGTGCCCCCACGGGCATAACAGGGAAGTCCGGTGCGATTCCGGCATGGTCCCGCCACTGTATTCCGGCGATGTACTCTTGGTAAGCCACTCGATCCACAGCGAGGAAGGCGAAGAGTTCAGAGCGTCAGCAAGAGCCGCTCAGCCTGTCAATCAGGAGACCTACCTCAGATATAGTTCTGATTCCTGTCCGCGTGGAAACGGAAAGCAATCGCTCCTTGAGTTCTCGAGCTTTGTGCCCCTTTCCCTGGTTTGTGAGGTGCACTTGATTCGACCGAGATCGGTCCTCGCCGCTGCTGAACAGATAGCAGGTGTCTCATGAGAATTGGGGAGGCTTTTTGTCCCGGGGTGCTACACGCGGTCGAAGCAAAAGACGGTCTGCTTCTTCGCATCCGTGTGCCTGGTGGTGGGATCGAAGGCACTCAACTTCGCGCCCTTGCCGACCTGACGAAAATGTTTGCGGATGGAAGCCTTGAAATTACCTCGAGGGCAAATCTCCAGTTGCGAGCCATTGAAAGACACAACCTGCCCCAGATCACAGAGTCTCTTCGCTCGGTCGGATTTCTTCCTTCGCCCCAGCACGACAGAGTCCGCAATATCGTCACCAGCCCCATTGCGGGACTGGACAGAGAGGAAGTGATCGATCCACGACCGCTGATCCATGAGCTTGATCGGAAATTGCGCGCAGAACCGGTATTCGCCAATCTTCATCCAAAGTTCAGCTTCGGAATTTACGGTGGTCCGAACCGCTTCAGTCGCGATCTCGACGATATCGTGCTTCAGGCGACTGAGGCGCAATCTGCGACGTATCTTCACCTGTCCCTCGGTGGACATTCTTCAGGTTTCGCGGTCAGGGGCGCCGACGCTGTCGAATGTATTCTTGTAGCAGCAAGGACATGCATTGAGCTGGCGCGCGAGTGCAACGTCCCTGTTCGCACCAGGGCGATCATGGAGCTTCCAGACGGGCCGCAACGCGTCAAGCGTGCTCTATCCCATCTACGGCTGTTTCCTGCTGCGGCGGCTCCGCCTTGCAAAGTGAACGATGGTCTTCTTGGAATTTATGCAACGACCCAGCAAGATCGGATGAATATCATCCCGTCGGTTCCGCTTGGCAGGCTGAGCCAGGAACAAGCATATTATCTGGCCGATGCCTCAAATGAATGGGAAGCCGATCTGCGACTGGCTCCGTGGCGCGGTGTGGTGCTCGGTTCCATTTCAAGGAACATAGCGGGCAAATTGGTGGATGGACTGGATTCCCTAGGGTTGTCCTGCGATGGGCGGGAAGGCTTCCATGGAATTTCGGCTTGTGCCGGAATAACAGGATGCGAGGCATCTATGGCCGATGTGCGGCGCGACGCACGTTCCATTGCGCAGCGCCTTGCGGGTGAACCCGTGATCTCAAGATGGACAGTGAATCTGTCCGGGTGCGAAAAGCAGTGTGGCCGGCGGCACGGCGCGACTGCGGACCTCGTCGCGGGACCGTCCGGTTATACGCTGATGGCGGAAGGAACTCTTTCCGCGTCCGATTGTCCGCCTCAGGTCGCTATTGAAGCCATTGCTGCGCTGCATCATCGTGTCCTGTCCGGGAGCGCCGCTCAATGAGTTACGTAAAGGACGGCCCGGCTATTTACAAGGAGTCTTTCGCGATCATTCGTAAAGAAGCCGATCTCTCTGCATTCTCGCCCGATCTGGCCCGCGTGGTCGTTCGTATGATTCACGCTTGCGGAATGACAGATTTGCCGCAGGATGTTCTTGCATCCTCAAACGCCGCCTCATGTGGCGCAAAAGCTTTGCAATCGGGTGCGCCGCTGCTGTGCGACTCAACGATGGTAGCCAACGGAATCACTCGTTCCAGGCTGCCGCGTAACAATGAAGTGATCTGCACGCTCAATGATCCGCGCACTGCGGAGCTTGCCACGAAGCTCGAGACCACGCGAAGTGCGGCGGCGGTTGAGTTGTGGCGGGATCGGCTTGCAGGCTCCGTGGTGGTGATCGGAAATGCTCCCACAGCGCTGTTTCATCTGCTTGATCTGGTGGAGAGGGATCCGGAACACGCACTCACCCCAGCGCTCATCATCGGTATTCCTGTCGGCTTTGTCGGCGCGGCTGAGTCCAAGGCAGCGCTTGCAGCCAATCGCCTTCGCATTCCTTTCCTTACGGTTCAGGGGCGGCGGGGCGGCAGTGCCATTGCAGCCGCGGTGGCCAATGCGCTCGCAAGTGAGGAAGAATGAGCTTGGCGAGTGGTAAAACGCGAACCGGTCATCTTTTCGGAGTCGGCGTTGGGCCGGGTGACCCGGAACTAATCACGTTGAAGGCGCAAAGAGTTCTTCGGCAGGCTCAGGTCATTGCTTATCCCTGCGCGAGACATGGGCAGAGCAATGCCCGTGCGGTGGTTGAATCCGCGCTTGTTCAGGGGCAGATCGAACTGCCCATGGTTTACCCGTTAACCACGGAACAGAGCGATCACCCCGGCGGATATGAAGTCGCACTTTCGCTGTTCTATGACGATATGGCCGAGCAGATTGCGGCGCATCTTAAGGAAGGCCGGGACGTTGCGGTTTTGTGCGAAGGCGATCCGTTCTTTTACGGATCGTACATGTATTTGCATGACCGGCTCGCTCCTCGCTTTCCCACTCAGGTAATCCCTGGAGTGCCCTCCATCATGGGTGCAGCCGCACAGCTCGGTCAACCACTGGTCCGCAGAGATGCCCAATTCACAGTAGTACCTGGAACTCTCCCGGAAGAGAAACTGATCGACACGCTGAGGCAGCAGGGGGCCTTCGCGATCATGAAGCTTGGCCGTAATTTCGGAAAGGTCAAGCGAGCCATTGATGCAGCCGGTCTCGGGGATCAGGCGCTTTTCATTGAGCGCGCGACGATGGCTGCGGAACGCATCGTCGCGCTACGCGAAGTCGATCCGCTGACCGTACCCTATTTTTCGCTGATTCTGATTCCCGACACCAGTCAAGCGCGGCGGGAGGAGATTCTTGAAACCGCGGGTTCGGTGGCCGTTGTAGGTCTTGGTCCTGGTGCTGCCTGCTGGCTGACGCCGGAGGTCCAGCAGGCGCTGGACGAGGCTACAGATCTGGTCGGGTACCACACATACCTGGATCGAGTTCCCACGCGAGCCGGTCAGCGGCGTTTCGGCTCAGACAACCGGGTGGAAACAGATCGTGCGCGTCAAGCTCTCGCGCTTGCCGAATCTGGTCGCCGCGTCTGCGTCGTATCCTCGGGAGATCCGGGAATATTTGCCATGGCTTCCGCGGTTCTGGAGTGTGTGGATCAAGGGCCGCCCTCCTGGCAGGCGCTCGACATTCGAATCCTTCCTGGATTGTCGGCCATGCAGGCGGCCGCTTCCAGAGTGGGAGCCCCGCTTGGGCATGATTTTTGCGTGCTGTCCCTCTCCGATCAACTCAAGCCGTGGGAGATCGTAGCGCAGAGGTTGGAAGCAGCGGCGGCGGCCGATTTTGCGATTGCCATCTACAATCCAATTTCTTCTGCGCGGCAGTGGCAGCTTGCCGAGGCACGCACCATTCTGTCGAAATACCGGGCCCAGGAGACGCCGGTCGTTCTCGCACGCAGCGTCGGCAGATCCGACGAACGAATTACGATAACAAACCTGGGGAACTTCGATCCCTCTCAGGCCGATATGCAGACCGTCGTCCTGGTTGGGTCGTCCACAACTCGTGGAATCGAGCTGTCGAACGGCAGGAAGCTGGTCTACACACCTCGAAGCTATGGCAGCCTGGAGCGGTAACGTGATGACGGGTGATGGGCCTTGGCTGTGGGTCGTCGGGATAGGCGAAGACGGCTGGGAGGGATTGAACCCGGAAGCCAGGCGAGCGGTTGCGGGCGCTGAGGTGCTGTACGGAGGCATGCGGCACCTGGGTATGGTGCCGTTGCATGCTTCGTCGGCGAATAGTGTCGCGTGGCCTTCGCCGATGGCTCCAGCCCTGGAACGAATCTTGACGGAACACCGCCGAAAAACGAGAGTCGCTGTCCTCGCCAGTGGCGATCCAATGCTCTACGGCGTGGGCGTCACGCTCACTCGCGATCTGGCAGCAACCGAGTTTCGCATTGTTCCTCAAGTGTCGGCTTTCTCGTTGGCTTGTGCGCGGCTTGGCTGGCCGATGGCGGAGACCACGTTAATCTCAGTTGTAAGCCGGCCTGTCGAGCAGGTGCTTCGACAGCTTTATCCGAACGAGCGGATCCTAGTGTTCTCGCAGGATGGCAACTCGCCAGCCAGCGTGGCCCGTCTCCTGACTGAGGCGGGCTATGGATCGAGCCATCTAGAGGTATTCGAAAACCTGGGTGGTCCTTTCGAGAAATGGACCAGTGGGGTTGCTCGACATTGGCCGCCGTGCCCATGCGGTCCGCTGAATGTGATCGCAATCCGTTGTGTACCCGACCCAGGCATCCTGCCGCTTCCTCCCGTGCCGGGGTTGCCGGATGCCGCCTTCGACACCGATGGGCAGATGACGAAACGAGAAATCCGGGCCGTGACACTCTCGAGCCTCGCTCCCTTGCCGCATCAGGCTCTTTGGGACGTGGGAGCGGGCACCGGCTCGATCGGGATTGAATGGATGCGTTCGCACCCGTCGTGTTCGTGTACCGCTTTTGAGGTGCGAGAGGACCGGGCACTTCGAATCCAGCGGAATGCTTCGCGATTCGGTGTGCCGGGTATGAGGGTGATCCAAGGGCAAGCGCCGGCGACCTTTGCGGGCCAGCAGCAGCCGAATGCAATATTTATAGGCGGCGGTGTTTGCAACGAGGAACTGTTCCAGGCCTGCTGGGGAAATCTCGCGCCCGGAGGGCGGCTGGTCGCAAATGCAGTCACGCTGCAGAGCGAAGCCAGTCTCATCGCGCGCCATCGCGTTCATGGAGGAGATCTGATGCGCATGACGGTTTCTCGAGCCGAACCGATTGGCGGTTCCTATGGATGGCGCCCCGCTATGCCTATCACCCAATGGAGAGTGATTAAGCCATGACCATCGAAACTTACCAACAGGCGCTTTCGATCGGGTTCGGCTGTTCTTCCCGGGCTTCCAGCGAGGACATCGTTCGGCTGATCCAGGCGTCGCTTGCGCCCATCCCTGCCGGAACCACCCTGGCGACGCTCGACCGGCGCGCTTCTATCGGGAGAAATGTAGCGGGGGCCCTGGGCCTTCGGCTGGTGCTGTTGCCGGCCAGTGTTCTGGCAAATACCGCGGGGGTGACGGCTCATTCTGCACAGGCGCTTGCAAAGACGCAAACGGCAAATGTTGCGGAAGCTTCTGCGCTCGCTTCGCTTGGGCCTTCGGCGCACCTTATCCTCCCGCAACGAAAAGGACGTTACTGCACTTGCGCGGTTGCTTCACTTCGGCTCGTGGTGCGCCCATGACGGTCCACTTCATTGGTGCCGGACCCGGAGCTGCCGACCTGCTTACCTTGCGCGGCCGCGACTATATTCACAATTCTCCGGTCTGTCTCTATGCCGGTTCGCTCGTGCCTAGGGAAATCCTTGCTCATGCACCCCCGGGCGCACGCATTGTCGATACTGCCGAGATGAACCTGGAGGAGATTCTTGAGGAGATTAAAGCCGCTCACGACGCAGGGTTTGATGTCGCTCGCGTGCACTCCGGCGATGTCTCCATCTGGAGCACCATCGCGGAGCAGATTCGCCGCTTAAAGCTGCTCGGAATTCCTTACGATGTCACGCCGGGAGTGCCTGCGTTCGCCGCCGCCGCCGCTGCTCTGGCTCAGGAACTCACACTGCCGAACGTGGCGCAAACAGTGATTCTGACGCGCACATCGACACGATCCACGCCCATGCCTGCGGGAGAAGACCTGACCACATTGGGCCGGACGGGCGCGACGCTCCTCATCCATCTCTCGATCACAAATCTGGATCAGGTAACAGCTCAGTTGCTACCGCTTTACGGGGAGTCTTGTCCAGTCGTCGTGGCGTACCGCGTGAGCTGGCCTGACGAACGTATCCTGCGTGGAACTCTGGCCACGATCCAGGAGATGGTGAAAGCATCGGGGATCGATCGCAATGCTCTCATTCTGGTGGGAAAATCGTTGGGACAATCGTCCTTCGGCGAGAGCTATCTCTACTCCACTTTGAGGGACCGCAGCGAAGACGCCGGAGAGTAGCTCATGGACTCCGAATCCGGAACGGCTAGCAAATTGCATCCTGGCAGGAGTCGAACCGCTGCTGGTCCCACGCGAATTTTGCTGCTGGGCGGCACAGGCGAGGCAGTGGAGATTGCCACCGTATTGGCAGCGGTCTCTGATGTGGTGGTGATTTCCTCCATGGCTGGCCGGGTAAGTCAGCCACGGCTGCCAGTCGGTGGGGTGCGAGTCGGAGGTTTCGGGGGTGTAGCTGGATTAACTTCTTATCTTGTGGAGGAACATATCGGAGTCGTTATCGATGCAACCCATCCCTTCGCCTCCCGGATGAGTCGAAATGCGGAGCTTGCCTGCCAGGATGCGGGCGTTCCCCTCATTCCAATGGAAAGGCCGCCGTGGAAGCCAGGAGAGCGTGATCGCTGGCTTACGGTGCCGGATTTCGAAGCCGCCTCTGCGCTGGTAAACAACCATGCCAGCCGTGTGTTTCTCTCCATCGGGCGCCAGGAGCTGGGCGCATTCTCTGGTTGTTATAAGGCATGGTTCCTGGTGCGCGCTATTGAAAGGCCGGATGAGTTGCCGCCGAACTCTAAGCTCCTTCTTGATCGCGGGCCTTTTCATCTGGAAGACGAGCTCCAGATGCTGCGACAGGAATCGATCAACCTGCTTGTTTCCAAAAACAGTGGCGGCCAAGCGACTTATCCGAAAATACAGGCAGCGAGCGAACTAGGGATTCCGGTTGTAATGGTAGATCGTCCGGCCAAACACACGGTCCCCACGGTAGCCAGTCCAGCGGATGTTCTGCTTAAGCTTGCAGAGTTACTGTGATTTCCGATCCATATTCAGGTAGGAGTTAGCATCCATGAGAAAGCTCTATTTAATCGGCATTGGCGCCGGGAATCCGGAATACGTTACCGTGCAGGCAATCCACGCGATGAACCAGGTCGACGTATTCTTTTTTATGGATAAAGGCGAAGCAAAGCATGAACTCGTCGCCATGAGAAAAGAGATATGTGAACGCTACATTGAGAACAGGTCGTATCGAATTGTAGAAACGCCGGACCCGGTCCGAGACGCAAGTATCGCGGACTACACAGCGCGGGTGGAGCGGTGGCATCAGCAGCGCGCTGTGCTTTACGAACAATTGATCGGGAAAGAACTTGAAGAGACAGAGTTGGGCGCTTTCCTGGTCTGGGGAGACCCGTCTCTTTATGACAGCACGCTCAGAATGGTCGAGAAGATTCTGGCTCGTGGAAAGCTCCCCCTGGAAGTTGAGGTCATTCCTGGCATCACGAGTATGCAGGCGCTGGCCGCGCGCCACAAAATCTCTCTGAATGGAATAGGAGAATCTATCGCCATTACGACAGGCCGCCAGCTAACAACAGGGTTGCACCAGCCTGCCACGAGTACGGTCGTGATGCTGGATGGTCAATGCTCCTTCAAGCATGTACTCGAAGAAAACATGGATATTTACTGGGGAGCTTACCTGGGGATGAACGAGGAGGTTCTGGTGTCTGGAAAGCTTAACGAAGTGGCGGCCCGGATTGAAGAACTTCGCAATTCCGGGAGAAACAAGAATGGATGGATCATGGACACTTATCTTTTGTCCCAGAGAAAAACGCCTTCGCAAGAGAGATAGTCTGCAAAGCCGTTCACGCACGGCCGAAGCAGGTTGTTTTGGGAGGCCGATGGAATTAATCCACGCCACCGGAGTGGTTTCCGGTAGTCAGGTCTACCGTGAATGGCACTTCCGTGTCTGTGTTCATGTCCCAGCCAAACCCGAATAGATGGTCCCCGCGGATTTCGGTGACCCGCAGTCCCTCCCACGAAAGCCGCTGTGTTTCCCATTCCATGCCGTTTCCACCTAATGCCCAAAGCTTATGAAAGCTGGCGAAGATCAGTAGACAATGCTCAGGTACGGGATGGACCGAAACGACGGGCCGGTAGGGAACCTGGAGCCATTCCTCGGGGCGTCCAGTCTGAACCAGATACGCGTAGCCTCCTGCGATGGCGCAAAGTTGATCCGGATTTGGGCAGCTCCATACGCCGTGCGGCAGGGATTGCTCCTCAAACCCAAGGGCAAACGTGGCCAGGACGGGCGTCGCTTGTGGATGCGCTCGCAGCAGAACCAGCAATGCGCCGATCTCTACCTCATCGACAGCCTGCGGATAGA
>DASSZI010000279.1:0-3639 GCA_035713565.1 Acidobacteriaceae bacterium | reverse complement strand
GATGCACCTTACGGCGATCAATATGAAAGCCTTGAGTCTCCAGGGCCTGCGCAATGTCGGCACCCGTAACTGAGCCGAACAGATGATCGTTGTCGCCAGTTTTCCGCTTGAATTCCAGCGCGACCTGCTCCAGTTGCTGCAGCAGCAGTTCGGCATCGCCTTTTTCCTTTGCCGAGCGCCTGACAGACGATGCCTTCATCTGTTCGATGACGGCCTTGTTGCTTGCAGTCGCTTCAATGGCAAGCTTCCTGGGCAGCAAGAAATTGCGCCCGAAGCCCTGCGCTACTTTCACGACATCCCCGCGATGACCCAGGTTGTCGACGTCCTCTTTCAAAATGACTTCCATGTCTTGATCTCCAGAAATTCTTTTGGCTCTAGTGGCGTTGCGCAAACGGCAGCAGCGCAATGTTTCGGGCCTGCTTGATGGCTCGCGTAACGCGCCGTTGATGCGTCGTGCAGACGCCCGTCAGCCGGCGGGGAACAATCTTCCCGCTTTCGGCGACAAAGCCCTGCAGCAGACGCACGTCACGGTATGGGATTGCGTCAATCTTCTCAACGCAGAATTTGCAAACTTTCTTGCGGCGAAAAAACTTGCGTCCGCCTGGGCCGGAGCCCCCTGCGGGACGTGGCGGCCGGGGCCCTCCGGGGCCAGTCGGCGGTGCGGATTGCGATCTTTCTTCTGCCATGGTGCGACTCCTTTTCTCGTGCCGAAGGCCTGCTTCAGCGGTAAACTGCGCTACTCCAAATCTGTTGCGGGCTCCACGGTACTCCTCCGCAGTTCCGGCTGGAATCGGGGGACCCTGGCTGGACTCAATCCAACCCGCAAAGGAACATCTATGCGATAGCGGCTGGCGCTTCCGTGGGTTCCGCAGGCGTTTCCGCACTGGCGGGCGGCTGGGCTGGCACAGACTGGGCTGCACTGGCCGCAGCCGCTGCGGCATGGGCCGCCTGCGCATTCAGCGTACTCTGCTTCACCTTGGTGGAGCGCAGCTTGCGAATTTTGTTGATGCGCTTTTCTTCCTCGTCCATGCGAACGGTAATAAACTTGATCACCGGCTCGGTGACGCGCAAACGCCGTTCCAGCTCGGCCACCAGACTGCCGTCGGCCTCCACGGTGAACAGGTTGTAGTTGCCTTCGTTGAACTTGCGAACAGTGTAGGCGAGTTTGCGGTTCCCCAGTTTTTCGCTGGACAGCAGCTTGCCGTTACCCTTTGTAACCGTGTACTCCAGATTGGTAATGACCCGGTCCGCATCTTCCGCCGTTATGTCCGGGCGCAGGATAAACATCACTTCGTATTTACGTTCCATTCGTCTCTCATTTCCGCGGTTTCTCCAACCGCATTGGCCATCTCGGCCGGTTCACTTGAACTCAATTCCTGCACAACGCCAGATCCTTCGCTTCCTCCAGCAGGACAGTCCCGTTGTCTACTCTTCCTCGCCGCCAATCCGCCGGTTGAACCGGTTCATGGCCGCGCCAGCGCCTTCCGCCAGAATCACTTTCACCGCGACTGCCACCTGCTCGAGCGCAGTATCCAGGACTGCCAGTTCTGTCTTGCGAAATGGCGTAAGTACATAATTTCTTCGGCCCTGCCGCGCAGCTTCCGCAGCCGGTTCACTCCCCGGCGCAACCCCGATACGAACCCGCAGCCACTCCGGAGTTCCTAGCGCGCCGGTGATTGACTTCACTCCGTTATGACCGCCGGAACTGCCCCGTTCCCGTACCCTTATGCTCCCCAGCGGCAACGCTACGTCGTCGTACAGCGCAATCACGTCCCGCTGCGGATTTAGCTCCAACTCCTTTACGAGGGAGCCTACGGACAGCCCACTCAGATTCATGAAAGTCTCCGGCTTGACCAGCAGTACGCGTCTGCCCGCAATCTGCGCGGCAGCCGTGAGTGCCTTGGATCGCCGGTTGTTCACAACCACGCCGCAATGTTCCGCCAGCCGGTCGATAGCCAGGAATCCCACATTATGCGGCGTGAACTGATACTCGATGCCGGGATTGCCCAACCCGACAATCAGCGTTACGTTCGAGTTCACGCCGCCAGACATTCCCATAACATCCGGCAATTACTTCTTGGCGTCTTTCTTATCCTTGTCTCCAGCCGCAGCGTCGGAATCCTGCTTGCCCTTTTTCGCCACTTCCGGCTCTGCTGTAGTTGCAGCCGCAAGCGCATCGGGCGTGGCGGCAACCTCTTCGCGCACTGCCGTGATGTTCGCCACGGTTGCGTCTTCATCCGTAATGAATTTCAGCTTGCCGCCGTGCGGCAAATCGGCCACACGAATCACCATGCCGAATGCCAGCTCGCTCACGTCCACATCGATATGGCTGGGGATGTCAGAAGGCAGACACTCCACAGTGATCTCGCGCAGCACCTGATCGAGAATTCCGCCCTGTGTTTTTACACCGACAGGCACACCTTGCAGCTGGATGGGCACCTGCACGCGGATCGCCTTGTCCATGGCAATTCGCTTCATATCAATGTGGATCAGACCGCCTTTGATCGGGTCTTTCTGCCAGTCAACCACCATCACTTTGGAGGTTGAACCGCCGACGCTCAGGTCAAAGATCGTGTTGTGGCCGGATTCCGAATGGAGGATACGTCGAATCTGTTTTGGATCGACCGTGACCGCTTGGGATGGCTCCTGTGCCCCATACACCACGGCCGGGATGCTGCCGGCCACACGTACGCGCCGTGCAACATTTTTGGTGAATTTGCCCTCACGGAGAGTTGCGGTGACTACTTCCGGTGTGCTCATTGTTTGGTTTCCCTTCGGGCACGGCGTTCAAGCGCCGCTCCCTTCTCGTGGCCCGGGATCTGCCGCGCCACACTGTTAGGTTCTGTCAGCAATTCTGCTCACAAAAGTTGAGTCTCGAGAGATTGGCGCTAGCTGAATAAACTGCTGACGCTCGTCTCCATATGAATGCTCTCGATCGCGCGACCAATCAGGCCAGCAATTGACAGCACCTTGATCTTGTCCAGCCCCAGCGATTCTTCCCGCAGCGGAATCGTGTTGGTGACCACCAACTGTTCCAGCCGGGAATTCACAATGCGCTCAATCGCCGGACCGGAAAGCACTGGATGCGTCGCGCAGGCATACACCTTTTTGGCGCCT
Source organism: Acidobacteriaceae bacterium (assembly GCA_035713565.1). Taxonomy (GTDB): domain Bacteria; phylum Acidobacteriota; class Terriglobia; order Terriglobales; family Acidobacteriaceae; genus JAKAAZ01. The sequence goes on along the minus strand of DASSZI010000279.1, from coordinate 522 downwards.
GCATCGAGCAATGCATCGACCGTCTTGATCAGTGTGCCTGCCGTATCCACGATGTCGTCCAGAATCAGGCAGGTCCGGTCTTCCACATCGCCGATCACGTGCATCACTTCCGAAATGTTGATATCTGTCCGCCGCTTGTCCACAATCGCCAGCGGAGCCTCCATCTTCTTTGCAAAAAAACGGGCCCGCTCCACACCACCCGCATCCGGCGACACCACCGTCAGATCGGGCAGGTTCAGCTCCCGGAAATGACCCACCAGCACCGGGCTGGCAAACAAATGGTCCACCGGAATATTGAAAAACCCTTGAATCTGCGCCGCATGCAAATCCACCAGCAAGGCCCGGTTCGCCCCGGCGGTCGTCAACAAATCTGCAACCAGCTTGCTGGAGATCGCCACCCGCGGACGGTCCTTTCTGTCCTGCCGCGCATATCCGTAATACGGAATCACCACGGTGATGCGCCCGGCGGATGCCCGCTTGAGCGCGTCAATCATGATGAGCAGTTCCAGCAGATGCTGATCC
>DASSZI010000278.1:0-16337 GCA_035713565.1 Acidobacteriaceae bacterium | reverse complement strand
GGCTGCCAAGCCGGCAAACAATGCCTGGGCACGGGGCGTGCGGAAGCGCCGCCGGGCAACGAATCCCGCTGAAGGCAACGCATCCATCGCAAACTTCGCCAGCAACCATGGATCATGCGGCACGGCGAGGAGGGGCCGCAGTATATTCCGCATCAAGGCAGGCCAGCGCGCGGCGAAAGGCTCCATCAAGCTGCGCCAGGCAGGACCATCGTGCCTAAGCGCCGCATCCGCATGGTTGAAGTTGCGCTCGAGCACGACTGCGCTTCCATCCTCGAAGGGATGCGCCAGCGGAGCAGGCGAATGAATCCATTCCAACCCATACTGCTGCAAGGGCAGCGTAGAGAAGAAGGGCGATCCAGCAGCCATGGGATGGATGGCTGAGCCGAAGTCATGCTGAAATCCGGGGAGGGTGAGTTCGAGCGTACGCGCGGCTCCCCCGGGCTGCGGCTCGGCTTCAAACACGTCAACCTGCAGACCCGCCTGCGCAAGAACGATGGCGGCAGCCAGGCCATTGGGACCTGCACCGACGACACACGCTTTTTCACTCGATCTGGCCAGCATTCAATTTACTCAAGCTTGAGAAACGGCGAGCAGCTTAGTCTTGTGGCGCGGCCGCCAGCGTGGGTTCGGCCGCCATTCCGACTTTCCCATCCGGACGCGTAAACAGAGTCGGAGCATACGTCCCCAGCAATTGACGCCGCCACCAGATACCCTGCGTGCGCTTCTGCTTCAAGCTGCTGAACCAGTATTGCCATAGCACTGCGCGTACGGCACGGGGCGGATGATCGGGAAAGGGATTGCCCGCAAAAAGCGCCAGCACATCCGGATCGTTCGCCAGCAAGAGCTCTTCTGTACGCGGCACAATGGGATATTGCTGCCATGAGCCTAGCGACGCAAACCAGAGGTTCCAGTCAAAGCGCGGCTGGTACGGCGCGTAAATGCCGGGTGCCTGTCTCACATTCTGAGGCTTGTAGCGGAACGGGTAGGCAGTCCAGGTCTGGCCGTCGTTGGAGCCCTGAAATTCAATCTCATAGCGGTGCGGCGTCATTACTGCGAACAGACCGTACTGATTTGCAATGCGGAACGGTTCAAGCGCCGTAATCGGTGCCGTTGGCAGTGGAATCCGCCGCCAGAACATGCCGAGCATGGGTACGGTCGACACATAGAATATCCATGAAAGCATCACGGCGGTGACAGCAAGCCGCAGGGCACCAAGATGATGGCGCAGCTGCGCTGTCCGGCCCTGTTCCTGATCCTCGGCCCCCATTTCTCCTTCCGTCACCGGGACGGATTCAGGCAGGGGCAGTCCGTAATTCCAGCGTGACGGCACAAAGCGCACGAGGAATCGATCATCCAGCAGCAAAAATCCGAGTACCAGAACGATGTAGTTCAGGAAGGCATAGTTTGCAGTAAGAATCACTGCGATCTGCCATGGCGTCGCGAGGAAGAAACACACGATGCGCCAGCGGCGCGGAAGAAAGACCATCCATACCAGCACAAGTTCCAGAGCAAAGGTGCCGATCACCGTGGCCGCCTGGAACCAGTGCGGCAGGTGCTGCACGTACCATCCAATCCAGGTGGGCAATGGACCGTTCTGGTAGTACTCATCCATGGCCGTCAGGTGGCGCCACTGCGGATCGCCGCTGGCGATCTTGACCACGCCGGACTCGAAGTAAATCCGGAACCACTCCCACAGGAGAAGAAACTGGCTGGCGCGGGAGGGCAGGGCGGATTTTCCCCATCCGGGCAGAAAGCCACCCGGCGCGAAAAAGAGCGAGATGAATCCTGCCTCCAGCAGCATGCCATCGGACTGGTAGCTGGAAAAATCTCCAGCGGCGCTCACAAAGGATAGAAAGCAGAGAAAACAAACCAGCAGCATGGCGCGCGGCCATAGGTTGGCGACAGCAAGGAGCGAGGCTGCGATGCCAAGCCAGCAGATCGCCATGAGCATGTGCGAGCCGGTCGAGATCCACAACAAAGTGGGCGCATACCAGAAACGCAGCGGCCCCAAAGCATGTGCGACGGCAGGGAGATACATCCGCGCCGGGAGAATCCCGCGCGGCCCGATCAGTCCGCGGATTTGGAAGATGAGAGAGAAAAACGCGGAGAAATAGATCAGTCCGAGACAGCGCAAAAAAATCCAGCGCGCAATCAGATGGTCGCGTACGCCGTTTTCAGAATCGAACCATCTCCGGATCGAGTTTGCAAACGACCAATTCATCGGATGTGCGAATTATAGCGATTCCACGCGCTTACCCGTGGTGGCTTACACTGCTGTTCATGCCGAAGACGAAAAGTCCGGTGTATGGCAAGGGCCATTTGCACCTGATCACCAGCGAGTGCCACCGAAAGCAGCCGAGGCTTGGCATTGAAAAACATCGCGATGTTTTCGTTCGCATTCTGGAGGAGGTGCGAGTGAAATTCCGCTTTGCGGTCGTCGGCTATGTGGTGATGCCGACGCATTTCCACCTGCTGATGACGGAGCCTGCGATTGACACTGTGGCGAATTCCGTTGAAATGCTGCAGCAGCGATATCGCCGCCGGTATAACAACTCCGCGCGAAGTGATGAGCAGGTGTGGGAGACTCGCTACGCGGACGCTCACGTCTTCGGTGCCGAGAAGACCCTGGCCAGGTTGAACTTCATGCATCAGGAGCCGGTGAAACAATCACTTGCCGAAAAGCCGACGGACTGGGAATGGAGCAGCGCCCGCGCGTATGCGAATCTCCCTGAAGGAGTGGTGACGGTGGAACGCGCTGCGGATCTGAGCGCGCCCGCCCCACCTGTGGAATAGATCCAATGCGGAACTAGCTGTAGCAGCGCTGCTCTGCTTCCCGGGCCTTGCGCGCGAAGTAAACGACACCCGCCGTCGCGAGTGCGGTGCCGCTGCACCACGTACAGATGCGACCAAACTTCCTCATTTGTTTGCGAGTATTACGCGCAGCCATAGCGCCATCCAGCAACAGCTTGCCGCGCAAGGCGGCCCGCAGCACGGGGCGGTCCGGTTTGGCTGTGGCCAGCAGGAGCAAAGTCACGGTATAGCTTCCAATCCCCAGCACTGCGTCAGGGATGCCGAGCGGAAACGCGCTTTTGGACAGCACTACTTTCCGGGTGTTGAACAGCCGGCCGGGCAGATCCGGCAGGTCATGGATTTTGCCTGACTGCAACATTGCAACCGGCACAAGCGATCCGATCGCCGCGCAACAGCACACAATCGCCATTCCCTGATGCATGGAACGCGCAGGTGCAACGGGGACTACTTTCTGCAACGAGTTCTCGGCTTCCAACAAGGCGGACATAGGCTCCCCTTTCACTTCTTCTTAGATGCAAGCGCCACACCGGCAGCCAGAAGAAGTGCGCCGCCGCCCAAAAACCATCCCCGATGAAGGTCGGCGAACACCTGTGGACTGAAAGTGTGCGAGCGATCGTCAAATGGCCCGTTTGCGCTGTGTTCCCCCGGCACAAAGTCCCATAGGTTGTTGGCTCGGTCCGGATTATCCGGCGCATCGGTCTGCTGCGCCTTGAAGCCCGTCTTTCCCAGATAGCGATCAAGCAGACCGGGAATCACCATCTGCCCGAGGATCGCCTCCACCGTAGGAGAACCGACCCAGTATTCGCGACGCGGCCGTTCCGCCGCCGCTGCGTGAACCACAACTTCCGCCGCGACTTCAGGCTGAAAAATCGGAGGTACAGGCTGCGGCTTGTTTGGAAGGCGACTCTTTACCCAGGTGAACTGCATGGTGTTCATCGCCGGCATCTGCACAACGCTCACCCTCACTTTGCTGTGATCGTGGTACAGTTCGCAGCGCAGCGAATCTGTAAACCCCAGAATGGCGTGCTTGGCGGCGCAGTAGGCTGACTGCAGCGGAATGCTGCGCACCGACAGCGCGGACCCGACCTGGATGATGGTGCCATGATTGCGCGGGCGCATCCGCCGCAGCGCGGCCATGGTTCCATAAACGTATCCCAGGTAGGTCACCTCGGTGACTCGCTTGTACTCCTCGGCCTTCATCTCATGCACAGGCGAAAAGACGGACAGCATGGCGTCGTTCACCCACACATCGATGGGTCCGAAGGTTTGTTCGATCTGCGATGCCGCGGCATCCACTGCGGCGGCATCGCTGACGTCGAGCGGCAGTACGAGTCCCTCGCCGCCGAGGCGCTGGACTTCATTGCGACAGGCCTCGAGCGCTTCCCGGTTGCGCGCGATCAGACCGATGCGCGCTCCTCGCCGGGCAAACGCGTGGGCAATGGCGCGACCAAGACCTGCCGACGCGCCCGTAACCATCACAACTTGATCAAACTTCATAAGACTCCTTTGGGCGGAACGAAATTACTGCGAAATGTTCGCCAGGCGCGGAATTCCCCGCCCATAGGTACCGGGCGGCGCAAGCTCCCTGCGTATGGGAGGAGCGGTCATGTCGCGCTTGTCAGAATTGAAGATGGCGTCTCCCTGCGAAATGAGGTAGTCCGCCGTACGTGCGGCCAGAGCCTGAATGGTGAGTCCCGGATTGGCCGAGCCTTGCGTTGGCAGCACGCTTCCATCGCAAACAAAAAGGTTGGCGACATCATGGGTGCGGCCAAATTTATCTACGACAGAAGTGCGCGGATCGGAGCCCATGCGGCAAGCACCCACAAGATGCGCGTACCGGGATTCCTGCACCACTTCTTCGGCACCCGCCGCGCTCATGACTTCCATTACTTTCTTCTTGCCGAACTCGATGAGCTTTTTATCGTTGTCCTGCAAGGTAAAGGTCACTTTTGCCACAGGAAGGCCGAAGCGGTCCCTCTCTGCCGCAAGCTGCACGCGATTTTCCGGCCAAGGAAGAATCTCGCCAAGCAGCCCGAAGGAAGCCCAGTGGTTGTAATCCATCATCACCCGGCGCAATCCCCATCCCCATGCTCCTTTCGCCGTCATCATCTGTTTGGCAAAGGCGATGGGCAGCGGCCCCACAGTCTGGATGGCGAAGCCGCGAGCAAAGTCGCGCTTCGGATCCGTTTCGTAGAAATCCTCCGTCATGCAATGGGCGGGCGGAGCTTTGTACATCCGTACAAGTTGCTCAAAGCGGCCCAGAATCACGTTGCCGGCCTGCGCCATGAGATACCGTCCAACCGTATCGCTGGAATTGGCCAGTCCATTCTCATGACCGGTGCACGCTGAGTTCAGAAGCAGGCGTGGCGACTCAATGGCATAGCCGGACACGAGGACAGCTTTGGCCTTCTGAAAGCGCTCATTTCCTTGCGCGTCGAAATAGCTGACGCCAGTCACGCGATTCTCACGGTTCAGGTGAATGCGGCCGACCATGCAGTTGTCGCGAATTTCCGCGCCGTTCTTCAGCGCGTCAGGAACGTGCGTAATCAGCGTGCTGGCTTTGGCCCCGACTTTGCACGCCTGGATGCAAAAGCCGCGATAGATGCAGTGCTGGCGATCTCCATGAGAGCCGGAAAGAATCGCAACCGGACCGCCAATGCTGACGCCGATTCCAAGCGCGGTGCAGCCTTTGATGAGCGCATTCCCCACGCCCCCCACGGGATGAGGGCCATAGGGATAGCTGTGCGGATCGCCCCAGGGATACCAGGCTGGGCCCGCAACGGGCATCTCCATTTCCAATTGCTCGTAATAGGGTTTGAGTTCCTGATATGTGATCGGCCAGTCAACCCCCACACCGTCCTGGGAGTGGATGCGGAAATCCGACGGGTGCAGACGAGGCGCAAAGGCCGCCCAATGCACGGAGCCGCCACCCACGCCGCGTCCCGAGTTATTGGCTCCGAGTGCCAGCGGGTGTTCGCCGCCCGTGATGCGCAACTCCTCCCAGTAGAGGTTGTGCGAGCCTGCTTCATCGCTGACCCAGTCGCGCTCTGTGTTCCAGAACGGACCGGCCTCCATGCCCACCACACGGAATCCTGCGCGGGCCAGCCGCTGCAGCAGCACGCCTCCGGCTGAACCTACGCCGACGACAACGTAATCGACTTCTTCCTCACCATACCGCCGCATCGGTACATCAATTTTCTGGATGGGTCCAAGCGCGTGGCCGTCGTGGTTTCTCTCGTTAAACAGGCCGGCGAGCAAAGGGTTCAATGCGTGCCTCCCTGTCCGGGAGTGGCCCGGTGTTGATCGTGGCCGCCGACCAATTCGTAGCGGTCCGATACGGAGTCCGCCGGAGCCTGCCACTCATAGCGCTGCTCCTTCACTTCCCACGGTTCAGCCTCGCCGCGTTCCAGACGCATGTAGGCGCGCGGATAAGCTGGGCCGCCGAAGCCTATTTCATCCCATGCGTAAGGGTGTGCATAGTAGACTTCCGCGGCGTCCTGCACCAGCAGCATCCAGAAGCGATGCACGGGCATTCTTTCCCATGTGGAATGCGCGGCTTGTGGTTTGCCATCGTGCAGCGTCCGAAGAAGCTCGTCCTGCTGCAGCGGGGGAAGTTCAGTGAAAGAGGTATCGTGAATGCTTCGCGCCATCTCGTCGATAGCGGCGATGCCGAGCCGATATGCTTCCTGGTCCGGCGGCATTCCTTCATAGCGATAGCCGTCCAGGCGATTCGTATAAAGCCGTTCGTCCACCATGGGGACGATTGGGATTCTGTATTGCGGATCGCGATCGCTTTGCGGAAGAACGTGATCAAAGACAGCGGTGATGATGGGGACTTCCTCAGGTGTAAAAAAACGCACTTCCAGCGTATGGGTCATACGCTGGAGCACAGTCTTGCGCGTCGCCTCATCCCAGGAGTGCTGCTGGCCGAGCGTGGAAAATCCCGGATAATAGCCAGGCTGCTTTCTTTTTTCCGGCTGGCTCATTGTTCTCTCCGAAATGCGCTGGCAAGCAATCCCAGCATTCCACAGGCGCTGAACAGCAGCGGCGCAAGGACAGGCGGCCCATACATGATGTTGTAGAGCAGATGTTTCCTGCCGCCGGGGCGCCTAAGGACGCCGCGCGAATGGTAGAAGAAGCCCACACTGCCGTCGACCACGGCAGCGGCGGACAGAAGTGGCAACCAGGTGTGGGCGACCCTGGGACGCCGCATCGCGAGCAGGCTCGCCGCAACCAGCATGGGAGCCAACAGGACGGGCGTCCACTGCGCCGTATACTGGAAATTGTTTTTGTAATGCGAATAGAAAGCTTCGAAGCCGCTGAAGAAGGTGGCCAGCGCAGTCGCTGCGGCCATGTGCCTCTGGAAGCGGCCTTCACGAATGTCCTGTCTCCAGGTGATCTTTTCAGGTTTGGAAACTTTTTCGAAGGGCAGCACCGTCATCCAGTGATTTGAGTGGGCCGGGCGTGGGATGAGCTTGAACGATCCGTCGGGAAAAGTGTCGCTTTCCTCCCGGCGCAGCCAGGTGGCAATCAGGCCAAGATATGCCGACAAGCCAAACAACAAAGGGGCGAAGACCGGTGGTCCCATCACCATGTTCGTCATTGGGAAGCGCCAGCCGCCCGGCTTGCGCGCAATGCCGCGGACGTGGAAATAGAATCCCACAGCTCCGTCTGCAAGAGTGAGAGCGGCGACGGGACGAAGAAGCCATTTGGTCGCGCGCTTGCTGGCAACGGCGGCTATGCCGGCGGCAAACAACCCTCCGCTCAGAGCGACGGGCGTATACATTACGCGACGGCTGTAGCTGCCACGGTAATGCTGATAACCGACTTCCAATCCAGTCATCAAGCTGGAGAACGCCGCAAGGACCACGAGGCTCCTTTGAAATCGGCCTTCGCGTACATGCTCCTGGAACGTGCGCTCTTCCCGTACAGCCTTGCCTAGCCACGTTCTAGAGTTAGGTAAACTGTCCCCGCTCCCGCGGTCGAGCCGGTCCGTGTTGCCCTCATCCATTCCTGACTCCTTGGAGGTCCGCCAGTGCAAGCAGTGGCAAAAATTCCTAACGGTCAAATGACTTCCCGCACTTTGTCGCGCACGATCGTTTTGATGATTTTGACGCGGTCCTTTTCGCCTTTGAGGATTGCCTCGGCAAAATTCATTGCCTGCTTGGTGGTAATGTCTCCCGGCAGCGGGGGCTCGTTTGCGTCCACGGCGCACTGCACCAGCGCAGGTCCGTCGGAATCAAGCGCGCGGCGCAACACGGACTCGGCATCCTCAGGTCGCTCCAGGGTATAGCCCGCGACACCGCACGCCTCCGCGACCTTGGCAAAGTCAATTGGCTGCAGGTCCACTCCAAATTCAGGATTGGCATCCTCCACCATTTCCTCCCATTTGATCTGCCCGAGGACGTTGTTTTTGATGACAATCACTTTGACAGGCAGCTTGTACTTCACCAGGGTGGCCAGTTCACCCATCAGCATCGTCAATCCGCCGTCGCCAACGATGCAGACCACCTGCCGCCCGGGATACGCAACAGCCGCTCCGATACTGTAAGGAAGCCCGTTCGCCATGGTCGCGAGCGATCCGGAGAGCGAAAATTTCATGTCGCCCCGAATCTCTACGTAACGCGCCGTCCATGTCGCGATCGTCCCACTGTCGCTGGAAACAATGGCGTCGGAGTTCAACAGCTTGTTCAGCGTATGGGTCACCACCTGTGGCTTCATGGGCATATCGGTGCGGGTGCCGCGCTTCTCCATCAGGTCGTTCCAGCTCTTCATGCGGCCCTGATAATCCTCCAGAAACGCGCGCTTCTTTTTGTGCTGCAGTAGCGGAAGCAGAGCAGCCAATGCGGTTTTCGAGTCGCCTGTCAGGCCGACTTCAACCGGCTGGCGCAATCCGATGCGAGAGGAATCGATGTCGATCTGGATACATTTTGCATTGCCGGGTTTGGGCAGGAACTGCATGTATGGGAAGCTGGTACCGACCATCAGCAGAGTGTCACATTCCTCCATCGCCTCCTGCGAGGGCGCGGTTCCCAACAGCCCAAGCCCGCCAATGGAAAGTGGATGCCGGTCCGGAATGACAGCCTTGCCGAGCAGCGCCTTCACGACCGGCGCTCCCAAGGTTTCTGCGACCTGCAGCACTTCTTCGCGAGCTCCCAGCGCGCCGCAGCCGACCAGCATCACCACGCGCGAGCCCTCGTTCAGTATGTCTGCCGCGCGAGCCAGACTGTTGTGCGGTGGGACGGGGTATGTGGGGGCGTACAAATCCGCGCTGTGATGCGCGGGGTTCGCTTCCGAACGCTCATTGTGCGAGACCTCCAGCTCCTGAGTATCCTTTGGGATGGTGATGTGCGAGACGCCGCGCCGGGACAGGGCCAGGCGGACCGCCTCATCCAGCACATTGACCATGTGCGCCGGCCCCATCACGCGCTCGTTGTACACGGCGACATCCATGTAGAGCTTATCCAGGTCAACATCCTGCTGATATCTGGTGCCGATCAGATCGTGATAGGTGTGGCCGGTGATCGCCAGCACCGGATGGCCGTCGCATTTGGCATCGTACAGGCCGTTCAGGAGATGAATACCTCCCGGTCCGGACGTGGCCAGGCACACTCCCAGACGCCCGGTGTATTTGGCGTAGCCTACGGCAGCGAAGGCGGCCGCCTCTTCATGCCGGACCTGAATGAATTTCAGCTTGTCCTGATGCGTGCGGAGCGCCTCGAAGATTCCGTCGACACCATCCCCGGGAAATCCGAAAACAGTGTCTACTCCCCACTGGATTAATCTTTCAAAGAGCACGTCCGCTACTTTTTTACGCATAGGATCCTTTCCGGGTCAAAGTCTGAAGAGTTGTGAACAAATGCCCGAGGGTTGCCGGTGAAATAAAAGGGGCTCACTTCAGTGAGAGGCACACGGCGCGCCGCAGGATGCATTGCAGAGGGCGTGCAAATTTCCTTACGCTGTCTGCCAGCCCGCAGTACAACCGTGGAGTTACGCACGGAATCCCTCGTATAGAGAACCCGATTGGCGGAGACGCTCTCGCCCGTGGCAAAAGCATGGAAAAAATACATCGCACATCCGTTCGCGCGTATACGATTCCGACCGATGCACCGGAGGCCGATGGCACGATTGCCTGGTCAAAGACGACGCTGGTGCTGGTGCAACTGGAAGCGGGAGACGTGCACGCCCTTGGCTACACCTACGCGAATCCAGCCACCGCAAAGGTCGCCGAAGTTCTGGTGAAAGAAGTGATCCAGAATTCGGACGCCTGGCAGCATCCGGAACTGTGGATGAAGATGCAGCGCACCGTTCGCAATCTTGGCAACCGGGGAATTGCCGCGATGGCAATCTCTGCCATCGACATTGCGCTATGGGATCTGCGTTCGAAACTCCTGAACCTGCCGCTGGTGCAATTTCTGGGCGCGGCCCGTGAGTTTATTCCCGCATACGGCAGCGGAGGATTCACCTGTTATGACGATCGCCAGCTCCAGTCGCAGCTCGGTGGATGGGCAGAACAGGGATTCGCCTTTGTCAAAATGAAGATCGGCACCCATCCTGATGATGATCCGCGCCGGGTACGGCTGGCGCGCCATGCAATTGGCGACAAGGTACAACTCTTTGTTGACGCGAACGGTGCCTACACAGCGAAACAGGCAATCTACATGGCGGAGATTTTCAGCGAATCGAATGTAGTGTGGTTTGAGGAACCTGTCTCTTCCGACGATCTTTCCGGCCTGCGTCTGGTGCGGGAAAAGGTGCCTGCACCCATGGAAATTGCTGCCGGAGAATACGGCTACACTGTGCCGTATTTTGAAAATATGCTGGCAGCCAGAAGCGTGGATGTGCAGCAGGCGGATGCAACAAGGGCGCAGGGGATCACTGGATTTCTGAGCGCTGCTGCGGTTTGCGACGCGCATCAGATTGCATTATCGGCCCATTGCGCGCCGAGCATCCACATGCACGTGTGTTGTGCTGCGCCTCGCGCGCGGCATCTGGAATTTTTTCATGACCATGCCCGCATTGAGCGCATGTTGTTCGATGGATTCTGCAATCCCCGCGAGGGCCGCATGTTCCCCGATTTGTCGCGACCGGGCTTTGGTTTGGAATGGAAAGAGAAGGACGCAGAACAATTCCTCGCCCGATGAAACCTCTACGTCTTCTCCGGCGCTCCGCCCATTGCGAGAGCGGATTTGCCACCGCGGCCGCGAACGCGCCATCACGCTTTGGCATCTATTTACATGTTTGCCTCAATTCCATCCAAATGCGTGGACGAAGAAAATCCCTTCTGTGTTCTCGAACTGCGGTTTGCGTTCGCATTGATTCAAGGAGATTGCAATGAAATTAACTGGCAAAGTGGCGATTGTGACCGGCGCTGCAACCGGAATCGGCAGAGCGATTGCGATCGGTATGGCAAAAGCGGGTGCCTCGGTGGTGATCGACTACGTCGGCACCCAGGCGCTCGCTGCGGACGTAGTGAATCAGATTCAGACGGTAGGAGGGAAAGCATCTGCCATTGCAGCGGACGTCTCAAATCCGGAGCAGGTCGCGAATCTTGTGCAGCAGACGGTCCACACTTTCGGCAGACTGGATATCCTGGTGAACAATGCCGGACTGGAATATAAGCGCCCTTTCACCGAATATCCGTTCGAGCTTTGGCAAAAGGTGATCGCGGTGGACTTGACCGGGCCATTTCTCTGCGCGCAGGCCGCCGCGAAGGCGATGATCTCTCAGGGCGACGGCGGGCGCATCATCAACATCTCCTCAGTTCATGAAGATCTTCCCATGGTGACCAATGCCCCTTATTGCGCCGCCAAAGGCGGTCTGCGCATGCTGATGCGGACCATTGCCGTCGAGCTCGCGCCCCATAAAATCACCGTCAACAATATTGCTCCGGGTGCCATCTTCACTCCGATCGACAAAGACGTGGAAAGCAATGCAGCGATGGAAACGACGCTGATGGCCGAGATACCGCTGGGCCGCTGGGGTAAGCCGGAAGAGGTCGCGGACCTGGCAATTTTTCTGGCTTCCGACCTCGCCGGCTATAGCACTGGGAGCACGTTCTTTATCGATGGCGGTATGCTGCGTCAGGCCGGCAGTCTGTAACCACTTCCCTTAACCTCACATGAAAGGAAATTGAATGCCGGAAGCTTCCTCCACTTCCCAGCCCTACGACGCAATCATCATCGGCACCGGCGCAGGCGGCGGGACGCTCGCCTACCATCTTGCCAACGCCGGCAAACGCATCCTGATTCTGGAACGCGGACCTTTCCTGCCGCAGGAGAAACCCAACTGGAACACGACCGATGTTTTTCTCGACAATCGCTATCACACCAAGGATGTCTGGACGGATAAGGATGGCAACCCCCTGCATCCGGGCACAGGCTACTGGGTGGGCGGCAATACGAAAGTTTACGGAGCGGCGCTATTCCGCCTGCGCAAGGAAGACTTCGACGTTCTCCAGCATAAGGGGGGCGTTTCCCCGGAGTGGCCGGTTAAATACGATGTGTTTGAACCGTACTACACCAAGGCAGAGAGACTGTTCTGCGTCCATGGGGAACTGGGGTTTGATCCCACGGAGCCATTCCACAGCGAGGAATATCCTTTTCCCGCAATCTCCAACGAGCCTCGCATGGAACAGATTCAGGAGGACGTGAAGAAGCTCGGATATCACCCATTCCCTGTTCCGCTGGGACTAAAACTGAATGAATCGGATCGCGTAGAGAGCAAGTGCATCCGCTGCGACACCTGCGACGGCTATCCGTGTATGGTCCACGCCAAATCGGACTCCGACATCAACTGCATCCGCGCCATTATGCACTTACCGAACGTTACCTTGAAGACTGAAGCCAAGGTGACTCGCCTGCGAACGAATGCGACAGGCACCGCCGTTGATTCCGTCGAAGTCGAAATGGGTGATTCTCAACACACCGCCAGCTTTTCCGGCGGAATCGTTGCTGTCTGCTGCGGCGCGATCAACTCTGCGGCGCTCCTGCTGCAGAGCGCGAATGACCGCCATCCCAACGGCCTGGCCAACAGTTCCGATATGGTGGGCCGCAATTTTATGTTTCATCAGGCGGATGCGATTCTCGCCCTTTCCATAATTCCGAATCCCAGCAGCTATATGAAGACCTTTGGAATTAACGACTTCTATTTCGGCGACAAAGACTATCCGTATCCCATGGGCAACGTGCAGCCGATCGGCTCTTTCCACCACGAAATGATGAAGGCGGATGCGCCTGCGATTACGCCTGCTTTCGTGCTGGAGAAAATGTCCTCCCATGCCGTCCCATGGTGGCTGACAACGGAAGATCTGCCAGATCCGAACAATCGCGTGCAGGTCATCAACGGTCAGATCCAGCTGGACTACACGCCCAACAACCTGGAATCGTTCGACCGGCTCCGAGACCGCTGGATTGACGTGCTGAAAAAATCCGGCCACGCGGAGACAACGACACGGCTGAACGCGTACTTCAAAAAGCGCATTCCTCTGGAGGGCGTAGGTCATCAGAATGGCACCTGCCGCTTCGGAGAAGACCCGCGTCAATCCGTCCTTGACCTGAATTGCCGCACGCATGACGTCGACAATCTGTACGTGGTCGATGCATCTTTCTTTCCATCGTGCGGCGCCGTCAATCCGTCTCTGACCATCATTGCAAACGCACTCAGGGTCGGCGATCATTTGCTGGAACGGTTGGGATGAAGGCAGCTCCATCGCCCTTATCCGCTACGGGTACGCGGGTCTCCGCGGCATCTGCTCCTCATCAGGAAAATGCGGCCTTGGGCGGTCTGCTGATCGTGATTGCGTTCCTGTGTGTGGCTATCATGAGCGCACTTGGAAAAGCCGCAACTCAGGTTTCAACGGCAACCATCGTATTTTTCCAGAATTCTGTGAGCCTTCTGCTGTTTTTGCCCTGGGCTTTGCGGCACGGCACAGGTCCGCTGAAAACCTCCCGCATTGGGCTGCACGTTCTGCGCGCGTGTGGGGGCTTGCTTTCGCAGGTGCTGATGTTCGCAGCGGTCAAGAAGATGCCGTTGATGAATGCCGTGCTGCTGACCAACTCCGCACCACTGTTCATTCCGCTCATCACCTGGGCGTGGCTCAAGGAAAAAATAACGGGCATCGTATGGGCCAGTCTTCTTATCGGGTTTGCCGGCGTTATCTTGATTCTGAAACCGAGCCCGTCCCTTCTTACAAATCCGGCTGCCCTGATCGCCACCAGCGCGGCGGTATTTTCCGCTTTCGCGCTCGTTACAGTCAATCGACTCTCGACAACGGAGACTACGCAGCGCATTCTCTTCTATTATTTTCTTATTTCATCCGTCGTTACCGCGCCTTTTGTCCTGTTCGATGGCAGCATCTTCCATCAGATGCCCGGCAAGGATTGGCTTGATCTGACCGGCATCGGCATCTTTATGGCAGCCAGCCAACTGCTCATTATTCTTGCGTACCGTCACGCATCGGCCGGCCGCATCGCTCCCTTCAACTACTCCGTCGTGATTTTCTCCGGCCTGATCGGCTGGATTGTCTGGAAGAACGAACCCGGTCTGCTCTCGCTGGCGGGCGTCGTCCTGGTTACAGTTGGCGGAATCCTCAGCACCAAATTTGGCGGTCCTAACGCGCGTGGACACTTCGGCTGGATCGGCAGGTGGAATCATCGTTTCCACACGGACGCACATCAGGAGACAACATGAACCCTCAAATCATTTCCGGCGCGGCAGTTGAATGCGTTCTGCCTTGGAAGGCCAACGTCGGCGAATCACCGGTCTGGCATCCCGGCGAGCAGCGGCTTTACTGGATCGACATCCAGGGGCAGCAGATCCATCGCTTTGATCCGGTGACGCGTAAAAACGAGACGTTCGATCTGCCTGAGATTGTGACTTGTATTCAACTCAGGGCCGCGGGTGGTCTCGTCCTTACGCTGGAAAAGAATTTTGCGTTCTACAGTCCGAAAACCAACCACCTGGAAACGCTTGCAGGCGTGGAGCAGGACCAGCCCGGCAATCGCTTTAACGATGGCAAATGCGATCCGCAGGGCCGGTTCTGGGCGGGCAGCATGAACGCAAAAAACTGGAAGGAGCCAAGCGGAAATCTCTATCGCATGAACCCGGATCAGTCCGTGACCACAATGCAGTCGCAGGTAGTTTGCTCCAATGGCAGCGGCTGGAGCCCTGATGGTCGCACGATGTATTACACGGAAACTTTTCGGTACACCGTCTTTGCCTTCGACTTCGACCCGGCATCCGGCACAATTTCCAACCGCCGTCCCTTCGCCCAGTTGGATCCAAGCTCCGGTGGATTTCCTGACGGAATGACTGTTGATGCCGAGGGCTTTGTCTGGAGCAACCAGGTAGGCCTGGGGAAAATCCTGCGTTATGACCCGGAAGGGAAAGTCGAGCGCATTGTGCAGTTGCCGGTTCCGCGCGCAACGGACTGCACCTTTGGCGGCGAAGGTTTGGGCACGCTCTACGTAACCAGCGCCAGAGAGACGATGACGCCCGAGCAGTTGCGGCAGGCCCCGCTTTCCGGCAGTTTATTCGCTGTACAAACCGGGATTCGCGGTATGCCAGCCACTCCTTTCGCCGGATAGATGCGTAACTTACGTCTTGATTGCCGAGCGTATTTCCGGCATCGCTCCATCTTTCAAACGAATCGCCGGATTTTTGCGCAGAATTTCGGTGGCCTCCATCACCATGCGATCGTCCTGGGCTGCCGCTTCCCGCATCGGAATTGGATAGCGCAGTACTGCTTCCAGCCCGGAGGAGACGAAGCGGACTCTGGTATATGGCTTGGGGACTTCCACGTGCAACCCCATCGATCGCTCGATGGCAAGGAGCTGCTTTTCCAGAACAGGACCGAAGCTCTGATAGATGTCCTCGGCGGCGGATAGCATTGCTTTCTCCGCCAGCTGCGGATCCGTATCCGGGTGCAGCGGAAATGCCAGCTCGCGCCATGTATACTCCGTTCCCGGCAACTGCTTGAACAACGGCGTGGTCTGGAACAACACGGAATTCGTGAAGACAACGATCCGACCGGTAGGCTGCATATCGATCCCGCTGCCTGCAAGCTCCATAAGAGAAAAGCGGATCAGACCGATGTCCAACACCTCTCCCGAGACATTTGCAGAGCCTGAATAAACCACCGTAATTCGATCGCCGACTCGGACCCCATAGCGGCCGACGAGGAAGAAATACGCCGCGATCGACAGGATGACCCCCTGCAAAGCGACTGCGATGCCCGCCGTGATGAGGCCCGCATATGTGGCCAGCGAACTGAACTCACTGACAAAGCCCAGCAGAATGACTATGAACATGCAAAAACCTGTAATGACCCTGCGCAACACGAGAAACTGGCGTCGGCGTCGACCATCGTGGATATAGCGGAACGTGGCACGCCGCCACAGTTCAGAAAACAGCCAGATTAATCCCAACGAAAAGAGGATCACCCCAACCCTCAACAACACAGACCGAAGGATGGCGGCATACTGATGTTCCACCGACGATTGAAGTTGAGCCAGATCGGACTGGCT
>DASSZI010000277.1:0-19490 GCA_035713565.1 Acidobacteriaceae bacterium | reverse complement strand
GCATCGGCGGCAGATTGCGCAGCCTGCCTGTGAAACCAGAGATTCGTCAAGTCTACGGCGAATCCCATCATTGCGATCAAAAACAACGCTAACATCAGCAGAAGCGAAACAATGACCTGCCCGCTTTCTGGATGATCCCCGGAGGCGAGCCCGGCAGTGTAGTAGGATTTTCCAAAACCATGCATCATGGAAAGCTCAGGCCTTGATTGTTTCTCTAATAGACGATGCGGCCTTGCGCCTGAAGCTGAAGCTTGCTCGCAATGCCCGGTAACTCGATGTAGGGAACATAGTTGTAGATGATTGCAACTCCGACGCGCGAAGGTGGCGTGGAACTGTTATCCGGATAAGTCACCTGCACATTCATCTCTGCAAGATTGTGAAAGGAATATGCTGCTGCATTCGTGACGACCGAGCTTACGTTGGCGCCCGTCAGATCCGTGCAGCCGCTGCTGGGACCGCTGCAAAGTGCGCTATCGCTGCCATGTACGATTGCATAGCGTACACCCTGCCGAGCGGCGTCTCCCAGGACGCTGTAGGTATAGACGAGCATGCATAACTCGAATAGCCAGAGAACCATCGGGATCGCTACAGTGAGCGCCAATGCAGTTTCGATGACCAGCGAGCCATCCTCACCCTTCCATTGCCGGGTTACAGCTTTGTAGCGTTGCGATCGAAAGTGATGCCACCTCGATCCCAAACGCACGTCCGAGGATTGCGTCTTGCGTTCCATCTGCGCCGGCATCAATCTAACACCCGCATGGAAACCTGCCGATGAAATACCAACGACGGCAAAAGCGTAAAGGAAAAAAAGCTAAGCGGAATGGGAGGTCTCGCCGTATAGGTCACATCCACGCGATTCAGCAGGAACATCGGCGATTCCGGATCGGTCGCCGGAGTGTAGATGGTTCCAGCTGGACCATAGCTACCGCATAGGGTCGTATTGTTGGTCACACCTAAGGATTTTGAGCAGACTTCTACCGACGTGGTCGTAGCTGCTGTAGCCAGCCCGGCGAGATCTTCAAGAGCGAGTGCTGCGACCGAGGCAACGGTCGATGGCGGTCCAGCGGAAGGAATGCTTTGCTGAGCCGGAGATTGAAAGCCCTGAATCGAATACTCGACCGCGCCCCGGGACGAGGAAGTCAGGTTGGCCGCTACAAGAAAGAAGTATCCAAAGTCCACAGACGCGGCAATCATTAATAGGAGAAGAGGCAGAAAAAGCGCAGTTTCCAGCAGGCTTTGTCCTGAGTCTCGCGCAATTCCGTTTGCTTGAGCCAATCGCCGCACCGGAGAAATGTCCTCGCATTACTTCTTATCGGCAGAGGTTGCCAGCACTTGATCCTTTCCTGATCTCTCGTAACTAGTAATGAAAACGCGCCGACAGCCGATAATTCATTCACATCCGTGCAAATTCAAGAGCGTAGAAACGGGCATGTGCCGGGAATGATGACTTCTGAAGCGGCGGTCGAGGAATACGTATTAGCTGCTCGCACTCGCCCAGGACTGCTGTCGCGGCTATGCTGCTTTCCTGTGTTGCTGGCCTGCACGCTGGCCTTGCTTGTGTTTTTCGTCTTCCCGAGGACCATTGCGGATCCTGATTTAGGATGGCACCTGAAAAATGCCGCTTATCTTCTCCAGCACCATGATGTTGTGCGCCGCGATGTGTTTTCCTTCACCACCGGGGACGACCCGTGGATTGATCACGAATGGCTGGCTGAATTGCCGTTTTACGCGGCTTGGAAATTTGCGGGAGTCCGCGGCATCTGGCTGGTCGCGATCACTCTGGTGGAAACCAGTCTGCTTGGCATTTTCGCGCTGGCCTATCAACAGTCTAGGAATGCGAAAGCAGCTTTCCTGGTCTGCTTGCCTGCAATTCTGCTGTCCAGTGTCTCCTTTGGGCCCCGCACGCTGCTCTTCGGATGGATTTGCCTGGTCCCGGAACTCATCATTCTGGCGCGGTTTCAGAATGGTTGCGATGCGACATGGCTGCTTCCTCCTCTGTTTGCGCTGTGGGTGAACTTACATGGATCATGGCTGATCGGCATGATTCTTCTGATTGTGTTCTTGCTTTGTGGGCTATTAGAGGGTCAGTGGGGTCAGATTGAAGCTCGAGCCTGGAACAGCTTACAGAGAAGGAAGCTGGCCGCTGCGTCGGTTCTTTCCATGGTGGCCCTATTCGTGAATCCGTACGGCTGGCGACTCGTCGCTTACCCCTTCGACATGGCATTCCACCAGAAGCTGAACATAAGCAGTGTGGTGGAATGGCAGCCCCTGGATTTCCACTCTCCGCGAGGGAAAGTTGTCGTCGGGATGATGGCAGCTGCAATTCTACTGCAGCTCGTGGGCAGCAGAACGTGGATGTTTTATGAACTCTGTTTTGCACTTATCGGCCTGTACTCAGGACTTACGTATTCGCGGTTCCTGTTCCTTGCCGCCATTCTGATTTGCCCGGAATTCTCCGAACATATCGCCACATTCTTGCCTCACCATGACACTCCAGAGAAGCCGTGGCTGGGCGCTGGCATTCTAACTTGTGCGATTGCGGCGATGGCTTTGCAGATTCCCGGCGCCGAACAATTAAACAATGCTGAATGTGGTGCGTATCCGTGCCAGACCATGAGTTATCTGAAACAACTGCATCCCGATGGGAATACGCTGAACGATTACCTGTGGGGAGGCTATCTTATCTGGAAAGCTCCCCAGATACGCGTCTTTATTGATTCTCGCGTTGACATTTTTGAGCACCATGGAGTGTTCGAGGACTATCTTCATGCCGTCCGGCTTGATGGCACTCTTTCGATTCTGGATAAGTACAAGATCAGATATGTAGTTTTCAAAAATGACTCGCCACTAACTAGATTTCTGGAGCATACGCCGCAATGGAAGCTGGATTACAAGGACAATACCTCGGTGGTTCTGGAAAGAGTGGGGGTCGTGAGTCGATGACATCCATGTCAGATGACAACATTGAGGAAAAGAAGAGCAGGACAGGCGAAGCCATGCTCCTGCTGTTGTACACTCTCGCGACCATTCAGGTGGTCTGGGCTTATCACAGCCGGGTGCCTTCCTATCTTCGGCTGGACAAATACGAGAACGGAATTGAGGTAACTCCCTGCCAGACCAGAGTGCTGATGATGCTGGTTTTGCGGTGGGCCCACAGCAACACCCTGTTGGTATACCTTGCAAATCTGGTGTCCACCGTCACCCCAATTTACCGCACTCATATCCGTCCGGAGACGTTTGTTATTGGCCTTGGGGATATGGCTGGGATCGCGATGGCGGGTTGGGTGGCGACCCGCATTTATAGTGCGGCATCAACGCGTCATTTGCTTACGCCGTACGTCTATGGGCTGGTGCTGGTGTTCTGTGCGGGTCAATATCTCCTACTGGCGTTGCATGTCTATCGCTTCTATTACGACCTTCCAAGTCTGGGATTCTTTTCGGCGGGCTTGTATCTGATCTATTTTCGCAAGAATCCTCTGGTCTTTGCTGCACTTTTCGTTGTTGCAACTCTCAATCGAGAAACCACGCTGCTGCTGCTTTTGTTGTTCGTCCTTGCGTCTGTTGCAGACGGCCCTGGCATCGAATGGCGGCGGATATGCGCGCCCAGGACGACGGGAACAGTCGTGCCGCTAGGCGTGTTCTGGTGCAGCTGGCATGTTCTGGTGAATCGCCATTTCGCGCATAATCATTTCGCCTACATCCCGGCGAGCCTGATCAATACGGTACTGCTATTTTGGCCTCCGGCATGGCCACAGATGCTGACTGCCGGATGCTTTTCTATTCCACTACTTGTTGCTTATCGCAAAACGGTTCGGGATCGCACGCTGCGGCTCTGGTTGTGGGTACTTCCGGCATGGTTCGCCATCATCTATCTCTTCGGGATCATCGTGGAGGTCAGGCTTTACGGCGAGCTGATCCCGTATTTCGCCTGTATGGCTGCGCTCGTTGCGGAAGAGGCAATTGTCAGCCGCTTTCAGGCGCAGGGGTGGTCCTGCGGGTCGCAGGTTGCTATTGCAGCGGGGCAAGCGGGCGATCTGTAAGAAGTTCCTTGCCAGAAAGTTCCTGCACCAAATAACTGTGCCCCTGCAGGAGCGTTTGCACATGCGGCCGATCGTCCGGCGGTACAAACAAGAACTTGCGCGGCCCGCGGCCCCAAATAGAAAGCATCTGACTATCGTTCAAAAAGATATGGGGTGAATCGGGATAATTGGATCCCCAAAGCATTGAAGAACTGCGGCTGTGGACCAGCAGCGCGCGACGCTGCGTATAGAAGATGACAGAAGAGCCGTAGGATTGATCTCCATAAAGCATCAGCACATCAGAGGGTTGTGCCAGGCTGTTGAACGTATCCGCCATGGAGCGCGAAGAAAGCATAGGCTGGAACCTGACGAACGCAATGTGCGCCGCGACCAGGAACATGGCCGCCGTCATAGCTGTTGTGAAGGTGGAGCGAAGATGCTGACCTCGCCTGCGCATCCACCACGCCAGAAAAGGTCCGATCAGGAGAGTGACCGCGGCAAGCCCGGCCGGGAGACGGAGAGCTGCAAAGGAGGGCCCGGTCAAATCGAAGAAGTGCGACATGGAGAGCGAGTACCCCCCAACGTCCCGATGTGCCAGCAAGGCTCCTATGTCGGCGACGTACGGCAAATTCCGAGACTCCCAAAGTCCATACCCCAGAGTAATCGCTGCCGACACGCCTACAATTGCAAACGTTCCCTGAGCTGCTGTAAGCCACCGCAAATCAATCGTCCGATCTGCAGCCGATTCAGTTTTGATGTGCCATTCCAGATGGGAAAGGCCCATCGCGGTGAGCAGCAAAAGCGGGAAGTAAGCCGGATATGTGTAGTATTCCTGATTGGTCGAAAGCGAGAAAAAGAACAATATAAAACCAGCATAAAGACTGAGCAGCAGCGTAGTTTGGCCAGTAAAATCCAGGCTGCGGAAGCGACTGTGGATTTCTCGAGTGCTGCAAGCACCCCGCTTGCGCCACCACGAATACACTGTTGCGGGCCAGTAGAGGCTCCACGGGAAAAGCCAGACCAGATGCAGGCTCCAAAAAAGATACCCCGGCAGCTTGTTATAGTCATGCGGGTAGCGTTTCCCCAAAAATCGAAGGACGTGTTCGTTGATGAAGTAGAAGTAGAAGAAGCCGTGCACATTCCCCGGCGTTGGTATATTGCCCACGGGGTGTCCCTGGTCGGGATTGTGCAGCCCTGCGAGCACATGCCAGGGCGCTGCAATCATTAGAAACAAAATCGACCCAAGCAGCAGATGGAACTCTCGCCAGCGGCGCCACTGCCCCGTAAGGAGCAGATAAGGTACCACGGCTCCGAGGAAAAAAACGGGCGCGATGAGCCCTTTTGCAAGCATCGCCAGCGCCAGCAATGCATAAGTAGCGTAGATCCGGCCGGGTTGACCGTCGTCCAGGCCTGTGAGGAATAGATAGAGAGCCAGCGCGATCAACAGCGTCAGGATAGCTTCCGGGATAAAAATCCGGGTGAATAGAAAAACACCTATGCTGCTGAGAAATGCAAGGGCTGCATACAGACCCGCTCTCTCTCCATAAGCACGGCTGCCCCAAAGCAGAGCAAGAATTGCCGACCCGAGCACGCCAAGTGCCTCCGGCAGATGTGTGGAGAAGGAGTTGAAGCCAAAAAGTTTATAGTCCGCAGCTACCAACCAGTAGGGAAGTGGCGGCTTTTCCAGGTAGCGGATGCCGTCAACCTTGAGAGTTACCCAGTGGCCCGTCAGCGCGATGTGCTGCGCCGCTTGCGCGTGGGTTGCGTCGGCATCGTCCAACAGAGAGGGGGAGAACAGGGCGGCGAAATAGACCGCGAGGAACATCGTCGCTACCAACAGCCACTCCGCGCGGCGGGATATTGGCAGGTCACTCGAAAGAACCCCTGCTGACAGATCGGAATGCGACGTGGGAAGATTACGGCGAGTTGGAAATTGCAAGGGTCTCATCAGGTCCGTTACAAACAAAATTAGGATAGCAGTCCATTCTTCACCCCAATGTGCGCAGCAATCGTGTAAGTTTGCTTCGTGGGCACATCTTCAAAACAAGAGTCGATGACGTATGGGGCCGTTGACATTGGCTCAAATTCCGTACGGCTGAAAATCGCTGCCGTGCACAACCACCGCCTGAAAACCTTGCATGAAGACCGCGAAGTGACGCGGTTGGGCGAGAGCGTCTTTGAGGGTGGGATCGTCTCGCCGGAATCCATGGCACGCACGGTTCGAGCCCTGCGCCGCTTTCGCCGCGCTGTTCAGGCACATTCGGTCGACCGGCTGCGCGTGGTGGCTACCAGCGCGCTGAGGGATGCGCGCAACCAGCATGATTTTCTAGCGTGGGTGCGCTCTGCGACGGGCTGGAAAGTCGAAATCATCTCGGGTCTGGAGGAGGGTAGGCTGATTCACCTGGGTGTTGTTTCCAACGAGCCTGCGGCTCGAGGACGATGCATGATGATCGATCTGGGAGGCGGCAGCTGCGAGATTACACTTTCTGAAAACTCGACGATTCGCGAAATGGTCAGCGTGCCCCTGGGAGCGGTTCGCCTGACGAGAGAATTTCTACGGCATGATCCCCCAACAGCGGAAGAGGTCTCGCGTATGGAAGACTGGATCCGCCGTGAATTGCGCAGAGCTGAACAAAAAATGGCGGGCGAACGAATCGCGACGGCATTCGCCACCTCCGGAACGGCAGCCGCATTGGCTTCGACAGCCTTGGCGAATGCCAGACTGGGAGTCAAGCTGGGCGCCAAGGCGACGGCGAAGACACATGCCAAAACAAACCTCAGGGCAGAAAAGTTGTTGCCGCGAACCAAGTTCAAGGCCTGGGAGCGGACCCGGACTGTCGCGGTTTGTAAAATTGCGGACAAGCTGAAGCGCATGTCCCTGGCGCAACGGAGTGCTGTTCCGGGTATAGGTCCTAAGCGGTCGGAGATCATCGTTGCCGGCGCGCACGTTTACGCCGCCCTGCTCGACCGCTTACATTTGCCAGGATTTCGTTATTCTCCGTTGGGTCTGCGCGACGGAATTCTGGCAATGATGCTGGCGGAAGGCGATGCGAACACATTCGCACATCAGCAGTTTGAGCAGGAGCGGTGGGAAGGCGTGTTGCAGCTTTGCCGCCGGTACGGCGTCGATCTGAAGCAGCAGGAACCTGTGGTGGATCACGCCTGCCAGTTCTTCGACGACCTAAAACGCGTGCACCAGCTCCCGCCGGAGTACAGGTTCTGGCTGAAAGCAGCGGCCATGATGCATTCCGTAGGCAAGTTCATGAACTACCAGGGTCATCATCGCCACACGCAGTACATCATTGCAAACTCGGAACTCTACGGCTTTACCCCGGAGCAGCGACTGATCGTTTCCGCGATCGCTCGCTACCTGGGTAAGTCGCGTCCCGGGCCGGGTGACCGAGTACTGCGCGCTATTCCTGTGGAGAGTCACGCGTTCATCAAACGAGCCGCTGTTCTGCTGCGCATGGCAGTCGCGTTACATCAGGACAAATCGACCGCTGTGTTGCAGGTCAGCATCCGAGTGGCCCCGCAGCGTGTAAGTCTTCAGCTCATTCCAGGCCGGGGCCGGGCGGATTTGGAGCTTTGGCTGTTGCGAAAAGAAGCAGCTTATTTCCGCGAAGTCTTCGCGCGCGACCTCTTCGTAGCGCTGGCCTGAAGCGCCCGCACCACGCGCGGATCCAGCAGCCACTGCAGCTTGGCGGGTGCACGCTGCAGATCAACCGCCGCAATCGCCCCTTTTCGAAGACGGACGACACCGCCGTTTCCCGCGCACAACAGGCGATTCAAAAACTCGGGCTGATTCGGGCTGTGCCCAACAAGCAGAACGTCCTCATGTCCCGCAAGGCTCTCCAGTAAACGTTGGAAATCCTCCCAGGTTCCGCCGGGCGTCAAGGCCTGTGAGAGCTGAATCTTCTTTTCGTATCCGGTTTCGGTTCCGACCAACGCAGCCGTCTGCAGGGCCCGTTTTAGTGGGCTGGAAAGCACCAGATCGAAATGGATTTTCAGAGCATTCAATACGGCACCCAGCTGAATGCATTGCTGCTTGCCTTCTTTATCGAGCGAGCGCTTCTGGTCCAGGACCGGGTTCGATTTGTGCTGGCCAGCATTCGCATGGCGCAGGAAATACAGATTCATAACACATCCGGACAGGGCTGATTGGCGATGGTTCAGTTACATCCACGCTGAAGACAGTTTACGTTTGCAAGTCCGTGTCATCAATCGGATGTGGCGCAGAATCGATTGCCGTCCCGGGTTCCCCGATGGCTTCGCTCAACGGTGGCACCTCTGAAGAAGAAATTTCATTGGGCATCCGCAGGATGCCAGAAGAGTTTTCCTCCCCAGCTTCGGGTGTTTGGAAAGCGGGCGGCGGAGTGAAGATGGCCCGATGGACAACGGGTACGGGCTCGGCAAATGCGACGACCGCTGTCGCGAGTCCGCGCTGCCAGATTCGTGCGGTCAGGATCGAAAGAACGCCCAGTTGTCCAACAATCCACGCCAGCGGAACAGCACGAGCCGGAACGGCAACCACCCATAGCCAGCCACACAGCAGCAGACCAGCCCAGCCGAGCGCCCCAATCAGAAGATAGCTGAGGTATGTCGAAGCAAAGCGTTGCTTAAGAATACGCAGCGAAGGGAACAGTGAACGCCGCACACGCCGGTCGCCATCCAGTCCGAGTTGAATGGTCATGGCTTCCGCCAGGTCGAACCAAAGCCGGAAGAAGAACGCTACCAGGGCAACGGCAACCAAGCTGATGAGCGCGAGATAAAAATAGGTTCGTCCAACGTAGACCTCATCTGCGTGTTTCAGTACCAGGGTTCGGACAGCCGTCAAACCGCCCACGATCATGCCGGCGATGATGCCGGCAAACAGTAGCAGGCGGAAGAACCTCCAGAAATAGTCCACACCGGCGCGGAGAACAAGTCCCAGGCGAGGTACTTCACCGCTGCCAAAAACGAAGTATGTGCCCGCAGCCAGTAAAATCGCGAACACGCAGTACACTACAATGTCGGCAAAGGCCTGCGTATAAAGCGTCGTCCCTTGTCTGCCAAGATGCATGGTCAACAATGCGTAGGAGGAGACGTCGAATCGGCCCGCCAGATCCTGAGCGGCAAGGCTGTGATCCAGAATAGGACTGACTCGCGAATGGAAGGGGAGCGCCGCTCGCAGGCCGAGCAAGACGCTCGCCAGATATGTCCACAAGAGCAGACGCTTATTGGCAATCAGCAGCCTGAGTCCAGTGCTCAAGGGCAAGTCGCTTCTGTAGGCAAGCAAGCGGTTCATATTTTCGTTTTCCTCAGTGCAGCGCTTCTTCTCCGCGCATCGGGTGGTTAGACAAACCACGAGACAAATTGGGCGGCGCATTGCTCAAAAAACATCCAGTAATTGGTGAGCTTCCAGCTTGCGGTTCCGTTCCTGGCCACCACATAGCTGTTGTTGAAAAAATTTTTGTCCAGCAAAATCTGATGGTCGGGATCGACTTCCGCGGCTACGAGCTTCGCATTCTTCACGTAGGTGTAACGGATCCAGCGGTCTGCCCCATTCCAATGTTCCCGCGTCTTCGATCCATCGCTGAAGCGCACCTCCAACGTTACTGGAAAAACGAAGTCTCCCTTGCGATGGACGGCAACGACCGTACGCCATGGACCGCGCGAACTGCCGTGCTGCGGCTTCCACCACTCCACTGGCTCAGAGGCGGCATCCACCACCGCATAATCCAGTATCTTGGTGCCATAGACGGCAGCCTGGAAATAGGGCTGAAGATCCTTCCGGCCAGAGACCTCATTGATGGTGTTCAGAAAATCTGTCCCCGTCGGGTGCTTGAATCGATAGCGATCGAAGTACACGCGAAGGGCTTTTTGCATGGTCGGCTCACCTACGGCAGCCTCTAGCGTGGTCAGCACGGTGGCTGTTTTGCCATACGTAATCGCGCCATAGCTGCTGGCACTGTAGAACTTCCAGGCCCAGCGCGTCATTGGATCATAATCCGGATCGCTCAAATACCCGGCTCGCTGCAACTCCAGATCACTCATGGTGGCGTGGCGCAGATCGATGGCGGAAGTAGCTTTGCCATAAAGCGCAGCCATCACCTTGGCCTCTGTGTAGGAATTGATTCCCTCGTCCAGCCATGCTTCTTCAAACTCGTTGGTCGCCACCATGCCATACCAGTACTGATGGCCGAACTCATGCTCCGTGGTCGTTTCAAGGCCGAGCGGCAAAGATTCCGGAGCCCACCAACTCGTACCGGCGGTGATCAGAGTTGGATATTCCATGCCGTACATCTGCGAGTCCGGTTCCGGATCAATCAGCGTGATCTGCTTGTACGGATAGGCACCATACCAGTCGTTGAACTTCTGCATCGATCCCTTGAGGGCGCGCAAGTATCGGCGCCCAAGATGTGCGTGCGCCTGCAGAATCAACCCGTGCAGCTTCACGGGCCCCATGCTGCTTTGAAACGTCTCATCCATGACCAGAAAGTGCGGCGATGCGGCCCAGGCAAAGTCGTGGATGTCTTCGCCATAAAAGTGGAGCGTCTTCGTGCCATTGCCGTTGTTCTGCTCGCCGACAGGCACGCCGCTTGCGCCTACTGTGTAGCGATTCGGCACAGTCAGCTTCACATCAAAAGTACCGAAATCTGCGAAGAACTCGGTCGTGGCATGATACTGATGACAATTCCAGGTGCCATGCCAGAAAACCCCAACTTTGGGGAACCACTGTCCGCCCATGATGAAATCGCGCTTATAGCCGTTGCGCGCCACTGAGAGTGGAAACTTGTCGTGAAAAGTGAGATGGAAGCGGATGGTAGCCCCCGGCGCAAGAGGCTTTGGCAGATGAACCTGCATAACGGTGTGGTCGGCCATGTTGCCATCATCGGGCGCAGTAAACTGCATCGCTTGGGTCAGGTCGCCGTAGCCGTCCGCAGACAATTGACTGACGGTAATCCCGCCGATTTCTTCCTTCGGATAATCGTGCGCCGCTCCCCGGATTCCTCCGCCCAAGTGGGTTTCATAAGCGAACGACGACTGAGGCCGGAATGCGTTCAAATAAAGATGGAAAGGAAATGTGTCGAGCGGCTGCCCGGTCAAATTTTTGTAGTCGAGGATCTCCGTAGCGTCTACGGTCTTCTTGTCTGTATTTACTTTGGCCTCCAGCGTGTACGCGACCACGCGCTGGGAAAGAGGTTGGCCGGCAGGTGCATTGGTCGCGACCGCAGTCTGTGCGTTCGCGTGCCAAACTGTTGAAATGCACAGCAAGCCCAAAAAAAGGCACAGAACTGCGGGATGGAGAGCAGCGAATAAGCGACGCACTTGCAACATGCCGGAATTGTATCGCTGAACTGTGATTGTCGAGTGTTGAAGGTTCTACAAGACGTCTCGCTCCCACACTTCTGCAGATAGCAGTCCCCAAAGCGTCCGTGATTTTCCCGTGCAGCGGAAGCCGTAGCCGAAGAACACTGCCGCGTAGTCAGGTAGCTGTTTTACTTGCAAATGCGTCATCTGCCGGAAAGCAAAATACAGTCCGCTGACCAGCAGTTGCGCCGCCCGGCGCTGCCATCCCTGGCGAGGAATGGCGAATTCCGAGACGATCCACTTGCTATCCGAGCCAAGTTTTGGCAGGAGGCGCTTCATCAGGGCTTCCACGTCGGAATGGGTCAAACAGTCGAGAAAGAAATGCGAAACGATGAGATCGTACCCGTTTCCCTGTGGAGAAAAGTCTCGTATATCGGCGCAGATGGTCCGTAGGCGGGTTTCTGACGGGGGAAGCTCAGCAGAGATTTGAGTGCTTCTTCGTTTTACTCGACGTTGAAGTTGGGCCAGCATGGCGGGGCTGCAGTCGACGGCCTCAACGTAGAGATCTGCATTCTCTGTCAGGAGCCGCGCCGTAAACCTGCCATCCCCATCGCCAAGAATCAATGCGCGCCGGCGATCGCCACAGTCCTGAAGGTAGCGGAAGCGGCATCGCTCCAGCATGGTCCCGAAGCTGAAGTACTCCATCCAGCGGTAGGCACGGGCCAGACGATCGAAATTTGGCGGATGGTTGGAAACGGAGGGCTGCGCGATTCCCAGATCGGAGGTCATGCCCACCGCAGCAGAAACAGCACCGGAGTGAGCAGGGCAGCATCCGCTGCAATGCGCAAAGTAAGTACGCTGAAGTTTGCTCGCCAGCGGATGAGCAGAACGAACAAGAAGGAACTTAGCGCCACAGACAAAAACAAAGGGCAGGCCGGGGTTTTTCCGGTCAACCCAGCCCCGCTCAGACTTGCCGCTGCCAAGATAATGGCGAACTTTGTGAGATGCTGGCCGGGCCAGGGGGGCAGCCCGGAGCTTGTGCGGTCTGATCGCGCTGGAGATCTGCCTCCGTAGCTTCCGGTCGCCAGGATTTCGTGTGTCAGTTCCTGCTCCGCTTCCGCGTCTTCCCAAACCTGGATGCAAACGCAGTTGAGCCAGCAGACCGCACCGAATGCCAGGACTGCGGCTCCAAGCAGTCCATGATCCGCACCCGCTCCAGTTCGCGCCCAGGCAGGGACGGCCGTCGCAATGGCAAATAGAAATCCAACTGCAAGTTCCTTTGGAAGCCAGCGCCCTGGGCCGCGTCGAAAGCCATGCACTACCAGGAAATAGCTTGCGCCAATCACTCCAAGCAGGATGTCGTCATTCCGCACCGCTCGCTGCACCTTAAACAGGATCAGGTAAGTGAGCGGGATCGCGGCCCCAATCCAGGCAATCGTGAAAAACGTGCGGTGCCGTACATAAAACCAGTGGCGGTCGCGAAGAACCATGGTTTCGGCAGAGAGCAGGCCATCCAGCAGGCGGTCCCCGATGTAGACGCACCATGTTCCGAGCGCAAGGGTTGGCAGCACCATCCAGCGAAACGTAATTCCAAAAGCGGCAGCAAAAAACCAGCACCAAAGTACGGCGACGGTGGGTGCATCCATGCTAAGAAGATGCCACCATACCCAAGGCATTTGCCCCTGCATTCCGGGTGCGATGGACCTGCGGAATGAATCGGCCGAGGCGGAGGCACTCGCGGATTGGTGGTTTAAAACTTCCATATCTGAGTGGTGTGTACTATGAGTTAGAGGCGTGGGCTGCTCCGGCAGGATGCCGATGCCTAGCCGTGCCTTACTCCAGCCCGCTTGCCGCCGGGTGATCGTCTGCATACACAACTTCATGCCCGGTCAATGTCTTTTCAGGCGCCATGTCTCGACCTACACGAACCCTGTGCCCGTTTCGATGAGTTGCAGGACTGCGACGTTTGGGAGCTTTTTTCTCCTGCCGCACCGGAATCTTGTCTGATTTGCGACCTGCCCCATTCTCCAGATTTCCAGATGGTATGTCGCCCAAAGTTGCGTTTCCGTCCGCCAGTCGAATGAGAAAGTCCTGCGCCTGGAACGGCGGACGGTTCTTGCCGGAGCGCTCGCTCGCCATGATGTAAGCACCTGTGGGCTGCAGAAGCCGTGCGTCTACATTGTCCGCCAGATAGGCACCCAGAATCTCATTCCGAATCCTTTGTCTAAGTTGCGGATCGAGAATCGGAAACACAACCTCACAGCGCTCGAACAGATTGCGCGGCATCCAATCGGCACTTCCGCAGTAAATCTCTTCCTTGCCTCCATTTTCGAAATAGAAAATGCGGCTATGCTCTAAAAACTGTCCCACAACCGACCGCACGCGAATATTTTCACTCAGGCCTTTAACGCCGGGACGCAGCGCACAGATGCCGCGCACGATCAGGTCGATGGAGACGCCGGCCTGAGAAGCGGCATAAAGCGCCTCGATTACGCCCTGCTCCAGCAGAGAATTCATCTTTGCGATGATTCTTGCCGGGCGGCCTTCGGCGGCATGCTTTGCCTCGCGGCGAATCCGCTGCGCGAAACCTTCCGCCAGGTTTAAAGGAGCCACCAGCAGCGGAACATAATCATCGGACTCTGCATGAGCGGTTAAATAATTGAAAACATTGTGCACTGCGCACGTAATGTTGGGGTCTGCCGTGAGCAGACTGATGTCCGTGTAAAACATTGCGGTCTCCGCGTTGTAGTTACCGGTACCCAGATGTGCATATCGCCGCACAACGCCGTCTTCCGGATCGCGCCTCACCAGAAGGGCGAGCTTGCAGTGCGTTTTCAGCCCTACAATCCCATGAAATACCTGAACGCCCGCGTCTTCCAGATCGCGCGCCCAACGAATGTTCGAAGCCTCATCAAACCGGGCCATCAGTTCGACCACAACGGTGACCTCTTTGCTCTGTGCGGCCTCTCGTAAGCCTTGAAAAATAGGCGAATTGGCACTTGTCCTGTAAAGTGTTTGTTTAATTGAGAGCACCGCCGGATCTTCGGCCGCAGCGCGCACGAAATCGACCACTGTTCCATAAGAGTCGAAGGGATGATGTAGAAGGATATCGTTTCGCCGAATCTCATCGAAAAGGTTCCTGGACTCCCGGTGCAGCCATAGGTTGCGAGGCGCGAAGGCCGGGTATTTCAGCTCTGGGCGAGCCGTCTTGGTATACAGGTTCATCAGGCGGGAAAGATTGACGGGACCGTCTGTGTAGAAAACCTGGAAATCCTCCAGATCGAAGTTGGCTCGCAGGCGCTCCACAATCTCTGGCGAAGCGTCGCTTTCGATTTCCAGCCGGACCGCGTCTCCCTTACGGCGGTTGTGCAGTTCCGTCCGGACACTTTCCAGTAGGCTGCGAGTCTCTTCCTCCTGAAGGTAAAGATTGCTGTTCCGCGTCACTCGGAAAGCGGCTCGCGAGAGAAACTCGTAACCGCGGTACATTGCGGCGGCCTGCGATTCAATCAAGTCGTGCAGAAAGATGTAGTCCGTATTACCGTCGGAGGCAGGCAGCGAAACCAGACGAGGGAGCGCACGCGGTACTGTCACCACGCCCAGAACGGCGCCGGACGAGTTCTTTCGTTTTCGATGCAGGAGCAACGCCAGGCAAAGGGCCTTGTTCAGAACCCGCGGAAAAGGATGCGCAGGATCAATGGTGATTGGGGTCAGCAGCGGATCGACTTCGCTCTGATAGAAGCGGATCGCGTAGTCCCGCTGCTCCTCGTCGAGTTCTTTCCACGCCAGCATTCGAATCCGTTGTTCCGCGAGTGCGGGCAGCAGCTGGCGGTTCCAGCAGGCGTATTGATCGGACACAAAGGCATGCGTCTTCTTTGCCAGGCTGTCCAAGGTCTGCTGCGGTGTCAGCAAATCCACGCCGGCTTCTGTGTAGCCATCTTCAATGCGTTGCAGCGTGCCGGCCACGCGAATTTCAAAAAACTCATCCAGGTTGCTGGCCGTGATGGCAAGGAACTTCACCCGCTCCAGCAGGGGATTGGAAGGATCCTGCGCCTCTTCCAGCACTCTCCAGTTGAAATCAAGCCAGGACTCGTCTCGGCTGAAATAATGGATGGGCGGACGAGCGGGTCTGGATCGCGATTGCGACAATTTTCCTGCCATGAACAATGCTCGGAGATACTGTTTCTCCGGGCCTCTCCTCTGAGTGTCGCAGATTCCGCCGAGTGAGGGTAGCCAGCGTCTTGCCGCAGCTCGCAATGTCAAGAGTAGAGGCGCGATCCGGTATCATAGGAGCTTATGTGCAGTTGCCGCCCGCTACTCCCAGAGAATGTATTGGCGAGTGACAAAACTGGCCTGTAGTCAGGTGAAGCCGCCGCCAAAAAATTATTCAACTTTTGAGCTGCATGAATCATCTACCTTCAGGTACAGCAACTGTCACTCTGCGGAAAGTCCGCAAATCACTCCTGTGAAAGACATGCGAATGTTTCTGGAAAGATCCTTGCGCCATAGCCTGCTGATTTCGGTTCTTGTGGGCGTGGCGGCTCCCTTGGGGAATGCCCAGGCAGGTCCACAGAATTCCTATCAGGGCAGCGTGGTGCAGCAAAAGGCCACCCATGCCATCATGCCTCTTTCGCTCGATGAAGCTATCCGTCTCGGACTCAGGAACAATCTGGGTTCCATCTTGCAGAGCACAGACGTGCAGAGTGCCGCAGGACAGAAGTTGCAGAACCTGCAGGCGCTTCTGCCAACGGTGACCGGGACCGCGCAGGATTCTGTGGCGCAGGTCAACCTGCAGGCGGAAGGACTAAGGATTCCGGGATTCCCCGCCGTGATCGGGCCGTATGGCTACACGGATTTCCGCGCTCGTCTGAACCAGTCGGTGCTTGACGTTTCCTCCATTCAGAGCTATTTGGCAGCCAAACACAACTTTGCGGCGAGCAAATTCACCGCGAAAGATGCGGGAGATCTGGTCGTATTGACAGTCGGGAACGCGTACCTGCTGTGTGTCGCGGACGCGGCGCGCCTGACTTCATTACAGGCACAGGTGAAGACCTCGCAAATATCCCTGGATCAGGCGGTACAAAATCATAAAACCGGCGTTTCTCCCCGCCTGGATGAACTGCGCGCTCGCGTGGATTACCAAGCAATCCAGCAGTCGATGATTGCTACGCAGGACCAGCAGTCCAAGGATCTAATCGCGCTGGCACGCGCAATCGGACTTCCGCTCGATCAGAAGTTTCGCCTGACAGACGCCAATCCGGAAGGTGCCACGCAGATACCGACCCTTGACGCAGCAATGGCCGAGGCGCTGAAGACGCGCAACGACTACAAATCGATGCAGGAGCAGGTTGTAGCGGCGCAACGCTCGCTTGCGGCAGCCCGCGCGGAACGCCTGCCGAAGCTGACTGCCGAGGCGGATTACGGGGAAATCGGGGTAAATCCCAGCAACTCGCACGCGACGTTTGACGCAACAGGAGAGGCAAGCGGCCCAATTTTTGAAGAAGGGAAGCTTCGTGGTGACGCCAAGATTGCGGACGCGGCACTGCGGCAAATGCAGGCCAGATTGAATGATCTGGAGGGTCAGATTCGCGCCGATGCGCAGAACGCAATCCTCGATATACAGGCCGCGGAAAAACTGGTCGCGGTTTCGCGCAGCAACGTGGATTTGGCGAACGAGACATTGCAGGAAGCGCAGGACCGTTTCCGAGCGGGAGTTTCGGACAATCTGGGTGTATCGCAGGCACAGTCATCCGTTGCCCAGGCAGACGATCAATATGTCGGCAGCCTTTATCAGTTGAACGTGGCAAGACTTTCATTGGCGCGTGCCATCGGCGTGGCGCAGCAGCAGTACAAGAGCTTTTTGGGAGGGCAGTAAAACCGTGGCGGAATTAAGATCCGAGCAAATCGAACAGGAATCCGGCCACTCTGACCGTCGCTCCACCGTAGCTCGTCCGAGTGGCGGCCAGGATCCCGACCTTCGTGAAGACGATGCGAAGGATCAATCGTCCGACGAAACGGAAATGAGTTCGCAGGCCAAGCATCCGGCCCATAAGGGATTTCTGATCATCGGCGCTGTCGTGCTTGTGCTGATCGGAGTCGGCCTTTTCTGGTGGCATTCCACGTATTACGAAGATACGGATGACGCGCAGGTGGATGGAAACCTGGTGCAGATCAGTGCGCGGATCAAGGGCAACATCATCAAGGTGAATGTGGAAGACAACCAGGCGGTACAAAAAGGGCAGGTTCTGGTTGAGATCGATCCACGCGACGCGCAGGCTGCCCTGGACGCCGCGGAAGCTAAGCTTGCGACAGCCAAAGCCAACTATGAGGCAGCACTGGCCAGCGTCCCAATCACAACCCTTTCCACGGGAGCAACATTGAGTGGTGCAGGGGCGGATGTGCGTGCCGCGCTGTCCACGATTGCACAGTCAGAAAAGCAACTGGATGCAGCGCAGGCGGAGGTGCTCGCCGCCCAAGCCGACAATACCAAGGCGCAACTCGATCTCCAGCGCTATACTCCGCTGGTCAAACGCGATGTTGTTTCCCGCCAGCAATTCGACGCCATCGTAGCGATCGCAGCAAGCAAGAAGGCGCAACTCGCCCAAGCGCAGGCAAACCTCTCGGGCGCCAAAGACCAGGTGCGCGTTGCCAACGATAAGCTGGCCTCCGCGCGGGCCGCTTACAATTCCGCAGGCACCGGTCCCAAGCAGATTGCGGCGCAGAAGGCGAAAGCCGATGCCGCGGCGGCAGAAGTTCAAGCTGCAGAGGCGGAGTTGGAAGCCGACCGGCTCAACCTGAGCTACACGAAGATTGTCGCTCCTGAATCAGGGATTGTGAATAAACGCACTGCGCAGGTGGGCCAGAATGTAAGCGCCGGGCAGACAATGATGACGCTGATCCCTTTGACTCACCTGTGGATCACGGCCAATTTCAAAGAGACGCAGCTTAATCACATGCGAATCGGCCAGCCCGCTACCGTCAAGGTGGACGCGTATGGGGGTCGCACGTACCACGCCAAGGTGACTGAAATCGGCGGCGCGACAGGATCCATGCTCAGCCTGTTCCCGCCGGAAAACGCGACGGGGAACTACGTGAAAGTGGTGCAGCGCATTCCCGTCCGGCTGGACTTCACCAATCCAAAAGAGGATTCAGACCAGCTGCTTCGCCCAGGGATGTCGGTAACGCCGACGGTACGGGTCAAGAACTAGCGCGAAACTGCACCGATGGGCAGCGGCGGCAATACCTTTGCCCAGGAACAAGTCTGGAGCTGTTGAGCAAGTGCTTCCACTCCAGTAAATACCAGGGCGTGCAGTCCGACGCGATGCGCGCCCTCCACATTCTCCAGCTTGTCATCCAAAAACAGCGCTTCCTGGGGAGCCACGCCCAAAGCCTGAAGCGTGTGGGTGTAGATTTCGGCTTCCGGCTTGACCACATTCAGTTCACATGACCAGGTATGATGGTCAAAAGTTTTGAGCCAGCCGAAATTTCGGCGCATATGCGCGAGTAATTCCTCGCCCATGTTGGAGAGGATAGCGGTCTTGAGGCCCGATTCCTGCACGAGCAAAGCCCACTCCAGCATGATTGGATTCAAGCTCGCCCAGAGCAGGACGTCCTGCTCGACAATTGCGGAGACCTGGCCCGGAGACAGGGACATTCCTGTATCCCGCGCAATGGCCTGCCAGTAAGTGGGACCATTCAACGTGCCGCGATCATAGTCGAGACGGTACTTCCAATAGTGGTCGTCGAACACCCGCTCTGGAAGACCGGTTAGCTGCAGCAGCCGCGCTCTTGCGGAGGGTACGGCGGGACCTGAGAGGACCAGGCCATAATCGAATATGACGGCGCGAAGAGGCATAGCTACGAGACCCTGAGTGGATTAGAGCGATGTGTACCGCACAATTTTGGCGAAGGAATGCGGATCCAGGCTGGCCCCGCCGACGAGCGCGCCATCGATTTCAGGCTGATTCAGTAAGCTCGTGGCATTCTCCGGCTTCACGCTGCCGCCATACAGAATGCGCATTCCGTCTGCAATTTCGCGCCCCAGTGAACTGGCCACTTGACTACGAATTACTAGATGCGCCTCCGCAGCCATCTCAGGGGTAGCGGTTCGTCCTGTCCAGATGGCCCAGACCGGCTCGTACGCGATGACGATTTTGCGCGCCCACTCCGGAGCAATTTCCGCCA
>DASSZI010000276.1:0-4905 GCA_035713565.1 Acidobacteriaceae bacterium | reverse complement strand
ATGGCGAAGTTATCCACCGGAGCGGCCACGCGGGCCGGAAACTCCATCGTGCCGGAATAGGGCATCTCGAAGCTTGCCTGAAACCGCGTTTCGCCCGGACGGATCGGAAAGATGAACGAGTAATCACCCGGTGGCCCTAATGCCACAGGCGTGGACTGGACAGGCATGCTGCCGGGCCCCAGAGCGGCGCCAGCAATTTTTTGTGCCCCGCGCGGCAGATAGATTTCGTAGGCGCGAGGCCCGAACTGGGTGAGGGGCGGCGAGGAAACATTCTTTACAAAGAAATTCTCGGTCACATGCAGAGTTCGACCCTGCGCCTCAATTCGCAGCACTTGCGCCTCAGTCGAGACACCCGGCACCTTCTCGGCAGAGTTGTAAACATCCACGTCGACGGTATGCGTTCCGGGAGGCGCGGGCTTGAAGTAGTTTGCCTTGTCGTGTGTGACACGCACCAGATGCATAGGGTCCGCATCGGCGATATTCAATGTGAAGTGGCCGTGCGCATCCGTCGTGGTCTGACCTGCGTCCTGCATTCCCTGTTGCAGCCGGATCAACGTGACAGTGTCGCCAGCCGCCGGTTTCTTGGTGGTCAGGTTGGTGACTGTGCCGGTGATAGGTGCAGCCCAGGCTGCGGAAACCGCAAAAGCGAGCAGAAGGATGGTGCCAAGAGCAGAACAAAAAAAACGAATAGACTTGGAAGCAGTTCGAGACGTCAAAGAGACAAATTTCATCAGGGTTTCTTTCTAAAAATTGATTCGAACACGTCTGCCTGGTACGGACAACTACTTAAGGCGTACAGGCTACGCGGCATGGAAATCGTTTTC
This sequence comes from Acidobacteriaceae bacterium, assembly GCA_035713565.1. Taxonomy (GTDB): domain Bacteria; phylum Acidobacteriota; class Terriglobia; order Terriglobales; family Acidobacteriaceae; genus JAKAAZ01. The sequence goes on along the minus strand of DASSZI010000276.1, from coordinate 4,081 downwards.
CAGAAATTCGATTTCAGCAACAATTTGCGCAGCTTCATTCTCCAGAGCCGCGCGTTGTGCAGCGTAGTCTTCTTCCGGGTACTTTCCCGCCCTGTATTCGAAATTCAAGTCGCGCAGGTTCTCATAAATAGAGTCTTTGCGCTCGCGCAAAAACTCCAGACGGGTCTTCTGTGTCTGTTCTTCCGCTTTTTTTTGCGGATAAAAGACATAGACGAAAATGCCAATCAAGAGCACTGCACACGCGCCGAAAATCATATCTCCGTCTCCCTGCGGATTCGCGCCCGGATTGTGGCGGTTTTTTCATCAGTCGCAGTCTCTGTGGGCATCGCGACTGTGTGGAGCTTCCATTTGCGGATCAGCAGCGCAGTCCCAAGCGTCGCCAGAAGAAAAACGATGCCGGGTGCGATCCATGCCACCCGGTTGAAGCCGGTGGAAGTCGGCGCGGCAAGTACGGTCGGCCCGTATTTGTTCACGAAATATCGCAGAATTACGTGGTCGCTCTCCCCGCGGTCAAGCGCCGTGCGCAACTCACTCTCCATATTGGTGGAAACAGTGCAGCCGACGTGATTGCATTCCAGTAGCACCTGGTTGCACCCACAGGTACAGATCATCTGATGGCCAAGTTCGCTGTATCGAGCCGAAGTGTCGCCAGCGCCAACAGCGAACACAAGCAGCAACCCAGCCACGGAGATCTGGAGCCATAGCCGCAGCAGCGCACGATTGAATATCCCCGAAAGCTGACGCACCGGTCTAATCCCCCACGCCAGCAGCCTGGGGGATGCCTTCTTCCGGTCGCAGCTGCGATCGGCGGCTTGGTGCTGTTCCCTGCGCTGCGCTCATATTGGGAACCAGCGCCAGCAGCGTTCCAAGCGCCATCACAACTACCCCAATCCATATCCAGGCCACCAGCGGATTGATGAAAACCTTAATGATCGGCTGACTGGTGTCCGGATTTTTTCCCTCGTAGACAACATATAGATCGCGCTGCAAAGTGGAGTGATCGGCGACCATGGTTTCCGTCTGCTGGCTGGCCTGATAGAACCGGCGCTCCGGAGACATCCGCAGCAGGAATTTGCCGTTTTTATACACGTTCAGCAGTTCGTATTCGCTATCATAATTCGCGTTCGAGTCTTGCGTATAGCTTTGGCAGACCAGCCGATAGGGACCGATGGTCATGGAATCGTGAAAACCCATCTCCTGCTCTTTTGATTGATTAAATGCTGAACCAGCGAGCCCGATAAAAACAATCACTACGCCGATGTGTACCAGGTAGCCGCCATAACGCCGGGTATTGCGGCGCGTCAACTGCACGACAGAGAACAACAGGTTTTTGCCGGTGTGCCGCTGGATGACCCGCGCGCCACGCCAGAATTCACTCGCAATGGCCGTTGTGACGAGGGCTGCCAGCGAAAAAGCCATCAAGGAATAGAGCGTCCCGACGTCAGTCCACGGGCGCATTCCCGCCGCCATCAGCACAACGGCGGTCAGTACTCCTGCCCCGATCGGAAGAATGAAGTTTTTGCGAACGCTTTTGAAGGACGTACTGCGCCACGCGAGCACCGGACCGATACCTGTCAGGAATAACAGAAAGATCCCGATCGGCACCGCGACCCGGTTGTAGAACGGAGGTCCGACAGTCACCTTGTTGCCCTGCACATACTCCGAAATGATGGGAAACAGCGTACCCCAGAGAATCGTGAAGCAGGCGGCCAGCAGCACAAGATTGTTGAAAAGAAAGCTCGATTCACGCGAGACCAGGGATTCAATCTGGTGCTCCGTCCTAAGATGGTCCCGATGGCGGAGATAGGTGAACAGGCAGATGCTCAGCGCGATCACTTCGAACGTCCAGAACCACGAGCCGATGGAGGATTCCGCAAAGGCATGTACCGAACTGACCAGGCCGCTGCGGGTCAACAATGTCCCGAGAATCGTCAGCATGAAAGTGACAAAGATCAACCAGACGTTCCAGGCCTTCATCATGCCGCGTTTTTCCTGCATCATCACAGAGTGAAGAAATGCAGTGCCGGTCAGCCACGGCATCAGAGATGCATTCTCCACCGGGTCCCACCCCCAGTAGCCGCCCCAGCCGAGCACAGAATAGGCCCAGTGCGCACCGAGAAAGATTCCGCAGGTAAGAAAGAGCCATGTCACCATGGTCCAGCGACGGGTGATATGGATCCACTTTTCGCCCGGATACCTCATCATCAGCGCCCCAAGCGCGAAGGCGAAGGGCACGCTGAATCCCACATAGCCGAGATACAGCATCGGCGGGTGAATGACCATTTCCGGATATTGCAACAGCGGGTTGAGTCCGAACCCATCCGCAGGCACGGCACCTTGCACCAGCGCGAACGGCGGAGCGGCAAAGACCAGCAGCAGGGTGAAAAAGATTTGAATGGCGGCGAGGATCGTCGACGCGTAGGCCGTCAGTTTGACGTCCACCTTGTGGCGCAGGCGCAGAACAAATCCATACCCCGCCAGCAGCCATGCCCAAAGCAGCAAAGAGCCTTCCTGCCCGGACCAAAGAGCGGCGAACTTATAGGGCAGCGGAAGCGCGCGGTTGGAGTGATGCAGGATGTAGGAAACCGAAAAATTGTTGGTAAACGAACAATACACGAGTGCGAAGGCCGCGCACGTCAGGGCCGCAAAACTGCCAATACCGGCCCGGCGGGCAGTTTCCGCGAGTCGTTCCGGCATCGCGGTCGAATCTGGATGAACCGCAAGTTGCCGCAGCGCCACAGTTCCGGCCAACAAATTGTAGGCACACAAAACGAGGCCGAGAAGGATTGCAAAGCTGCCGAATGCCGCCATAGTGTTTACGGGATAACTCTCAATTGTCGCAGAGCGGCGTAGCTATCGCAATGGAGCGGCTGACTGGCAGATTTTTAAGAGGCGAAGCTGAATAGCTTCAGGAGGGACCGCAGATACGGTTCACCAAGGAGATGAGTTCTTCCGGCATGATCGGCTTGGCACGAAACGTGATTTCCAGGCCTTTATATTCGGCCTCGGCTTCCGCCAGCCCGCTTAAAACCATGACCTTGATGCCTGGCCGTCGCTGCCACAGTAGCTGAATGAAATGCGAACCCGACTCCCCCGGCATGATGTGGTCAGTAATGACGAGCCCAATCCTGTGCGCCTCATCGTTCTCAAGTGCCTGAAATGCATCTTCTGCTGAATACACCGCAGACACAGCGTGTCCCGCTCGCGAGAGGATCGCCGTTCGTGTCAGCGCCTGCACTGGGTTGTCGTCAACGACTAGGATCACAACTTGTCTTCTCGACTATCCTCTTGCACAATTCACCACAGATCAATTGATGTTATTTCGCTCCTTTCCGATGCCTCAAGTCAAGCATTATCGTAAGTGTAGAGGTAACTACTGGGATTCGATGGACTTAGCCCGGCAGATGCCCGATTTCTGATGCAGAAAAACCCTATGCTTTTGGGGTGCTAGGGGTTATACACGATTGTCAGGACGCCGAAAGATCGTTTCTTGACTGGCGCGCCTTTTTCGCAACGACCGCGGCAATCCAGCTTTGGGGCAGGAAATGAGCCAGGCGCATTAACATCCGGTTCCCCATCCCTGTAATCACTGAACTTCTCCCCCGATCCAAAGCCCATAAGGCCTCCTTCACGACCTGGGCTGCACTCTGCCTTTGGCCGCCGTCCTTTGAGATGTCCATATTCGCGGTTTCAAAGAACTTGGTTTCCGTTTTTCCAGGATTTACCACCAGGATCTCAATGCCGTAAGGGCGCGCTTCCTGGTAGAGCGCGTGAGAAAAGCTGCGAACGAACGCCTTGGTTGCGCCATACACTGCGTTGTACGGCAGCGGAACGTACCCTGCGATCGAGGCTACATTCACAATGCCGCCTGTTCCCCGCTCCTTCATAGGCTGCAGATAGAGGTGCGACAATTCCACAAGCGCACCGACATTCAGGTCGATCATCTCGCGCTGACGTTCGAGCGGATTGGCAGAAAATTCGCCAAATGCGCCAAAACCCGCGTTGTTGACCAGCAGGTTGATCTCAAGATTCGCCCGCTGTGTCTTCTGGAACAGCTCTAGAGCAGCGCCCGGGCGGCTCA
>DASSZI010000275.1:0-6392 GCA_035713565.1 Acidobacteriaceae bacterium | reverse complement strand
GCAATCTCCTGATACATTGCCCAGGCAACTCTGCGGTAGGAAATGTGTCCCTGGGGAGCACTCCGTAGCTCAGCGATATAAAGGGCTTCGGCGAAGTCCATTTTAAAAAGAGACCGGCAGCGGGTTCCTAAGGGAAGCACGTACTGGGCCGTAGGATTTGCCTCAGAGATATCGGCCCCGGAAAGATTGTTGAAAACCTGATGCGCGCTGCGAACAGCCTGCTCATATGGATCGCGAAGGTTGGAGTTCGCGAGCAACTCCGGCACCTCGTAGCCATGCAGGCTGGTAAAGCTCTGTATCGTTTGGACACACCGGCGATGACGATGCATGTCGCGAAAGCCGCCGATGTCCATCAGTACGTCGAAGCAAAAGGAATATCCAGAGGAGAAGGCACGCAACAACTCATCATGGCGTCCGCGATGCTGGGTGCCAAGCAGCAGCAATTCATCCCGCCTATCCTTGGAGAGTGCACAGACGTGCTCTCGTATCTGACGATAGGGATAGTGGCATGCGCCATAGAGCAGCGTCGTGAGGATTTCAATTTCTACCCATTCTTGTCCAGGGTTGGGACTTGATTCGATCAGAACAACGAGGGGCACCTGCTCGATTTCAGCGTCGCACATAACCTCTTTAGCCGCTTCTTCCAGCGATGCGCGAGATTTCACCTGGTAGTCGGCCTGTCGGGCATACTTGACGAGCGTAGGAGCGACGGGAATGTCGCGCAGGAGCAAAGCGGCGGCTCGCTCGCCAAGTAGCGGGTCAGCAGCTGAGATGTCGCGCTGCAACGCTTCCAACGCATCGCGCTGAACGCTCCAGGAGGGACTGACTGCGGCCTGCCGCAATTTCTCTCCAATCTGCCGAACTTCCGCGTGAGTATGCGAAAGCAGTCGTGACACCTGCGCCTCCAATGTACGGGCGTTTACGATCTGCCCGAGAGAGGTGTTCGCGGCCAGCGGCAAAAGGTACCGCGCACCGTCAAAGGCGCGCGCCCGCAGCGTGCGCTCATACGCTTCCGGTTTCATCTCATCGGGTTTAGCCAGCTGGCTCCGCAGCAACTGGACGGCACCGTGAGAAACTTCCTCGTACGAGCGGAAGAGTTGCTCAATTGTGCTGGTATAGATTTGCCGGGCCTCATCGTTTTCTCCAAAGGCGGGTGTAAACCAGCCGCTTTTTTTAAAATTCTGATATCGCGTGGATCGTTCCTGACCGTCCCAGCGTTGCTCATCCACGACGACGATTGCAGCCAGCAAGGAAAGCTTTTCCACGGCCAGGGCAATGTGCGCCAGGTCTGCGATGGACCGATGGCCGTATTGAAAGTAGAACGTGTTCAAGAACTGCTCGGCCCGCTGCGCGTTCAACTCGCTGAGAGACTCTTTCATCGACAGTGCGGACCGCGAGTATTTCGCCATCGCATAGGCGAGCACCTCCGGATCGGCCCCGTGCACCGCGTAAACATCGGTCCTATTGTTTTCGGAAGCAGGGGAAACAGAAGCGTTGTTGTGTTCAGGCATGGATCGTCCCAATCCTTGTGCGGGTCGTTGATATAGGATCTCGGCTTCAAGGGTAACGCAAATGCTCTTCGATCTCAGCAACAAGCTCTGGTGTGGATTGCCCGCGAGCGAAGAAGTCTTTGTCTTCAGGGCGCGTTAGAGGGCATTCCGTATCGTGTTCGTCCCCTTCGCAGGAAGTAGTCCTCGTAAAAGCGTCTCGAGAGGTAGGCTAGAAAAACGGAAATGCCTCCAACAATGAGATAGCGAAGAGTAACCATAGAAAGATTTCCCTGGAGGCCCGCAAGCGGAGTTCCAGAGGCCAGCCTTCCATATTCTCTGAACAGGAACTCATGGATGAGGTACAGGCCATAACTGATGTAACCGAAGAATGCGAGCACGCTGTTGCTGCTGCTGTCATTTTTATAGTTATAGGACTGCACAGCTCGCAATATCAGGCCAGAATAGATCCATACGAACGGGAGAACACCCCACGCGCGAAGCAGGAGAACTATCCACCAAGTATGGTTCGAAAAATACTTTAAATAAACTACTCCCAGAGTGAGGATACTGCCCGTTCCCAACAGTCCAATTGCCACAGCCGCAATATTTCTTTTATGGATTATGTTCAAGTTGAGTGCAATTGCAAGGATTGCTCCGTACAAGAGATAATCAGCGATAAAGTAAGTTTTGTATCGAATGTCGATGGAAGCAGAGACCGCCGCAGCCAGCAAGCGAAGAAGCGGCATTGCAAAACAAACGCCAAGTGCCAGCTTGAGCAGTGATCTGGCTTCTATTCTGCGGACGCAAAAAGGCCAGAGAAGGTAAAACTGCTCTTCTACAGCCAAAGACCACAACGGAGCATACTCACTGGATCGAGCTCCAACCAGGCCGGCCATATTCGCAATGTAAAGCAGACACGCCACGATATATTTCCAGGTAACTCCGATACCTAACTTAATCACGAGTAATACTGCAAGATAAGCGGGCAGAATTCTTAGTGCCCGGCGCCGATAGAACTCAAGATAATAGTTCGGTTTATGTTTGCCGGCCAGCAGAATATTTGTAATAAGAAATCCTGAGAGAACGAAGAAAAGTTCCACGCCTGTATAGCCGTAGCGCGAGAGATAGACGAGAAATCGAGAAAGTCCATGCCACGTCCGATAATCGACACTGCCCCCGTAGGCATGGTAGGTCAGTACAAGCAGAATGGCCGCTCCCCGCAGCGAATCCAGCTTAGGGATATGACCGCCGATCCGGATCCTGCGCTCCGGGGTTGTTGCTGGAATCGGAGCAGCGGGACTCTCCAGATGCACTTCAGGGCTCTTTCCGCCAGACCCGGACGAGTTCGATGCAGCCGAAGATAAATCGTCCATGCGCATCCGTGCGAGAAAAGTAACCAGGAGAAAAATGGTGTGAGGAACTCGAGGGAAACAGAAGGATTATAGAATGGATATTCCCCGGCTGACGTTTGTGGAAATGCCGGGAAGCGCAATTGCTATGGGTGACGCACTCACGATGATGGAAGATCGCCCCTGGGCGGTCCCGGAACGGCCATGGGTTATGACGCAGCGGTGGCACAGCCTGTTGTTCGCCCACTGGCCGGTTTCCCCGGAGGTGATTGCTCCGCTGTTGCCGAAGGGCCTTATCGTCGATGGCTTTGGCAAGACCGGATGGATCGGCATTGTTCCGTTCACAATGGATCGCATTCGTTTTCGCGGCCTGGGAAGCGTGCCTGGCGCACATCGATTTGCAGAACTGAACCTTCGTACATACGTGCGCGACGAGCGTAGTGGAACTCCGGGGGTGTATTTCTTTTCGCTGGACGCCGCGAATCCAGTCGCAGTGATGGCGGCTCGACTCTGGTTTCATCTTCCTTATTACTGGGCCAAAATGCGGGTTCAGGAACGGCCGGGCGGCTGGGTACATTATGAGAGCACCCGCCTGCTGGCAAGCTCCCCTGTACATTTCCGGGCGACCTACAGGGGCTTGGGGCCGCAGACTGTCGGGCGCAGCGCACGGGATACTATCGAATACTTTCTTACGGAGCGCTATTGCCTGTTTACCCACGATCGCAGCGGGCGCCTAATGCAGGGAAACATCCACCATGCTCCGTGGCCCCTGGAAGCGGCCGAGGCTGAAATTGAGGTCAACGAGCTACCCAAGGCGCACGGAGTCTGCCTGCCGGACATTCCGCCGATTCTGCATTTTGCACGGGAACAGTCCGTGCATGTCTGGAAACTCGCACCAGTGTTGGCATAGTCAACTTGAATTCACGATCGGCGCAAGTGTTCGTCCAAGCGCGATACCGCAGAATTCCTCTGAATGAGAAGCGTCACTGGAGCCGCCGAAACAGAAATCCACATGATCGTTTCGCCCGGTTGAAAAATGGGGGGGCACATGCCGCAGCCGCATCCTGACAGGTACAATTGAATCCAGTCAAGGAATCAGAGCCAAATTACATCGCGCCTCGGCAGTTTCGACCCGGTGTGTGCGAAGAGTGGCGGACGAGGGGTTCACTACCGCATGAAGAAGTTGTTTTTTTTGCTGTGTCTGTTGCCAGCATTGGCATCAGTCGGGTTTGCTCAGGCCAGTCGGCAGGACTTGAGCGCCAGCTTTGTAGGAACGGTTCAGCCCACCATCTACGGAAATGCGGTGACGCAGACCTCCTCATTTGGCAAGGGTATTTTGCTGGGCTACCGCTTCATGCTGACGCCAAGCAGCGCTTTGCAGGCAAATATCCAATACACACGATTTACGACCAAGTTTGTCGCTCCATTTGCACAGGCAAGCATTTACGGGTCAATGGAGGAAGGGTCAGTTTCCTACGTCCGAAGCTTTATTTATAAGAAATTCAACCCTTTCGTTGAGGGCGGCGCGGCCCTGCTGCTCTTCACCCCGATTGACAATACGCACACAACGACCAATGCAGGATCGCGCTCCAAGGCGCCCGCCGGAGTGTTCGGCGGGGGAATCGCCTATGAGCTGAGCCCCAGTTGGGATCTGCGGGTGGAATATCGCGCCTATCTGGCGTACGCAAACGATTTCGGGCTCAGCCAATACAAGACGGACCGTTATGAGTACTTCATCAACCAGCCGACGATTGGTTTTGCGTATCACTTTTGATCGCGGCACGTTGTGTAGTTACGACGCTGAACGTTGGACGCGAGAATCGAAGTTCCTGAGGTGTATCGCTGCATGAAGAAGTTGTTTTGCTTAATTTGTCTGCTGCCCGTGCTGGCTGGAGTCGGGTTTGCGCAGGGCGCGAGACAGGACATCAACCTGAGTGCGGACATCACCGTGCAGCCATACGTGGAGGGTAGCAATTTTGTCCGGCTTAAATCGACTCTGGGGCCCGGCTTGTACCTCGGCTATCGATATCTGCTGACGCCAAACGGCGCGTTTGAAGCGAACTACTCCTACACTCGCTTCATCAGCAAATTCTCCAATCTCCAAGCATCCGCCGTGAGCGCCGTCAACGTTCGCGTTTATACCTCTATGCAGGAGTCGACCTTCGCGTATGTGCGGAGTTTTACTTTCAAGAAGTTCAACCCCTTCCTTGAAGGCGGTGGCGGGCTCCTGTACTTCTCTCCAGAGGGGAGTATCAAAACCACTTCCTACGACACTCAGCAGGTCAACTCTCTCACGGTCCTGGTGGGCGGCGGCATTGCATATGAGTTAAGTCCGAGCTGGGACTTGCGCGTGCAGTATCGGGGACAGATTTTCAATACACCGAGTTACGGGATCAAAGCCCTCAGTACTGGAAGGCGATACATCATGTCTCAGCCAGCCATTGGATTTGCCTACCACTTTTGATCCCTCCGCCATAGGCCCGGGCAGAGTGCCTGCGTGCGAGTTGTTCGCAGACACTCTGGTTCTGCTTCGCATTAATGGCCCCTCACTGGGCATGATCGTTACTTCGGAATGTAGCCCACGGGGACCCTTTCATGTCTCCTAGCGCCGGAGCCTCCCATTGGAATTGGGTGTGCTTGGGCAGGAAGGCTCCGACCAGGAAATCTTCGCCACACGGGCGTCCAACTCGCGCCACCATCGACATTCTGCTCGCCATAGTACTGTCGGCTGCTTTCGCGTTGACCGCGCCCGCCGGATCATACGAGGGGTAGCCCCATTCGGGGATGCCACGCGGGGAAATGTCGACATGCCCGCAAAGCGTTCGTTCACTGGGCTGCTGTTTTTTGCTGTAGGCATCGAAGTGGTCGGCCAGGAATTTCTGCGCCAGTCCGACATCGATCTGGCCTTTATATTGCGCCATCAACTGTTCCCATCGCGTGTGGCGGGCGTTGTCCGAGCTGGCCGGGTTATTGGGGTTAAAGTTGGTTTCTTCCTTGATCAAGGTTGGATCGCTGGGAAAATTAGATCCGACATAGTAGCCGTTCTTCGAGCGCCATAGGTGATGCACTTTCAACCCAAGTTCCAGACGCGCCACTTCATTGGCGTGATTGTCGGCGATAAGCCAGTCGTTGGCGTAGCCCCCGTTATTTTCCGTGACCATAATGCGTTGAACGTCATCAATGCTCGAGGAGTATTGCATAGCCTTCCGTGCACGAACGAACTCCGGAATTCCATTTGGATTGAAGCCGTGAAAGCCGGTAATGGTGGTTTCCGTAATCTCAATACCGGCGGAATTCATACCGAAGTCGTCCCCGCTGTCGAGCTTTCCAGGAAAGCCGTCCATCAGGATCTGGTAGCCATGCTGGGGCGCGATGTCGAAAATGATCCGCCAGCGTTCGCCTTCCACGAAACTGGTCCAGTTATTGTGTGCAATCACTGGCTTGTGATCGCGCGTCCAGTCTCCCGTGGCAACAAAAGCGCTGCAGTGTCCCGGTGGAGTCGCGGGTTTTGGTGCCGAACCGCGTACCCTATGCTCGAGATAGGGCAGGTAAT
>DASSZI010000274.1:0-2768 GCA_035713565.1 Acidobacteriaceae bacterium | reverse complement strand
GGAAGTACCGGGACTATTACATGTTCACGCTGAATGTTCACCTGCCGCGCCGAAGGCGGGTGCGGGCGGAGATTGCCGAGAACGCGGAGATGCTGGCGCAATCCGAAGATAGCCTGGATGCAGACCTGCAGCAGCAGCTTGCGGAGGTCAAACAGCAGTACGTGACCGCTGCGGGCGACAGCGATCTTCTCAAGGAATATCGTGACGGCCTGATCCCGCAATCGGATGCGGCCTACCGCTCGACTCTGAATGCCTACGCCGCCGGGCGCGGAGAGTTTACACATGTGCTGCTGTCGCTCATCAATGTCCTGAACCTGCAGCTCGATTACGAGCGCGTGCTTGCCGAGCATGAGACAGCATTGGCGCATCTTGAAAGCCTGACGGGAGCGACACTGCGATGAGCAAATATGTCCTGCGCACTTCCCTCGCTTGGATCGTAGTAATCGCCATTGGTTTTGCCGCCTTTCTTCTGTATCGCTCTCATACGGCTGGCAGCCGGGCAGGCAAAATGCCTGAGACGAATACAGCCGCGCCGTCAGAGGTGAAACCCGTGGCAGAGGGACCAGCAGCACAACCGGCGAGCGGCACCGCCGATTCTGGCGAATCCGACTCTACTGAAAACTCCTTGTCTCCTGTGCAGATCAGTCCTCAGCGGATGCAGCGCATCGGAGTCAAGACCGGAATGGTCGAGTACAAGCCGATCAAGGGCGACATCCGGGCCACGGGGACAGTTGATATCGATCAGCGTTTGATCTCGTATGTGCAGATGCGTTTTCCGGGTTACATAAGAAAAGTGTTTGCCAACGCGATTTATCAGCGCGTCCGCAAAGGCCAGCCGCTCTTTACCATCTATAGCCCCGATCTGGTCGCCACTCAGCAGGAATTTCTGTTCGCGCGCGAGAACCAGAAGGCGCTCGGTGCTAGCACTGTCGACGGAGTCGCATCCGGAGCAGCCGCACTGTCCGCCGCTGCTGAACAGCGCCTGCAGCAATGGCAGGTTCCACAAAGCGAAATCGCCAGGCTTCTGCAAACCGGCAAGCCGATTGTGGATCTCACCATCAACTCGCCAGTCTCCGGTTACATCACGGAGTACAACGCCCTGCCAAACATGTACGTAGATGCATCCACACGGCTGTATACAGTGGCCGACCTGTCGCGTGTCTGGGTCGATGCCCAGGTTTTCCAGAACCAGATCGGATCTTTGAAGACGGGAGACCCAGCGGATATTAGGGTGGATTCCTATGCGGGCAAGACTTTCACCGGGCGAATTGACGAGATTCTGCCGCAGGTGGACGCAGCGACCAGAACGGTGCGGGTGCGGTTGGTAATCGCCAATCCCGGAGTGAAGCTCAAACCCGGCATGTACGTCGATGTAGATATCCAGACTTCGTTGGGGCGCCAGCTCACCATCCCGGCCTCCGCGGTTCTTCAAACCGGAACGCGCCAGCTGGTATTTCTCGACCATGGAGATGGCAGTCTCGATCCGAAGGAAGTTGTCCTCGGTCCGCGCACCGGGGACCAATACATCATTCTCAAAGGATTGAAACCTCACCAGAGGATCGTGACATCCGCGGATTTTCTGATCGATTCGGAAAGTCAGTTGCAATCGGCTGCCGGCTCCTTTGCTCCTCCTCCGCCGGGCGCGGGCAGGTCCTCTCCTGTGGCGAACGGCGCGCCAAGTGCACAGGCCAAAATCGACTTCACCACCGATCCCAACCCGCCCCACAAAGGAGCCAATAATTTTCGCGTCCGGCTCACAAACGCGTCCGGCGCGCCAATCGCGGGGGCACAAGTGACCGTAACCTTCTATATGCCTGCGATGCCCGCCATGGGTATGTCGGCTATGAAGACTACCGTTGCGCTCGGCGACAAAGGGAATGGGTCTTATGACGGCCAGGGCACCCTGGGTTCCGGAGGCAGCTGGCAGGTCACTGTCAGGGCACAGCAGAACGGCAAAGTGCTGGCCAGGAAGCTGCTCCATGTGAACGCCGAAGGAGGCATGTAGCCGTGCTCTCCAAAATCATGGACGTCTGCGCCCGCAATCGCTTTCTCGTTTTCACTGCGGTCATTCTGCTCACACTCGCCGGTATCTGGTCGCTTAAGCATATTCCCGTGGACGCGTTGCCGGACATTTCGGAGGTCGAGGTGATCATCCACACACCGTGGGCTGGCGAACCCCCGGACATCATTGAAGACCAGGTGACCTATCCCATTGTCACCAGCTTTCTGGCCGCGCCGCGCGTCAAAGCGGTTCGCGCACAGACGATGTTCGGCGATTCCTATGTCTATGTGGTCTTTCAGGATGGCACCGATCCCTATTGGGCGCGGTCGCGCGTACTCGAATATCTTCAGCAAATCGGAGGCCAGCTCCCAGCAAACGTCCATCCGGCGATCGGGCCCGATGCCACAGGCGCGGGCTGGGTGTATGAATACACGATTGTGGATAAGAGGCACAATCAGAGCCTCGCCGACCTGCGTACGCTGCAGGACTGGCACTTGCGGTATGAGCTGGAAACTGTGCCGGGTGTGGCCGAGGTCGCCACTATTGGCGGATACGTGCGCCAATATCAGGTGCAGCTTGATCCCAACAAGTTGCTGGCCTATGGAATTCCGTTGGCTACTGTCATCGCCCAGGTAAAGCACAGCACTAACGAGGTGGGCGGCCGCGTGCTCGATGAAAACGGCGCGCAGTATATGATTCGCGGTCTCGGCTATCTTCATTCCCTCGATGACCTTCGACTGGTTGCGCTTGGCAGCAAAAATGGAAC
>DASSZI010000273.1:0-5960 GCA_035713565.1 Acidobacteriaceae bacterium | reverse complement strand
ACGTTTTCCAGAGGTTGTCAACGACGATGACTTCGTCGGGCTCGGGTCCGCGCCCAGACGTCGGTTGGTCGGGTGCGGCCTGGGTCAGAGTCTCGGATGCCATCCATTTCTCCTGCTGGGGCGCGCAATGTGCCGTTCCAGTTATGTACTTAGCCTAGCAGCCTGAGGCTGATCCCCTGCGGTCAGAGGCGACCTCAGGACGATGCGTTTTCCGTTTCCGTTTCCGTGGTCGTGTCGCGTTTCACCACTGCATCATCCTTCAGCTTTCGCAATACGCGATAAGGCCCGACTACAATTTCTTCGCCGGGCTGCAAACCGCTCGTGACTTCAATGTCCGAAGCACCCGTAATACCGGTCTGCACGGGCACGAACACCGCCCGCAGCTTGCCGTCAATTTTGCGCAAAACGAATACTCCCTGTACCGGCGGGTGTTTGGGCGCGTTTGAGAGGCTGGCATCCAGCTTGTGCGCGTTCTTCTTTTTCTTGCCGGAACCTGGCACATTCATGGCGAGCGCCTGTAGCGGAATTGCGATCACGTTGTCCTTGTGGGCGGTGTCAATCTTTGCCGTCGCCGAAAGCCCGGGCCTCAGATCGGGAGCGGGACCATCCAGCGTAACCACAACTTTGAAGTCTTTGGCTTCTTCGGTTCCGGTGGTGCTCTGGCTGGTCGAGGCTCCGCTGGAACGCAGGAGTGCCTGGTCGCCCACTTCTGTCACATGCCCCTTGAAGACCTTCCCCGGGAGGGCATCGACGGTCACATCCGCAGATTGGCCCACCTTTACGCCGGAAATATCCGTTTCATCCACCTTCACTTCCGCAGTGATGACGGACATATCCGCCAACGTCATCAGCGTACTTCCCTCTGTGTTCTGAATACCGGGAACGACTGTTTCGCCCTCCCGTACGGGCTCGTTTGTCACGATTCCGTCAAAGGGAGCAGTACTGACGGTCCGATTCAGGGCATCGGTTTGTCCGCGTAATGTGGCAACGTTGGAGGTGTATTTGGCGCGCGCGGACTCGGTTTGTGCCCTGGCCTGGATGAGCGAGGCCTGGTCCTCGGCAAGCGTGGCAACATCGGTGTCGTAGGCTGCCTTTTTCGAGTCGAAGTCCTGCTTCGCGATCAACTGCTCCTTGTAGAGCTGCTGCGCCCGCTCATAGTCGAACTTTTTCTGCTCCAGATCCGCTTTCTCGGTCTCGACTTTTGCTGCAGCCGCGTTTTCCGCTGCTATATCGGCCGCAATGTCTTTTTGCGAGGAACTGATCGTTGCTTTTTGTGCATCCACACTGGAGGACTGAGGCGTGCTTTCAATTGTCGCCACAATCTGGCCCCGGTGCACGCGGGCACCCTCCTTCGCATAAAGGTGGGTCACCCGGCCCATCACCAGTGCGCCGACGTTCACATAGGTTTTCGGCTTGATCTCACCGGTACCGCTCACGATACTAACAAGGTTTTCTCTATCGACCTTCGCCGTCAGCACCTTTTGAGCATCCGCGCGGCTGCGATAGACGGTAACTCCCACCACGGCAGCACAAACTACAACGATCACTATGACGATGAAGACAGTTTTCTTATTCATATTCATTCGGCACGTCTCTTCCGTCCGGCACGAACTACGGCAGGCACTTACAATGCCGAGGTTTTCGGATGTATCTACTTACGATAATGCAGAAACAAAAGTTCCCAACTATGCTTTTTCGCGGGACGCGAATGGCTCCGTTCGGCACTCGCGAGCCATTTACTTTCACCACGTGGCTCATCCAGGGGGCTGCCGCTTGAAACTCCTGTTGCATTCCCCATACAATCGGTGTACAGAAATCCGAGGTTTCATTCATGTCCCGCAAACGCTTCACGTTCACCCTTGCAATGCTTGCCGCCGTGGCGGGGTGTTCAGCACACTTTGCCGGCGCGCAGGATGCCCAGTCCGGTGAGGTGTCACAATCTGCTCCTTCCAACCCCGCCCAGACAAACCCACTCAAACGAAAGCTGTCCGACCGGGAAATCCGCGCTCAGCAAAAGGCCCTGCGCCAGGAATTAAAGGGTCCGTACAAGAAATGGCTGGATCAGGATGTTCGCTGGATCATCAGCGATCATGAAAGGACGGCGTTTCTTGGGATGTCGAATGACGAAGAGCGCGATGCGTTTATTGAGCAGTTCTGGCGCAGGCGCAATCCGGATCCGCAATCGGAAGACAACAGCTATCGTGAAGAGATCTACCGCAGAATTGCGTACGCAAACGAGCATTTTGCCGCAGGCAAACCCGGCTGGATGACGGATCGCGGGCACATGTACATCGCCTGGGGACCTCCGGACTCCAAGGATTCCCACCCATCGGGCGGCCAATACGTTCGTCCCGAGTCGGAAGGGGGCGGCCAGACGCAGACATTTCCTTTTGAGACGTGGCACTACCGGCACCTGGACGGCGTCGGCGACAACATCGATATTGAATTCGTCGACAGTTGCATGTGCGGTGACTACCACATGACCCTGAACCGCGCCGAGAAAGACGCGCTGCTCCACGTACCCGGAGCTGGCGCAACACAATGGGAAGAGATGGGCCAGGCTAAAAAAGCGGACCGGTTCCGCGGCGGACTCGAACAACTGGGCACCGGGCCACTGTCGAGCATGCAAGGCAGCAAGGAGTTTGACCGGCTCGATACGTACTCCAAGCTGCAGGCTGCTCCTCTGGTCAAATTCAAGGATCTGCAGGAGTTTATTACCAGCCACAAAGTGCTGACGGGGCCATTTTTCCCTTTTGACGTGCGAACTGATTTTGTCCGGGTTACAGACGACACTGTCCTGGTTCCGATCACGCTGCAGATTCGCAATCGTGACATAACTTACAACACCAAGCAGGGCGTGTCGCGCGGCGTCGTCAATATTCTGGGTCGTGTCTCGACCATTACGGGACGTGTTGCTCAGACATTTGAAGACACCGTGGAAGTTGACCAGCCCGCGGAACTGTTGCCAAAGTCACTCAACAGCAAGTCTGTCTACTGGAAGGCCCTGCCCTTGCGTCCCGGACATTACCGTTTGGACATTGTCATCAAGGACGTGAACAACCCGGATCACGTGGGCACCTACGCGAGGGCGTTTATCGTTCCGGAATACGACGATGAGAAGCTTGCAGCCTCCTCGTTGATTCTGGCCGACAAGATGCGCCAAGTGCCTTCCAAGGATATTGGCACTGGTAAATTTGTCATTGGTAACACCTATATACGGCCGCGGGTCAGCGGAACAGCAACGCAGCCGGTGAGTTACACTCGCAGTCAGGATCTGGACTTCTGGATGCAAATCTATAACCTGAAGATCAATCCCAAGACCAAGCAGAATGAGGCCACGGTGGAATACCGTGTCGTCGACATGGGAACGAACAAGACCCTGTTCGACGCCACGGAGGCGGCAGCCAAGCTGAATCCAAACTCCGATCAGGTGACATTGGAAAAGTCCATGCCGCTTGCTGGACTTCAACCGGGCAAGTACAAAATCACCGTCAGCGTAAATGACGGAGTATCCAAACAGCAACTGGCACAATCCGCCCCCTTTGAGGTGACGCAGTAGAACCTCCGTCGTCTAACGCGGAGACATCGTGGAATCTCTCCCATGCAGGGCTGATCCCCCGTTCGGCCCTGCATGGCAGGTAAAGGGTATTCGCGTGAATAACGCAATAATCGGGTGAGTCGATCCAGGTCTCAATTCGGTCTAATGCTTTTTCTGGCGCTGACGTTGTCTGCCTTGGCGCAAAGCGCCCCCACACCCGTATCCACGGTGAGCGGCGTGGTATTGGATTCAGATCACACCCCGATGATGGGTGCCGTCGTTGAATTATTTGGTTCCAGCGCCATCCCACTGTTGACTGCATTTACCGATATTTATGGAAGATACCGCTTCTCCCATCTGGCACCCGGCAGCTATCGAGTAAAAGTTGTGCAAGCGTATTTTGCGCCGGCTCAGAGGAAAAACATCCGCGTAGACCCCAGCACCCATACCGTGGTCGACCTCACGATGGTTTCCCTGTTTGGCATGTCTCAATGGTTTCCTGCCGTCTCCCGCCCAGGCAATGAACCGTCGGACGACTGGACCTGGACACTTCGCTCTGCCGTTGATCGCCCCATCCTTCGCTGGATGGGACCCGGGGATGCGACGCAAGGGCCCAATGCCAGCATAGTCACGCCGGTGGGAGATGCTTCGCGTCGCGATCCAAGCCGTCCCGTTTCCCTCCATGGTGCCGTGACTGCAGGTTCGCAGCAATTTGGACAGGGTGGTGTTCAGGAAGAGGCGTTTCTTCGCCTCGCGCAAACTCAGACGGGCGAAGCCATAATGCATCTGCGAACCTCCACATCCGGTGCAGCCTTTGTCGCGGCAGGCATGGAAAGGGATCCGGCTCCAGGAGATTCCTTCCGGGCTGCAGGCAGCTTCCGAACTCTCCCGGTAGACTCGGGTTCCGGAGTAGGGCCATTGCAGATTTTACAGTTTCGCGGAGGCGAACAACTTGCATTGAGCGATGAACTGATGGCACAGTTTGGCGCGGAAACAGAAGCTGTCCAATCGGGACAAACCGTCACCGCCGCACTTCCCTTCCTGGCAGTCCATCTGCATCAGGACGGCAACGAGATTACGTATCGCCTTGCCACCAGTACCGATCTCCAGCAATTGACCGATCTCGGTTCCGCTGGAGATGTGCCGCCCCTGGCCATGCAGAACGGAAACTTGCAGATCACTCATGGCCTGCATCAGGAATTTTCCATTCGCCGCAAAGTCGCGGGCCTGCAAGTGGAAGCAGCTTACTTCTACGACCACCTGATCGATCCTGTACTCAACGGATACGGAGATGTCAGTGCTGCGGAATTTGCCTCTGGAGATGTGCTGCTCGATCCCATTACCGGAGCCTTCCGCTCCGCCGGTCCTAATTATGCTGGTGGAGGATTTCGCATTCTGGCAACACGGCAGGTGAAGGGGAACCTCTGGACAGCTTTGGAGTACGCTGAGGGGCCGGTGCTTGCTCTGCCGGCCGCCAACACGCTTCCGGGCGGTTCCTTTGTCGATGCGTTGACTGGAGTAGGCGCAACGCGCACCCAATCCGTACTGCTCAGCATGCATGGCCGTGTCCTGGGTGCGGGCACAGCCTGGGATGCGGGTTACCGCTGGCAACCAGAGGCGACAATCACCGCTGTTGATCCCTTTGACACCGGCATGAATGCACCGTTCCTGAGCGTCACGCTGCACCAACCCATAGGTTCACCGAATTCTTCCCCGGACAAGCTGGAACTCGAGTTCGCGATGCAGAATATACTCGCGCAGGGCTACCGTCCCATCTACGTGGTGGCGGGTCAAACTCTTTATTTCGCGCAGGCACCAAGGCTTGTGACTGGCGGCCTGGCATTCTCCTTTTGAACATACGTTGTAGCACCGAGCACGGCTGGCCCATATGATATTCTTTGGTTAAAGCGTTGAACAAAGCACCATCCGCATCTTTCTCTTCTCAAAGTTGCACCCTCCTGGACGCGTAGCTCAACTGGCAGAGCATTCGACTCTTAATCGACAGGTTGAAGGTTCGATTCCTTCCGCGTCCACCATCTAATTCATTTCAATTCAATTACTTGAAGGCGGTACTAGCTTCACGATTTTGGCTGTTTTGCCTCAACGTGACGTAAAACGTGACGTAAAGCGTGACGTGAACCGTTCGCCTCGTTGCGGCGATCGATCACTTCCCGTAAAGGATCCAGGCGAGGATGCTGGTACGGCTTCATCGACTGCACATCGACATGTCCCATCGAATCGGCGACCGCAAATATATTTCCTGTCGCCTCCATCGTGTAACTCCCGTAGGTATGGCGTGCGCTGTAGGGAACGATCTTGTTGCTGACCCTACCCGCTCTCGTAATGCACGGAAGCCCACGGCGATGCTGTTCAGATGGCCGGTCTTCGACCGGTCGGAAGGAAACACCCAGCCATCCTTCCG
>DASSZI010000272.1:0-7486 GCA_035713565.1 Acidobacteriaceae bacterium | reverse complement strand
CAAGGCCGACGACCATGTACCTTGTTTTCGGAGTGTTTTCCGGCCAGTTCTTCATGCCCATGAGCTCCTGACCGGATCGTACATGGTGGTGCGCTATTGCGTCATATCGTTGCGGAATGGAATACTGATTCGTAATTGGGGCGATCGGTTTTATAATCGCCCCTGGATCGGTGTTCCTGCAGGTATATAGCAGCGCGAGAGAGCCGGACGTGTGTCTCTTCAAGGGGAGTGTCCAAGAAAAGCGCGTGCGGTTATAGCGGCAGGGAAACAGATCTGAGCACACGAATGCGGCATGGTCTGCGCAGCTCAAAGCCTTCAGCAAGCTTCTCCGGCCACCTTGCCGGAGCTGAGGGGGAGAGACTGGACATACGCGTCGGATAATTCAATTCTTATAAGGACTCGTTCGCGAGGAGTGAAAGATGAAGAAGGTTCTGTACGTCACGGTACTGGCGCTGGCCAGTTCCGCAATGGGTGCCGCGCCGATGATGATGCAGGCGCAGAGTGCCGCGCCCGGCACGATCACAATCAAGGATCCCGCCGAATACAACGCCTACAACTCCGCCATCAGCCAGCCCACGCCGCAGGCGAAGGAATCCGCGATTGAGGGATTTCTGCAGCAGTATCCCAACAGCGTGGTCAAGCGCCAGATGCTGGAAGTGCTGATGGATGCCTATGGACAGACCGGCAACACAGACAAGGCGCTAGCCACTGCTCGTAAAGTTCTCCAGATTGACCCCAACGATTTGCGGGCGCTTGCACTGAGTGCATTCGTTCTGCGCAGCGAAGCGGGCCAGAAAACGAATCCCGCGGAAGCACAGCCGTTGCTCGACGAGGCGGCCAAAGACGCACAGACTGGGCTGAATGCTCCTGCTCCTACCGGTGCCGATGCGGCGAATTTCAGCAAAATGAAGACCGCCGTAACTCCCCTGTTTGATGGCGCGATTGCCGCCGATGATCTGGAAAAGAAGGATTACGCCGGGGCTATCCAGAAGTTTCAGGCCGAACTGCAGGCCATGCCTCCGGCGCAGCAGACCGCTGGCCCTGGCATCCAGGACACCTATTTGCTGGGTACTGCGTACACGCAGGAAAAACCGCAGGATCTTGTAAACGCGATCTGGTACCTGGCGCGTGCGGCCGCCTTTGCTCCAGAGCCTTTCAAAGATCAGATCCAGAAGGCAGCCCAGTACTGGTACAAGAAGTACCATGGTGGCGATGACGGCTTTGACCAGGTGCAGGCGCAGACCAAGACTTCGCTGATGCCGCCCGCAGGCTTCACCATCAAGCCCGCTCCGCCACCGCCGTCTCCACAGGAACTGGCGCACACTGCTGTCACATCCACTCCGGACCTGAAGACGATGGCGCTGACGGATAAGGAATTTGTGCTGGCTAATGGCACTCCTGACGATGCGGGCAAGGTGTGGGACACGATGAAGGGGCTAACGACCAAGGTCCCGGGCAAGGTTATTTCCGCTACGCCCGACTCGGTTCAGGTCGCCGTTTCCGATGATGCACAGCAGTCCAACAAGGCCGATTTCACCATCAACATGAAGAAGCCTCTGAGGACGCCGCCTGCTATCGGTTCCATGGCAACCTTTATCGCGACGTTCGATTCGTACACGCAGAACCCGGCCATGATCATCATGAAGGACGGGGAGATTCCTGCGACCGCGAAACCGCGCGCCGTACATCATACGACGCATCACCGCGCGTCCCAGCAGTAGTTGCATCGCAATCCATACCGGTTCGCCCATGTCTCGTGATCGAGGCATGTGCAAACCGAAACCCAAATCAAAACCCCGTGTCCTGAAAACAGGCGCGGGGTTTTGATTGTTGCGGCGCGTCGCTACGCCAAAAGAAAACGGTCCCGGCGCAGCGGGACCGTTTTCGTGCGTTGCCAGAACGTTTGAGACTAGGCGCTGGTTTTCGCGCAAATTTCGTCGAATGCTTTGGTCAGGTACTGCGCAATCTGCGGAGCGGCGGAACTCTCGATGACGGAACGCTGCATTAAAAACTCAAGCTTGCCGTCCCGGAAGAGTGCAATTGCAGGGGAACTTGGCGGATTTCCCTCCAGGTGTGCGCGCACTTTATCGGTGGCCTCGCGATCCTGGCCTGCGAACACGGTGATCTTCTGATCCGGCAGGGTTGTGTGCTGCAGGGCCATCCGGACGCCGGGGCGCATTTTGCCTGCTGCGCAGCCGCAGATTGAGTTGACGACCACCATCGTGGTGCCGGGCTTCGCGAGCGCCTGGTCAACTTCCTCCGCTGTGCGAACTTCTTTGATACCCGCGCGCGTCAATTCTTCGCGCATCGGAATCACCATAATCTCTGGATACATGTATGTTCCTCCCTCACCGTGACCGGCAAACATCAGTATATCGCGGAGAGGAACGCCACTTAAACCGCTTGTTTGGGTGCAGCAGCCTGACCTGCTCCCCCTTGGATTCTGTGCGTGTGCAGAATCCAAGGGAATTCCGTGCGCCGGGCACAGCATCCAGGCAACCTGGATAGCGCAATTTGCCACTTCTTTCCGGTCGTGTGTATTCTCGGAAAACGTTGCTTACCCTGCAGAGGCTCAACGCAAAAAATCCAGGAAAATCGGTCAATTTCTATGAGGCACACCAGAAAAGGAGTCGCGACGGCGGCTCTGTTGTTCTTCGGTACCTGCATCGGAGCGCATGCCCAGGCGGCATACAAGCTGAATGCTGGCGACCTGAAAAAAATGCACGTCCAAACCAAAACTGTTCCACCGCACGGCAGAAACCTGAATGCCGATAAAAAAGCCGGCATCACAGGCATCGACTCGATTCAGACATTCAATGGAAGCTTCACAACCTTTGGCTACAGCCGGTCCGGCGCGCCCCAGCACGAGTGGTTCTACAATATGGTGGGAACTTCGCCGGACGGCGGCAAGACTACTACGTTCAATTCTCCTTTGGTTCCTGTTTCGATTGAATTGCTCGCTCCAGACGGAACGCAGGGTTATTACAACGGCCAGAAGCTTTACTCCGATGCCACCCAATATGTTCAGCCGATGGTCAACTCTCCCATCTACCAAAACGCGCCGTACTCCAGCAGCGCAACCCCCACCCAGATTACCGACGCGGTAATGCGCGCGGAGTTTCATAAGGGGGGCTCGCAGAATTGGCACACCCTTCTTAGCCCCGCAGTGAAACCCAATTACGTGATGAAGATTCCCTACGGCTCGTACTACTTCGCGCCGAATGGGGACGGCAGTTGCTGCGCTTTTATTCTCGTGGACTACAAGACGTTTTCCAACCTGCTGTTTCCACCCTCCACGCCCGATTCCACCACGGCCGTGGGCAACGCTGAGATTACCGGGGAGATCACGACGAAAGATATCTCCACGTTCATGTTCCCTAACACCTACCTTTACTTCGGGATTCTAAACAACTGCTGTGTCCTGGGTTTCCATAGTTATGACGTGGAGAATGGAACTCCGCAGAACGGCAATCTTCCTCGAAGATACGTGCTGAACTATTCCAGCTGGATTTCGCCCGGTCTGTTCGGCGCTGGGTTTGAGGACGTAACCGCTCTGAGCCATGAAATGGCGGAGACGTTCAACGATCCCTTCGTCGCTAGTGACGGAATCCATAACATCACGCCCTGGTGGCTGTCGCCGAATGGCAATTGTCAGGACAATCTGGAGGTTGGAGACGTCATTGAAGGCCTGCCTGCTTCCACCTACCCGGTCAATCTGAATGGCTACACTTACCATCCGCAGAACGAAGCATTGTTGTCATGGTTTGAATTCCAAAGTCCATCGCACGCCATCGACAAGGCGTACAGCTATCCGGACACATCCACGGTCACGACGCTATCGCCGGTTGAGCGCCCGGGTTGCCAATAGTGTCGACTCGTTCCGCTGCTGAAATTGGGCGCTCCTCGGAGCGCCCTTTCTCTCTCCTTCTAATTACGTCAGCGCTTAGGTTGAATTCCTCTGTGGGGATTCGCCGTTGAGATTCGCGCGATTGAGCCACATGGTTCCCGAAAGTGCTTCCAGCTTTTCCGAAACCGGCTATCACACGCCGAAGTGGGGATTGGCAGCCATATCCGGCATTCTTGGATGGGTTCTGGATGCGTTCGACTTCTTTGTCCTCGTATTCCTCGTCGATGTGCTGGCGGCTCACTTTCATGTAGAAAAGCGAGCGATCGTCTGGACCATCACGCTGACTCTCGCAATGCGGCCGGTGGGAGCTCTGCTCATGGGCACTCTGGCTGACCGGTTTGGGCGCAAGCGTCCGCTGGTGGCATGCGTGTTTTATTTTTCTATCGTTACCGCGCTTACCCCATTCGCTCCAAACTACGGGGCCTTCATTCTGTTGCGCGCGCTGTATGGAATCGGCATGGGAGGGTACTGGGGAGTGAGTGCTTCGCTGGTAATGGAAACCACCCCGCTCCGATGGCGGGGGCTGATGTCCGGCATTTTGCAGGGGGGCTATCCGGTCGGATACCTGCTGGCCGCGGTCGCACTGCGCTCGATCGAGCCGCGCTTTGGTTGGCAGGCCATGTTTCTCAGCGGACTGTTCTTCGCTCTCGCAATTGGCGCTCTCACAATTGGAGCGCCAGAGTCCGCAGCCTGGGAACTGCATCGTCTGCCCAGTGTCGCCCAGATCTTTCGAACTCTTTGGCAACACAAAAGAGGTTTCGCATATTTGCTGCTCGTCATGTCGGTCATGACCTGCCTGTCTCATGGCACGCAGGACCTCTATCCGGATTTCCTGAAAACGGCGCACCATTTCAGCAATCGAACCATCTCCACTCTGGCAATCCTTTATAACTGCGGCGCCATTGCCGGAGCACTGATTATCGGTCACTTCTCGGACGCTTTCGGAAGACGGCGCACAATCATGGCTGGTCTGGCGGTTGCACTACTCGCAATTCCGGCATGGGCATTCGGGGACACTCTTGTCATGCTCATGGCTGGCTCAGTCCTGATGCAGTTTGGCGTTCAGGGAGCATTCGGAGTCATCCCGGCTCATTTGAACGAGCTTTCTCCGGCAGCGGTTCGCAGCCTGTTCCCTGGATTCGTCTATCAGTTGGGAGTTTTGATCGGCTCGCCTTCAGTCACCATTGAGTACGCGCTGCGAAATCATCTGGGGTATCGCTGGGCGCTCACGCTGTTTGAGGGTTGCGTGATCGTCGCCCTGTTTTTTATCTTTGGTTTCGGCCCGGAACGGAAGGGGCTGAACTTCTTCGCGCGCTCGCCAGATGAGGAAAACCTCCTCTGATGTTGACGCGCGGCGAACCTGTCTCCGGCGGCTACTCTCCCAATATCAGGTGCCGAATCGATTGCGCCCGGCCAGTGGCGGGATCGCATTCGACCAGTGCCGCGCACATCTTAGGATTTTTTTTCGAGGCCTCGAACTTTGCCGGCATCCCGTACAAAAATCGCTCCAGCACCTGTTGGACCTCCACGCCAATGACGCTATCGTAGGGCCCGCTCATGCCAACATCGGTTTGGAATGCGGTTCCTCCCGGTAAGATCCGCGCGTCCGCAGTGGGAACATGGGTGTGTGTGCCAAGAACGGCGGTGACGCGTCCGTCGAGATACCAGCCCAGCGCAACTTTTTCCGACGTTGCCTCGGCATGAAAGTCCACCAGAATCACTTTGGCCCGGAGCCGGGAAAGAATGCTGTCTGCAACGCGGAACGGATCTTCGCCGGAAGCCATGAAGACTCTGCCCTGGAGATTAATCACGGCGTACAGGGTCCCATCGGGTAGCTTACCCTCATAAAAGCCATGCCCGGGCACCCCGGGAGCATAATTCGCCGGGCGGAGCAGGCGTCGCGGGTTTCCCTCGCTGTCCGCCGGAACAGACCTCATCCAGTCGATGATTTCTCGCTTGTCCCATATATGGTTGCCGGTGGTTAGAACATGAGCGCCCAAGGAGAACAGTTCGTCAGCTATGGCGGGCGTTACGCCAAATCCGCCGGCGGCGTTTTCCGCGTTGACAACGAGGAGATCGACGGAATGCGTTTCCAGAACATGGTGCAGGTGAGCGTGAACGATCCTGCGTCCCGCGCTGCCGAAAACATCCCCTACAAAAAGTATCCGCAAGATCGATCGGCTCCTCAGGTGAAACAACGATGGTACCAAACGAGGTATCGCCCCAGGGAATGCTCAGATTTCAGTTTCATGTGTACCATCGGAAAGACGCCATTTCGCGCGGCTGCCGGATGTCGTCACTTCACCTTGGAAGGGAACCCACGTATGACGATCCTTTTACGCTTGAGAGCTTTTGTTCTGACGGCCGGTGTGCTTGCGATTGTGATGCCGGCGAGTGCGCGCAATCCGCTCAAGGTGAAAACTGACCGGGGCACAGTGCAGGGAAAACAGAGTGCAGACGGTCAGGTGCGGGAGTTTCTTGGGATGCCTTATGCCGCGCCCCCCGTGGGGCCGCTGCGCTGGAAGGCTCCGCAGCCGCAGGCAAAATGGCATGGAGTGCGCCCCGCCACCGACTTTGGTTCTCGCTGCATGCAGGCAAGTCTCTTTCCCGATATGCGTTTTCGTGATCCGGGCCCAAGTGAGGATTGCCTGACGCTGAACGTCTGGACGCCCGCCAGGAAAGGTCACGGGAAGCTCCCCGTAATGGTTTGGATCTTCGGCGGAGGCTTCGTAGCGGGCGGCACCTCTGAGCCACGGCAGGACGGGCAATATCTTGCGAAGAAAGGAGTCCTGGTGGTCTCCATGAATTATCGCCTCGGCGTTTTTGGCTTCTTCGCGCTCCCCGCGCTTGCCGCCGAGTCACCGCAGAAGGCGGCCGGAAATTACGGATTGTTAGACCAGGTGGCGGCACTCCAATGGGTGCATCGCAACATTGCAAAGTTCGGCGGAGATCCCAACAATGTGACGATCTTTGGCGAATCCGCCGGGTCGATTTCGGTAAGCACCCTGATGGCATCACCGCTATCCCAGGGACTGTTCGTCCACGCGATTGGAGAAAGCGGAGGCGCATTCAAAACAGCGGGACTGATCTTTCAGCCATTGAATGTCGCCGGGGAACAGGGCGAACAATTTGCACAGCGCGCATTTGGCAACAGCAGCCTTGATTCCCTGCGCAACGTTTCCGCAGCCGAGTTGCTGAAAGCAGCTACAACCAGGACGGGTGGAAACATCCTGGCCTTCCGTCCGGATGTCGATGGATACCTTCTGCCGCAATCCGTCGCGAGCATTTATGCGGACGGCAAACAGGCGCATGTGCCTCTACTTGCCGGTTGGAATCAGGACGAAGCCAAAGCGCAAGTCGTGAACGCACCGCAACAGCCCACCGTCGCCACCTGGCAGGCTACGGCGAACCAAAGCTTTGGAACACGCTCGGGAGAATTTCTTCGCGCTTACTCCGCCACGAACGACACCGAAGCAGTGCGCGCTGCAGAAGATTTCGCAGGCGACAGGTTCATCGCATACTCCACCTGGGCGTGGCTGGAGGCGCAGGTGAAAACCGGCGGCTCTCCGGTGTATCGCT
>DASSZI010000271.1:0-9827 GCA_035713565.1 Acidobacteriaceae bacterium | reverse complement strand
ATTTCCATCGCCTGCTCATCAGAAACCTGGCGAAGAATGGCGGGAACAGAAGTTTTGCCGGCGAATTGTGAGGCTCTCCACCGGCGCTCGCCTGCGATCAGTTGGAATCGGCCATTTGGAAGCGGACGTACCAGAATGGGTTGGACGACTCCACTGGCCTGAATAGAGCGGGCAAGCTCCTCCAGTTTTTGCTCGTCCATATGAGCGCGGGTCTGGTATGGGTTGCGGTCGATCTGATCGAGGGGTATCTCGCGCGGCTTGCCTTCTGTCTCAGAAGCTGCGGCAGGTTCGCTCGTCTTTTGCTCGCCAGGAGGATGGGCGGAGTGCTCGGATGATGCGGGCGGATTGGCCGGTGAGTGGCGCCCGGTCAACAGGGACTCCAATCCCTTGCCGAGTGCGCGCCGTTTGTTCATTCCTGTCTTCCCTGCGTCCGAGTCTTGTCCTTCCGCTTTCTTGGATCCAGTTCCTTCCATGGTGCTGTTCCCCCGATCTAACCTCACTTCAAATCTTCACGATGACCACAAACCTGGTTTGCACCTGGGCTGCTTCAGGTATATGGCCAGAATCGCACCTTACGATCGGAGGCTTTGGCCTGTTTGGCAGCGTCCTGGCGCGCTTTTTCTCGTGGACTGACGATTTTATTCCGCTCGAGCAGTTCTCTCGCAAGTTCCATGTAGCTCTCTGCGCCGCGTGATCGCGCGTCATACATCTGCACGGGTTTGCCGTGGCTCGGTGCTTCTGCCAGTCGGATGTTGCGAGGAATCGTGGTTTTGAGTAGTTTTTCGCCGAAGAAATTCCGCAGGTTCTCGGTGACCTGCTGAGCGAGGTTCGTACGCTCGTCGTACATCGTCAGCACCACGCCTTCGATGGCCAGTTCCGGCCGAAACCCTTCACGAACACGATCCAGTGTCTGAACCAGTTCACTAACTCCCTCCAGAGCAAAATATTCGGCCTGCATCGGGATCAGGAGGGAATCCGCAGAAACGAGAGCATTCAGGGTCAGGAGGTCGAGCGCAGGGGGACAATCTAAAATGATCAGTTGCTCAGGCCCTTGATACTTTTCAAGAGCATTGCGGAGCCGATAAGCGCGATCTTCAGACTGAACCAGTTCCACGTTCGCGCCGATCAGGTGTTTGCTGCTGGGAATGATCTTTAGATGTTCGACACAGGTCGGGAGCGCCGTGTCTGCAAGCGTGGATTCGCCGATCAAAACGGTATAGAACGACGCCCGATCCTCGTCCCGGCTGAATCCGAGGCCGCCGGTGGAGTTGGCTTGGGGGTCGCAGTCGATCAGCATGGAAGCGACGCCTTCCAGGGCAAATCCAGCCGATAAATTGATAGCTGTCGTGGTTTTTCCGACGCCGCCTTTTTGATTGACGACAGCGATTACTTTTCTCATATTGGACTCACGTAGGGTATCGAAGTACGGAGCGATAGGCAAACGTGGCAAGCTGTGCAAAGCTAGGGCGAATCTGTGGAAGACTTTCTCGGCCGTTCAGGAGACAGGCATTTCTGCCCTAATGGGATCAAGAACTTGCGGGCTTACTGATGATGCGGCCCTCATGTGCGCAAAAAGACACGCAATGTGGAAAACTGTGAGCCGCGCGACCGAGAAGGTGAGTGTTCCACGTGGAACGTAGCACGCTTGGCAGTGTTCCACGTGGAACAGAGCTACCCTCGGCCGGTTTGGCCCCCAACGATCATTCTTTGAGAACTACCGGCGACGAGAACCGGCACCATCCAGCGGACGTCCTGCAGCTCTGCCTTCCACTTCGGCAGATCGGCAGCGGAGATCAAAAGAATGAGCCATCCTGGATCGTTGAGCCGGGCTCTCGCATGATGAAGTGCCTGCTGCATGTGTTCGACAGCTCGAAGCATCACAGCGTCAAAGGTGAGGGTCGGATCCATGGATTCGGCCCTTCCCCTGAGGACGGCAGTGTTCTGGAGTCCCAGCGTGCGACATGCCTCCCGCAAAAACATCGCTTTCTTCGACTGCGCCTCCAGCAGGGTGATTTGGAGATCTGGCCGCGTGATCGCAACTGGAATTCCCGGCAGGCCGGCTCCAGATCCAAAATCCAGCACAGTGCGAATGCCTTGCGGCGGAAGGATCTGCGCGCTACGGATGGACTCTGCCAAATGAAACGTCGCAAGTGACTGAGGGTCGCGCACTGCGGTCAGGTTCATTCTGGAATTCCAGCGGTAGAGCAAAGCCACATACTCCGCAAGGCGCTGGTACGCGGAATCCGAAATGGAGGAAATAAGGTTGGGCCCGATAAGATCCCTCAGCGCTTCCGGAGTGAACTGCGGCTGGCCGGGAGGAGGGGTAATCACAGCGAGAGTGGCTCCAAGGCAGGACGAACGTGCCAGTGGGAACATGCCTCCACAAATTTCCGGAAGAGAATCCGGCTCGCAGCACTGACTTCGATACTCCTCTCCGGGTGCCACTGCAAGCCAAGTACAAAGTGGGACGGCAAGTCACCCTCCACAGCTTCCACGACACCATCTTGCGGGCAAGCCGCAGCAATCCTGAGTCCATCCCCCAGGGTGTCCACTGCCTGATGATGGCTTGAGTTCACATCAAGGTGCAACGGTTGTGCAGGAACTGCGGGATCCGCAAGTAATCTTGCTAGTCGAGAGGCAGGGTCGATCAGCACGGAATGTGCCACCGCGACGCTCTTTCCTGCGCGATGGTTGACGGGAACAGGTAGGAGATGCTGCACCAGGGTGCCTGTGCGCCAGGTATTCAACGATTGCGTTCCATAACAGATGGTCAACAACGGCTTGTGAAGGTTATACGCATCCTGCAGCAGTAGTTCATCCATGTTCTCCCGGGCGTCATCTGGAGGTGCAGTTTCGCTCTCCGGGGAACGTCCGTACTTGGCGGGATTGACGTCGGCAGGACTGCCGGGTAGCAGGGTTCCCTGGCAACTGTTCGCCAGCTTCATAATGTCTGCGGGCTTTAACGACAGCGAAAGTTGAACCGGTGTCCCCCCAGCCTGCTCTACGGCAAGCGCATACTGCGGCCAGGCTCTGCTGTTGTAGTCGACCTGTGCCAGAGTAGGAACCGGAATTGCAATACGAGGACGAACATCTGGACTCATAGCTTGCATTTACCTCGGAGGCAACGCAGTGGAGATCTGTTCGTCGGATGCACCCGCGTTGTTGGTTGGCGAGTGCTGGAAGTAGAGATCCGCAACCGACCGGTGCAGTCTCTGGGTCAATATCTCTGCCATCTTCAGGCTGTATTCCGTTGTTGGGATTGGCTCCCCAATCACCAGGGTGAGGGGTCGCGGATGAAGGTGGTAGGTGTGCATTGGCATCACCTCGTAAGTACCGATTAGCGCCATCGGGACGACTGGAACCCCAGCGCGAATTGCCATAAAAGCGGGCCCGCTCAGAAAGGGGTGGAGCTGCCCATCGGCGGATCGGCCGCCCTCGGGAAAAACCACCAGCGGCATGCCTTCCTGCAGAATTCTCACTCCCCTGTTCAGGCTCGCCAAGCTGGAGCGAAGACTGCTGCTGTCCACCGCTACTTGCCCGGAACGCTGCAAGTACCAGCCGATGAAAGGAATGCGGAAAAGCTCATGTCTCGCCAGAATACGAAATTGGAAAGGTAATTTGCTGAAAAGGACAGGAGTATCCATGTAGGACAGGTGGTTCACTACATAAACGGCCGTACCTAAATTCGCCAAATGTTCGCTTCCGACCATCTGAACCGGGGAGACCGCGATGCGAAGGAGCGTTTTCGCCCATCTCCGCGCAATTGAGTGCTGGAGGCGTCCGGCCCCATCGAAAATGGAGGCCAGCATGGCAGCGGAGCCAAAGATTGCTGTGGCTAATGCCGCCAAAGGCATCAGGAGGAGATAGGTGAGCCAGCGCAGGCCGAAGTTCTGTTTCAGGGCAGTGCAGGAACCTTCTGAGGGGGAGCCCTGTACCGCAGATCCGTCCAGGCGCGAAGACTTGGTTTCGCCGCTCGTATCTATAGAGCTCACAGCGCATTCTCCGATGGAGCGATCAGATCGTCGCGAATCGGGCCAACGAGGTAAATCGAACCGGCGCAGACCACTAGATCCGCAGGCGCCGCATCGCGGAGGGCGAGATTCAAGCCAGCACGCGGGGAGTCTACCGCCTGCGCTTGAGTGCCAAGGGGCGCAGCGGCTGCGAGCAGATCACCGGCGGAGGCAGATCTGGAAGAATCGACCGGCGACAGCAACACACAGTCGAAAACGGGGAATAAAATCTGAGCCATTTCGGCATAAGCCTTATCTCGAAGGCATCCGAACAGCAGCGTCCTGCGCGCGAAACCCGGCAGGTTCGTTACTGCGGAGCGCAACGTCCATGCACCTGCCGGATTGTGGGCCACATCCAGCAACACAGCACAACGCTGCCCCGTTCTCTGAAACAATTCAAGCCTGCCGGGCCAATTCGCAGTGTTGATTCCAGAGAGGATTGCATCTGTATTTAATTTGTAACCGTGTGTGTTACATAACTCGACGGCTGCGGCAATTGCGAGCGCAGTATTGCGATGCTGATGGACTCCAGCCAGCGCTGGAGAGACCCGCACGACACTTCCCATCAGCGTGATGTCATATTCTGAATCCCGGAATGCATGGCTTGTTGAAGCGTGAGGCTGCGGCATGTATTCCGCGGCGTTAATGCCATTAACTTCCAGAGTCATGGCGCATTCGCCGAGGACGCGATTGGCATCCGGATGTTGTGGCAGCGTGATCATTGTGCCGCCCGGGCGCAGAATGCCTGCCTTCTCACGCGCAATCTCGGCAACTGTTTGCCCCAGCCATTCCATGTGATCCAGCGAAATGTCGGTGATGATCGACAGCAGAGGGTCGACGATGTTTGTCGCGTCGAGACGTCCACCCATGCCGACTTCCAGCACCGCCAGGTCTACATTCTGCTCAGCGAAATGTGCGAATGCGACGGCCGTCATCGCCTCAAAAAAACTGGGCGGCTGCGCCAGCTTTCCTGCCTTCAACAGGCGCGCACCGGCCTCGTCCACGCGAAAGTAGAGACGGGCAAAGTGATCCTCGGAAATCAGTTCCCGATTGATCTGAATGCGCTCGTTCAGTCTGGACAAATGTGGAGATGTATACAGCCCCGTGCGATAACCCGCCGATTGCAAAATGCTTGCAAGCGTCGCCGCAGTTGAGCCTTTGCCGTTCGTGCCTGCAATCAGCACACTGCGGAATTGGCGCTCGGGATGCCCGAGTTCAGCGGCAAGAAGTCGCATCTGCTCCAGGTCAAATTTACGGCGCGGAACCCGGTGAGCAGGCAGCAGCTCATGCCCGCGCGCCAACAAGCCTTCCACCGCAGCAGAGTACGACATGAGTTGATTTTAGTGGATATTTCGGTGGGGTTAACGAAACTTGCCGCTTGCCATTCATTGGGTTGAACGTTCTGCTCAGCGAGAGACCGTGGAGTAGAAGGTATTGGCGCCGGAGCGCAGATCCTTGCCATAGCCGAGGACAACCTCAAAGCTACCCAGGACGCGCACAGTCGCTTGCACGCCTGTGTCCGTCAGCCATTTCGGAGAACCAAAAAATTCCGATGTATCGTAGATGTCGCCAGTGTCGATGAAAGGCCCAAGTTTCAAAAGAAAGATTCCATCCTGATACGCGATCTTATCGACTTCAGAGTTGGAAAGAATAAAACTTGTTCCCAGCGGCGCGTTTCCTTTTTTGCCGTTCACCAGGCCGTTGTGCCCGCGCATCCACAGGGGATTGTCACGATCGAAGCCGAGCATGAAGAGGTCGTCAAAGGGAATTTGCCCGAAGGTGCGGCCGACGCGCAGTCTGGTGGTGGTGCTGTAATCCTCGCCCGTGGCTTGCGGAAACCAGTTCGCCTCCGCCGAACCTTCCACGCGGCTGTACTTGCCCAAAGGTCTGGTGAAGAACTTTCCGAATTCGCCAGTTGCTCCTCCATCCAGAGTGAAGCGTCGCTCTGGATCGCGGATCAATGAACGATGGATGCCTGAGCGAACCGCCAATCCCGACGCGCGGGTGAAAAATGGAAAGGCCGCTGCGGGAATGCCGGCCAGCGTGCGAAAGTCTCGATACGAATATTCCGCATTTACATTCCACTGCCATCGCCAGTTGACAATCGACTGGACGCCCGCTCCGAAAATCCCACGCTGCAGGTTCACTCCGGCAGGGGCAACGAGGGAGGGCCGTAGCGTGCGCGTGATGTTCCAGTTTTCGTTGCGCCCATCGAAGTAAAGGCGGACGCGTTTGCCCGGATTGTGTTCGAGAGGAGCTGCAACTTCGCTCAACAGCATGCGTTTCTGCGCATCCCAGCGCACGAAGGAACGCCAGTTGAGCGCTTTTCGATCAAGGTTGTAGAACTCCGGATAAACCGACTGATAGGGCAATCCTCGAAGCGCCGAGATCAGGTTCTGGATCTTCGCCTCGCGCCAGGTGCTTCGCGGTGCCGCATGGATAACCAGTTGAAAAGTGCCGTCCTGCTGTGCCTGCAGGTCGTAAAAAATATTGGGAAACAGATCGAGCGAGGCGAGCTCTGCCTGAGAGTCCAGATAGCGGCTGCGTAGCCAGAGATTGCCCGGTGAGAAGAGAAAGATTCGATCCAGAATCATTGGATCGAGTCTCGCGGAGGGCTCGTAGTTCAGATCGTTAAGTCTGGGCTTATCGATCCGGTTCCAATACTTCAGTGCAGCTTCCAGATTTCCTTGGAGGAAATAAATGGACGCAAGAAAATCATCTGCGTACCGGTCGTGCGGATCGAGCTTTAGCGCCCGGTGCAACTCGCGGGTGGCCATTCTGTAGTGCTTCCTGCGATAGGCAATTCCGGCCAGTTCTTCCAGAAAGCGGACATCGCGAGGATACGCTGCAAACCCGGTTTGCAACGCGTGGTCGGCAGCATCAAGCCGACCCAGTTGCGTCAGTGCCAGGGCGCGATACAGGATCAGGTCGGCAGGTTCGCCGGTTGCATGGGGAACGGCGCGCAGCACAGCAGTCCACTGCGCGGAATCGTAAAGCTTCTTGACGGTCTGAGTGGCTGAAGTGCTGGTGCTCGCGCTGGGAGCGGGTGCCTGCGCACGGCCGGTTTGCAGCAAAAATATGAACAGCAAAACGCCGATCAATGCCCGGATTTGCCCGCAGCCAAAGGAACTGCCAGCAGGGTCCAATTCCGCGTGGGCCTCCATTCGGACTCGAATCCCTCCCGCGAGATCCTCAGCATCTTCTGCTGGGCCGGGTCGTTCATGTAAACGAAACCTCGAATGGAATCGATCCCGACGAGGACAACATAATGCAAGGGGCCGTGCGATCCACTGGCCTTCAGGCTGACGATAAGGGGTCGCCCTAAATCGAGGTTATGTTCCAGGTCGCGCCATTCGCCGCTAAAAGCAAATACCTGATAGCCAGAGCTGCGAAGGTAATGCTCCATGCTGCTTGCATAGATGCCGTGCGCGGCGTGAGAAAACAACAGGGCCTGAATCTTCACAGGATCGGCATCCGGAGCGATGGGCTGCTGGTCTTTTATGTCCCAGTAGCGCATGATCATCGAAACGGATGCGGAGCCGCAGCCGTCCGCAGTCTGCGCTGCGAAAGGAACATCCATCCAGACCGGAGGCGGTGGTGTTGCCACTTGCGCCAATCCGGGAGCCGCTGTCGCCAGCAAAAACGCTCCTGCGGCCCTCCACAGTTTC
Organism: Acidobacteriaceae bacterium; assembly: GCA_035713565.1. Lineage (GTDB taxonomy): Bacteria > Acidobacteriota > Terriglobia > Terriglobales > Acidobacteriaceae > JAKAAZ01. The sequence goes on along the minus strand of DASSZI010000271.1, from coordinate 2,149 downwards.
ATGTTTAGTGAACAGCGACGATGATCAAAATCAGCACGGCTATCGCCACAAGAATCACCAGCAGATCATGATTGTCGATGGTTCCGGCCGCGAAGTCCTTCTGTGCCTTGTCTGTTCTTGCCGCCAGACGCGCCAGATCGGCATCGCTCAGTTGGCTCACCGCATTTGTTACCTGCTGCGGATTGATTTTGGCAGTCTTCATCGCCTGCTGCGCTTCCGGCGAGGACAGAAAGCTTTTGACATGCTCCTGGTTCTGCTGACGCGCAGAGGAAGCAGTGCTTAGATCCTTTTGTATTTCGGAGGAAGAAACGACATGATTCTGTGCAAGAAGACCCGGGGCAGAAGCCGCGCCCTGGCCGACAAGCAGCACCAGCAAAATACTTATCCTGGAAGACAGCATTTTCTTCATAGTTCAACTCCATGGTAGCCGTGGGGATGGATTGATCTGCTGAGTGTATCGAGAGTGTCTATTCAGGTCAATAACTTTGCAAGCACCCGCTGTTGCGCGAAAAAATGGGCGTTTGGCAACGCCGATGAACTATCCTAGAAGATATTGCCCGGGCACCTGACAACACGTTTGACGCGCCGCCGTTTTCTGCAGCTGGCAGGCGCAAGCTCGGTCGGCTTGCTTGCCTATGCTGGCGAGTTTGAACGTCATCATCTGGAAATTACGCACCGCACAGTTCGACTGGCGCGGCTCTCTCCGGCACTCGATGGGCTTCGCATCGCTCATCTGTCCGACTTCCATTACGAGCAATACACTGAACCCTATTTCATTCGTGAAGTTGTCGCACAGGTGAATCGGCAAACCCCGGATCTGGTGCTGATGACAGGCGACTTCATCAGCGAAGGGCCGGCATCGGACTGGCGTGACGCGGAAATGAGCTTTCCCTGCGCGGAGACGCTCTCCGGCATTCAGTGCCCTCAGCGCTGGTGCGTGCTGGGCAATCACGATGCCACCGTGGGGCCGGATATCGTTACCCAGGCCCTTAATTCGCATGGGCACCCAGTGTTGGCCAATGCACACGTTCCCTTTGAACGCAATGGTGCACGGCTGTGGCTCGCCGGAGTGAAAGACGTGGGGGTCAGCGCGCCGGACCTGAATCTTGCGGCGCCCCGCGGTTTGCAGACTCCTGACGAGCCGGTGATCCTGATGGCGCACGAGCCGGATTATGCCGACCGCGTGATTCAACACGGCGGCGTGGATCTGATGCTCTCCGGCCATACCCATGGCGGACAGATTCGAGTGCCGATGATAGGAGCTCTGTACCTGCCAAAACTGGGACGCAAATACGTGGAAGGGCATTTTTCGCTCGGCAACGGGCTGCAACTCTACGTGAACCGCGGCATCGGCAGCGTCGGCGTGCCATTTCGCTTTTATTGCCGTCCTGAGCTGACCATGATCACGCTGCGAACTGAGCAAACCGCCTGAACCCCTCGCTCGAATCGAGTCCTTCTCGGTGAATTAGGATGGATTTGCTATTTCGCAGCTCTGGTCTGCGCTGGATAGGAAAATGGACAAGCGGGATTTTCTGAAGTCTTCGGGGATGCTTTTCACGGACACGGTCCTGTCGCGTTTCGCTCTCGGACAGCAGATCATCGCGCGGCGAATGAACTGGTCGGGAAACTACACCTACAGCACGGACAAACTATATCTTCCGCACTCCGTCGACGAGCTGCAGCACAGGATCAGGCAGAGCGGCAAAGTGAAGGCGCTCGGCATAGGCCACTCCTTCAATCGGATCGCGGACAGCAGCCACGAGCAGATCTCCCTGAAGCACCTGGATTCCATGGCGATCGATACCTCTGCCCGCACCGTGACTGTAGGTGGCGGCGTGACGTATGACCATCTCGCTCCTTACCTGCAAAAGCACGGTTACGCGCTGCATAACCTCGCGTCTCTAACGGAAATTACCGTAGCGGGCGCATGCGCGACAGCGACCCACGGATCGGGCAATAAAAACGGCAATCTGGCCACAGCCGTCAGCGCCATGGAAGTCGTCACGGCGGACGGAAGTCTTGTACACTTGTCCCGCGCGAAAGATGGGGATCGTTTTGCAGGCGCGGTCGTCCACCTGGGGGCGCTGGGCATGGTGACGAGCCTGACCTTGAATGTCGAGCCGACCTATGACATGACTCAGGTCGTCTA
>DASSZI010000270.1:0-26854 GCA_035713565.1 Acidobacteriaceae bacterium | reverse complement strand
CGCGGCGGTCTCCTCGAATACCCGGCGTGAAGCTCGGAAAGCTCCTTCGCTACCGTGCGGCCGACGTCGAAATCTTCATGGCTGAATTGAATACTCTTCCCGCTTCCCGGCGCCCCTAGTTTCGTAGATGATTGAATTGTTCTCCACGACCAGGACCGGAAGCAGAAAGCGGAGAACTACATGGCAATGAAGTACCAGAAAGGCACCGTCTACCCGAGCGGGAAGAAGGTGAAGATGTGGTACGGCAAGTACCTGATCTACGGACAGGATTCAAGTGCAAAGGAGGTCCGGAAGCACCGCAACGTCCCAATCTGCCCCAAGGCCGGCAATCCGAAATGGAAGGCGGAGCAGTTGCTGCGGGAAATAATTCTCAAGGAATGTGGGATTCTCGCTGAAATACCCAGTGTTCAGCAAGACGAAGCAGTGACGTTTCGATGGTTCGTGAAGGAACGTTACATCCCAATGCGCCAGGGCAAATGGAGCCCAGCATACAAGCAAACCAACACCGATCAGATTGAACGTTATCTGATCAAGAGGTTCGGGGACATTCCGCTGAGCAAGCTGGATTCTTTTCAGATTCAGATTTGGCTGAATGATTTGGCTGAAGAGTATTCCGAGTCGGTTGTTCGCTCCTGCTATTCGAACATCCGCGCGATCACCGCAATGGCTCGCAAGCAGAAGTTTCTCAAGGAGGACCCCGGAGAAGACGTGACAATGCCTCAGACCAAGCCGGTTGAAAAACCTGTGATGACGCAGGACCAGATTTTGGGCCTCGTCAACGGTATTGAGGACATGCACGATCTTTGTCTACTCCAGGTGGGCATCTTCTGTGGTCCCCGAGCGAGTGAAGTCATGGGCCTGCAATGGAAGTCCTGGACGGGCGAATCACTTCAGCCGTACGGGACGGCCTACGAGGGCCAGTTCTACAGCGGTCGGCTCAAGACGAGGCAGAGCAAGGCGCCGATTCCGGTTCCAGAGCAAGTCCGGCCGGTCATCGAAGCTTGGCGAAAACTGTCCAAGGACTCCTCGCCAGAGGCCCTGATGTTCCCCACGTTCGGACGGGGGGAACGGAAGGGGCAGGCGGTGCCGGGCTGGGGAAAGAACTTCTTGAAATGGCGCATCCGCCCGGTTGCCCGAAAGCTGGGCATCCCGGACCGGCTCGTCACTTTTCAGGTGATGCGGCGGACACTGGGAACCGACATGCAGCGGCACGGGACGCTCAAGGACACGCAGGGCATATTGCGGCACGCGAGCATCAAGACGACTGGGGACGTTTACGTTCAAACGATCGAGGAGAGCGTTCTCGCCGCGGTCAACTCGCGCACTTCAGCCGTGCTCGGCGATTGGAAGATGCCGGAGAAAAATTTGGGGCTGAAAGGGAGAAACCTGAAAGGTCTAAATGAAATTCGGCGAAGTTCGGCGAAGTCGATCGGAGGGGTTGCTGCAAGTGCTTGACGGATTTGGCTCCTCAGGTAGGACTCGAACCTACAACCCTTCGGTTAACAGCCGAATGCTCTGCCATTGAGCTACTGAGGAACTGGATGGATGGCCGCTGAAACTCTCGTAAGGAGACATTCCTGGCGATGAGATGAAAAGAACGATCACCAAGTGATTCCTATTGTAAAGCTATTCCGATGTGGATGGAAGAGCATTCATCCAGTTGGCAGTCATCCCTGAACGCTGGTCGCATTGTTCCGTGCATTCAAAGTCAGATTGAAAAGCCAGCTCGTTCCAGCTTATTTCGCGAAAAACACTATACTGCTCCATCCGAGTGGCCGCCAACACAGTTTCCTAAATCCAATTTCCCACGGAGGAATGCCACAATAAATTCCTCCGTGTCCCTTTGATTATCAACAATGCCATTCGGGCTGGCCCAGACTTTCGTGCATTAACTGCATCCACTTGTGGAGCCGCACTCCACGCATTTGTAACAGCTTCCGTTACGGACCATAATTGCTCCGCAGATGTGACAGCTTGGCGCATCGCCCATGTCGACAAACTGACGCATGGCGTCCGATGCATGCAGCAGGCCACGATCTTCCATTTCGGGCCTGCCCTGTACCGGTGCATAGCCTGCATTCAGGTCTGGGAGAATTCCTCCCAGCGGTGCCTGAGTTGCACCCATGCCCCGCGTGGACTGGTGCTGCTGCTCGGGCGCGAATGCATTGTGGACTCCAGACGAGTTCCCCGCCTGGTGCGCCATATCTGCAAACAAAGTGAGCTGGGTGCCGGACAGAAAGCGCAACTGCAACCAGCGGAAGATATAGTCCATAATCGATTTCGCAAAGCCAATCTGCTCATTGCCTGTCCAGCCCGAAGGTTCAAAGCGCAAGTGAGAGAATTTTTCACACAAAACTTTGAGCGGCACGCCATGCTGCAAGGACAGCGAAATGGCGGTGGCGAATGCGTCCATGAGGCCGCTTACGGTGGAGCCCTCCTTCGCCATTTTGATGAAGATTTCCCCCGGCTGCCCGTTCGGGTACAGACCGACCGTGATGTAACCCTCGTGCCCGGCTATTGAGAACTTGTGGGTCAAGGAAGCACGCTCCTCCGGCAGACGATGGCGCACGGTTCGTGGTGGGGCATTTGGATCTTGCTGCGTCAACACGACGGAAGCCGCGTTCTGCATCATTGCGCGGGCGAGTGCTTCCAAACCGGACGCGGGCAGTTGAACCACTTCCTTGGGCTTAGCGGCAAACTGGGCAGCGAGCGTCTCCACGGCAGATGTATCAACGGGCAGGCGTGCAAGAGCGTTCAGCAGTTGACCACTTGCAGCGTTGAGGGCGGAGTTCCCGCTGCTGCTCTCGGAATCCGTCACATTTAACGGTTGCGTTCCTTTGGACCCATCCCGATAAACAGCGACAGCTTTCAGGCCCTGGCGCCAGGCTTCCATGTAGGCTTCCGCTATGTCCTCGATGCTCGCGGAGTTAGGCAGGTTCACCGTCTTGGAAATCGCGCCGGACAGGAACGGCTGCGTCGCAGACATCATACGGATGTGTCCCATGTAATGGATGCTGCGTGTCCCTTTTGACGCTTTGAAGCTACAATCGAATACCGGCAGGTGTTCCGGCTTGAGCCCAGGCGCGCCTTCGATCGTACCCGTCGCGTCAATGTAGCTGACAATTGCATCGACCGAATCATTGTCGTAGCCGAGCTTGAATAACGCCGCTGGAACGGTGTTGTTGACAATTTTGATCATGCCTCCGCCAACCAGCTTTTTATATTTCACTAGTGCGAGATCCGGCTCGACGCCCGTAGTATCGCAGTCCATCATGAAGCCAATGGTTCCTGTCGGCGCAAGCACGGTAACCTGCGAGTTGCGATATCCGTGTTTTTCACCCTGGATCAGCGCTTTATCCCAGCTATCCCGACTGGCCTCAAGCAGATCGTTCAATTGGGGCACCTTGAACGGTTCAGAACTGGTGAGTGATCGGCCAATTTTATTAACTTCTGCGCGATGCATGCGAATGACGTCCAGAAACGGTTCGCGATTCACGTAAAAACCGGGACAGGCACCGCCGTTATGATCCGTAGACTGGGTCAGCGGAGTAGCCGCAGCCAAAGGCGCGCACTGCTCGGCAACGCGAGAAGACTGCAGATAGGCCTGGCCGCACATGATGGCTGTCAGGCACGCAGCGAAATCGCGCCCCGCGTCCGAATCATAAGGAAGACCGCAGGCCATCAGCAGCGCTCCCAGATTGGCATAGCCCAAACCTAGCGGACGATAATCATGGGAGTTGCGCCCAATCGCTTCCGTCGGATAGCCGGAGTTGTCCACGAGAATGTCCATCGCGGTAATCAGCACATCAACCGCGTGACGATACGCCGGAATATCGAACGTTCCCGTAGGAGTGACAAATTTAAGCAGATTGAAACTGGCAAGGTTACATGCTGAATCATCCAGGAACATGTACTCCGAACAAGGATTGGAGGCGTTAATGCGGCCCGTGTTCTTGGAGGTATGCCATTTATTGATCGTGGTGTCGTACTGCATACCCGGATCGCCGCAATGCCAGGTGTTCTCGGCAATCTTATGCATCAAATCGCGTGCTCGATAGCTTTTGAACGGCGTATCTTCCTTGACCGTACGGGTCCAGAATTCTCCGTCCTTCTCCACGGCGCGCATGAATTCGTCATTGACGCGCACAGAATTGTTCGCATTCTGGAAAAAAATTGAGGTGAACGCTTCAGAGTCGGGTCCTGACCCGTCATAGCCAGCTCGCATCAAAGTCCAGGCCTTCGCCTCTTCTTTGGACTTACATTCAATGAAGTCGACGATATCTGGATGGTCGATGTCGAGAATGACCATCTTGGCTGCGCGCCGGGTCTTGCCGCCGGATTTGATTACGCCCGCGAAAGCATCGAATCCCCGCATAAAGCTTAACGGGCCGGATGCCGTGCCTCCGCCGGACAGCACTTCCGCAGAGCCACGAATGGTGGACAAATTGGTACCCGTGCCGGACCCCCATTTGAACAGCATTCCTTCAGTCTTGGCGAGCGTAAGGATGGAATCCAGCGAGTCCTTGACCGAATTGATAAAGCAGGCGGAGCACTGAGGGCTTCGGTAACCGGTGACGGAAAACTCGACTGCGCAGGTGTGCGGGTTCCAGTGCCAGTTCTGGGCGTCGGAGTCCGGCTCCAGCCGGTCACAGCCGACATTGAACCAAACCGGCGAATTGAAGGCCACCTTCTGATTCAGCAGCATGTGCGCAAGTTCGTCGTAGAAGACAGCGGCGTCCTCCGGAGTGCGGAAGTACCCTCCGGCCATGCCCCAGTCGCGAATTGTTTCAGCCACACGCGTGATCAGCTGGCGTACCCCGGTCTCGCGCTGCGGCGTGTCGAGCTGGCCATGAAGATATTTGCTGGCGACGATATTGGTTGCCGTCATCGACCAGTCAACGGGGACTTCGACGTCCTTCTGTTCGAAGATCGAGTTCCCTTTCGAATCCACGATGGACGCTATGCGGCGCTCCCATTGAATTTCATCGTAAGGAGAGACATCCTCCCGGCTGAAAAAACGGTCGAAATGAAGGCCTGCCTGTTTGCCCGTGGTGGAAGCAGGCGTCCCCGTGAGAACCGGAACGGGCGTGGTTTTGCCGGTAGATTGGACTTCTCCGAACCCGGTTTGTGTGTGATTTAGCTCAGCCATTTGGCATGTCTCCTGTGCGATGAATTCTAAAAATCGATGTGCTTGTGTCACCGGCGGGTTTGCCCGAGATAGCCCAGTGCTCAGCCAGGAGTGTCGGAAGCCCGTAGAGGGAAAGTACCGCTCCAAATAGTGGATGTCAAGCTCCCACCACTACTTATTGTATTACTGATGGAACTGGTTGGAATAACTGGGCTTCTACCAATCACTTCTGTGACAGCCCCAAGCGGCCCCTGCAGAAGCAAAGAAATTGCGATGAACTTTTAGTGTAGGTTCGGGCGGAGCAGAGCCGCAAGGTGTAGAACTGGTGCAGTTCCGGTGCGAAAGAAGGGCCAGGATGTGGATAAGGAAGGTCCGAACACCTGCAGCACTGGATAACACCGCCTGACAGACACCCGGACCGAGTTGTCAGAAACTGTCCGGCGAGCTATCGCCCTGAACCCTGTTTACCGCGCCTTGGCGGCGGGCTTCTTCTGCTTTGGCCTGGGAGCTCTTTCTTGTTCTGGCGTAAGTTCGCGGGAACTCTGCTGTTCCATCCAGTTCTCCAGCAGGGACCGTTTGAATCTCCACCGGTTGCCAAGCTTAAAGGCGGGAATGAAGTGCTCTGAGGCGTACTTGTAAAGACTATCTGCACTAATACCCAGATAATCTGCAGCATTCCGGATGTCCATCACTTCTCTCATCTCCCGCTGTGGTGCAGGCGACCCCGGGCCTTGTCCGCTGCTGGTAGTACCCGGGCGAGACACTCCGCTCGTCGGCAGCATGACTTCTGACGCAACCCTGTTGGCTTTTACACGACTGGAGCCTGGCATCGCTTGTCTTCTCCGCACCTTTGATTTCGAAGTGCCTGGAGTTCGGTTATAGGCCGCTTTCCTGGGGATTTCAACAGACTTTTTCGGCTTTTAGACGAGCCAACAGGTCTCCGGTGGCTAAATCGCAGGTTTTGCCGGGTCGAGATACCAGATCGTGTATTCGGAAGGTCTTCAAATCCAACACCTTGGGTGTACCCACAGAGGTTCCCTTCGGCCCGGTAATCAGGATTACGAACGAAAGCCTTCAAAGGAAATGGCCAGCATGCGCCGGCCATTTATTCTGCGGAGGCTGGTATCCAGCTACTTCTTTAGAACCGGTTGCAATCCCCGTCCCAGCGCCAGCAGCTCATCGCCAACAGTTTTGTTTTTCGCGATTGCGTCCGCCAGCGGAATGTCGGTGATCTCCGTTCCGCGCAGCACAACAAGGCGGCCAAATTTTCCCTGATGTACGAGGTCGATGGCGGCCGAGCCGTAGCGCGTTGCAAGCATACGGTCAAAGGCGGTCGGGGTTCCTCCACGCTGTGTATGGCCCAGGTTCACCGAGCGCGTTTCGAATCCAGTACGTTTTTCAATCTCATCCGCTACATACTGCCCAATGCCTGCCAGCCTTGCGTGGCCGAACTCGTCTACCTTGTCCCCATGGGTCGCCAATCCACCGCTCGCGGGCATCTTGGCGCCTTCGGCAACGACGATGATGCTGAAGTATTTTCCGCGCGCGTGGCGTTCCTTCACAATCGCGCAGACTTCGTCCAGATCAATGGGCTTCTCCGGAACCAGGATTGCATCGGCCCCGCCAGCAATTCCACTGTACAGCGCGATCCAGCCGGCATCGCGACCCATCACTTCGCACACGATGACGCGATTGTGCGCTTCGGCCGTGGAATGCAGCCTGTCAACAGCTTCCGTAGCGATGCTGACCGCTGTGTCGAAGCCAAAGCAAACGTCCGTACCACTCAAATCGTTGTCGATCGTCTTGGGCACTCCGACGCACTTTACACCTTTCTGCACGAGCGCATTCGCCACGCCCTGGGTATCATCACCGCCGATCGTGATCATCGCGTCCAACTTGTTGCGCTCGATTGTGGCAATGCACTGCTCGATTCCGCCTTCCTTTTTGCGGGCATTGGTGCGGGAGGTGCGCAGAATGGTGCCGCCCCGGTGGAGGATGCCGGAAACCGTGTCGATGGTCAGCGGCATAGTTTTGTCTTCCAGCACGCCGCGCCAGCCTTCCACAAAGCCGACAAACTCATCGCCATGATGGAAGATTCCCTTGCGCACCGCCGCGCGAATCACCGCGTTCAATCCGGGGCAGTCCCCGCCGCCTGTCAAAATGCCAACCCGCATGTTTCTCGTCTCCCTAAATTTTTTATTTCTGCAGTTGAATCTTCTTTACATCCAGCAAACCGTTTTCGACGCGGCCTTTCACATCCACGCGCCAGTTTGCGTCCTGCGGGGTTGCCGCGATCCATTTCGTCGTGCTGTCGTTGCTGGCCGCGTCCATCTTATAGACTTGCCCATCCGGGGTAACGACGGCATAGCCGCTTCGGATGCAGTCTGGCATTTGCAGGCACCGCTTGGTATGCTCCCGCAGCAACGTGGAGGTGTCGCCGGAACGGTCGTTCCAGCAGGTCATATCAATCAAAGTGCCATGCAGATGGACATTTTTGCCTGTCGCTGGCTTGGCATGCAGCGGAATGGAAAAGAATAGAAGCGCAACAGCGACGGTCCACGCCAGCAAGGGCCCGCGCGGATGGAATTCCGTGAGATTGAGTTTCATTCCCATCTCTATTGATGATAATACTGGCGCTGCCCAACCGCCCATAATTCGGGAAATCGAACCGCTGGCGAATTACCGAACCTTTGGCGCGTGCATTGGCGATAATGCACTCATTGTGAGGCTACGCTGGAAGGCATTCGAGTATGGCGAGACCCGTTCCCCACTCCAGCCAAAAGCGGCTTGAATGGGCCAGCCGCCAGATTTTATTGACGCGAACCTTCGGGCAGCTGTAGCATTCCGCTCCTATGAGCACGACAGCTAAACCCAGCCACCAACCCAATCCCGGAATTATTCTCGACAACCTAAACGCCTAACAGCGCTCTGCAGCTTTGAAAGCTGCGATTGAGCTTGACCTGTTCACTGAAATCGCACGTGGAAGCCGAACTGCGGATGCTGTGGCGCAAGCGGTCAGCGCCTCCCGGCGCAGGGTCCGCATCCTCTGCGACTACCTCGTCGTCTGTGGATTCCTCGAAAAGCGCGGGCAGGAATACGCGCTAACGCCGGATTCCGCTGTGTTCCTGGACCGGAACTCGCCTGCTAACTTCGGAAGTGTCGCCTCGTTCATTCTTGACCCACGCCTAATCGCCCCGTTTCTCAACCTGGCTGAGATCGTCCGAGCGGGAACAACAACGCTTCCCGGTGACGGAACGGTCAGCCATGACAACCCTATCTGGGTGGACTTCGCGAACCATATGATTCCCATGATGTTTCCTGCAGCGGCGGAGATCGCGGATCTGGTCGGCGGCGAGGACCAGGTGCGGGTCTTAGACATCGCAGCCGGGCACGGGCTATTTGGCATCCTGATCGCCCAACACAATCGAAAGGCGCAGATCTCCGCGTTGGATTGGCCCAACGTGCTTGCAGTGGCAACCGAGAACGCGCAGAAATTCGGCATAGCGGATCGTCATTCTCTACTTCCCGGAAGCGCTTTCGACACGGAGTTTGGCGGACCCTATGATCTGGTCTTTGTAACTAATTTTTTCCATCATTTCGATCCACCGACCTGCGAGAAACTGATGCACAAAATTCTGGCGGCACTCGCTCCAGGGGGAAGATGTGTCACGCTTGACTTCGTACCAAACGACGACCGCGTGTCGCCGCCCCCGGCTGCGAGCTTTGCAATGATGATGCTGGGGAGCACAGCGGCCGGGGATGTTTACACATTCGCGGAGTTCCAAACCATGTTCCGTAATGCGGGATTTACCTCTTCCGCGCTTCACTCGCTCAAGAGAGCACCGGAGTCCGTCATCATCAGCAATGCTTAGCAACCCATGCAGCGGATTTGTTCTGTGGATTGACAGGAACAAAGATTGACCGGTACAACTTGCCAGCCTCACGCCTGCGGCAGTGGCTCCATATAGACGAATGCTTGCGCCATAGTGGGCCAGCCGGCCAGAAGCTTTTCGGCTTTCAGGCTTCCGGTCTTGTCGCGATGATTGGAAACGAGCGCATGCACCTGATGCTGCATCTCATCCGTCATTTGCGAAAATGGACACGGCTTCAAAAAGGCCGGATGATAGTTTTCTCGCGCCAGGAAACTGCCATCCTCGTCCAGAACGAACGCAGCGCCGCCGGTCATGCCTGCGCCGAAGTTTGTTCCCGCCGCGCCAAGGACGACGACTACTCCGCCGGTCATGTACTCGCACCCGTGGTCGCCGATCCCTTCCACCACGGCGGTTGCTCCGGAGTTACGCACGGCAAAGCGCTCACCCGCGCGGCCCGAGGCAAACAAGCTGCCCGCGGTTGCGCCGTAAAGCGCGACATTGCCTAGCAGAATATGGTGCGCGCTGTCTCGCGACGCCTGCCCTGTCGAACAAAGAACCAGTTCCCCGCCGGAGAGCCCCTTGCCTACGAAATCGTTTGCCTGCCCATCCAGCAGCAGATGCATACCGGTGATGGCAAATGCTCCGAAGGATTGCCCGGCCGTGCCGCTGCAGTGCAGGTGGACCCCACCACCCGGTAATGCTTCAGTTTTGGCAATCAGCGCAAGCTCTCCAGCGATACGGGCCCCAAAGGAACGATCTCCATTATGGATTGCGGTGACCCCTGTGAAGCTAGTTCCCTGCCTGAACGCATTGATCGCTGGCTGTACCCATCTGTCGTCCAAAGGAGCGTGGTCTTCCGGGCGGTCATTGCGTTTCGCAATGCAACGCGTCGGGCCGTCTGAATCGCGGACCAGCAGCGGTGAGAGATCCAGATTTCCGTTGTGGCGCACCTGTTCCAGCAGGTCCACGCGTCCGATCGCCGCATCGAGTGAAGGTAAACCGAATTCGGCCAGCAAGCCCTGCAGCTCGGAGGCGATCTGCTCAAAAAACCTGACGACATGTTCCGGCTTACCGCGAAATTTTGCCCGCAGCTCCGGCTTCTGGGTGGCGATTCCCGCCGGACATGTATTCAGATGGCACTGCCGAGCCATATCACAACCCAGCGCGACGAGCACGGAGGTACCAAACGCAAACTCTTCCGCGCCGAGCAGTGCGGCGATCAAGACGTCACGCGCTGTGCAGAGGCCGCCGTCCACGCGCACGCGAATGCGTCCGCGCAGGCCGTTATTCATGAGGACTTGCTGCGTTTCAGCCAGGCCAATCTCCCACGGATTGCCGGTGTGCTTGATGCTCGACAGCGGCGATGCCCCAGTGCCTCCCGCATGTCCTGCAATCGTGACATAGTCCGCATATGCTTTGGCCACGCCAGCGGCGACGGTTCCGACGCCGAGTTCCGAAACCAGCTTGACGCCGACGCGAGCGCGCGGATTCACCCGCTTCAGGTCATAAATGAGCTGCGCCAGATCTTCAATGCTGTAGATATCGTGGTGCGGAGGCGGCGAGATGAGCGCCACTCCCGGCTGGGAATGCCGCAGGCGCGCGATCAGCGCCGTCACCTTATGGCTGGGAAGCTGGCCGCCTTCGCCCGGTTTGGAACCTTGGGCGACTTTGATTTCAAGCTCATCGGCGTGCGCAAGGTATTCCGCCGTCACACCAAACCGGCCGGAAGCGACCTGTTTGATTTTGTTATCACGGCGCACTGCTGGAGCATCCGGAGCGGATGGCGCATATGTATCGGGATCTTCCCCGCCTTCGCCGGAGTTTGACCGGGCGCCCATGCTGTTCACACCAAGCGTTATGGTCTGGTGCGCCTCCGGACTGAGTGAGCCGAGGGACATGGCGCTCGCAATGAAACGCGTGCTCAACTTGGAAGGGGATTCAACCTGCGAGGGCACAAGTGCTGGGGCCGCAGCGCGGATCTCCAGCAGGTCGCGTAAAGCCAACGAACGGCGATCTTGAACCTCGTGGGTGAAGGCCGACCACGCGGCAGCAGACTCTTCCGTGGCGACAGCTGCGCCGCGAGAGGATCCTGTAAAAATTTGCAGCGCTTTCACGGTGGGTGGCTGCCAGGCATGAGATTCGGCGTCTTTCCGATAGCGCACCCAACCCGGATCGGGAAGATCGGTGGGCGGAACGCTTCCTGGAGAACCCGCAGCAACAGCACGCACCATGGCTTCAATCCCTGCGAAGCCGATCCCGGACAGCGGCGATCCTGTGCCGGGGAAGCATGTTCCAATCACTTCCTCGTCCAGTCCCAGGGCGTCAAACAACTGCGCGCCACGGTAGCTGTCGAGCACCGAAATGCCCATCTTTGACATGACCTTAGCCAGACCTGCTTCGAAAGCATGCAGCATCTTTGCCTCGCCCTGCTCCGGGTTCCACTGACGAGCGGTTTCAAGCGCCAGCCAAGGGCAAACCGCGCCCGCGCCAAAGCCAATCAGCACGGCGGCATGGTGCAGATCGCGACAATCGCCGGCTTCTACAGCAAGCCCCGCACGAGTGCGCAAGCCGGCGCGGACCAACGCGTGATGCACAGCACCGACGGCCATTGCCATAGGAATGGGCAGCCCATCTCCTTCGGAGATTCTGTCGGTCAACAACAAAATTCTGGCGCCGCCCTCAATGAGATGTTGCGCTTCCAGACATATGGAGCCGATCGCGTCGCGCAGCGAACCATCGACCGGAAACTTGCATTCCACAATTGCAAGAGGCAACCGGTCATGCAATGGGTGCTGACGCTGGCGGAGTGCCTCCATCTGGCCCAGCGAGAGAAACGGCGAGGTGAGCGAAAGTCCAGGCAGCCTTGCATGGCGATTGAGGAGATCGGGCCAGGGACCGAGCCTGGTCCGCAACGAAAACACGCAGGATTCCCGCAGCGGATCAATCGGCGGATTGGTCACCTGCGCAAAACGTTGCCGAAAGTACGCATAGAGCGGTCGAGGCGTGCTGGCCAGCGGAGCAATTGGTGTATCGTCACCCATGGACCAGATGGCGTCCTTGCCTTCTTGAGCCATGGACTGCAACACGATTTTAGTGTCCTCGCGGGTATAGCCGAAGCTGCGCTGCAACTGCTGCAACTTATCCGCGGCCAACACAGGGCGCGGGGCGATGCCTTCCAGTACAAATTTTTCGAGCAGTTCGGAGTAATGCTCCGCGCGATCAAACAGAACGTGCAGTTCGGAGTCCGTGTACAAGCGATGTGCTTTGAGATCGACGACGATCATTTGACCGGGACCAACACGTCCGCTTTGCGTAATGTCTTCCGGCGCAAGATCCACCAACCCCGCTTCAGAACCCGCAACGACCAGTCCCTGGCGCGTCACAGCGTATCGGCAGGGGCGTAATCCATTACGGTCCAGTGCGGCGCCAACCAGGGTGCCATCGGCGAAGGTCAACGCCGCCGGACCATCCCAGGGCTCAGTACAATCCGCGTGATAGCGCAGGAACGCTGTTTGCATCTGCTGCATAGCAGGTGGAACCAGCATGCGCACCGCCTCGGCCAGCGTGCGTCCGGTACGTGCCAGCAATTCAACCGTCTCGTCCAGACTTGTCGAGTCGGAACCATTCTCCGACAGGATTGGATAGTATTCCTGCGGCAACATAGAGAGACGAGCCGCCATGCGGGCCCGGTTTCCCCAGATCGTGTTGATTTCGCCGTTGTGCGCGAGAGTCCGCAACGGCTGCGCCAGATGCCAGGAGGGCAGCACATTCGTGGCATAGCGCTGATGGAACAGAGCAAAGGGCGACGTGAATTCGGCAGCGCGCAAGTCAGGATAGAAGTCGGCGAGCAGGCGCCCGGCGCAAAGCGACTTGTAGACCACAGTTTCCGCGGAGAGAGAGCAGACGTAGGCTCCCGTTGCCGCGCGTTCAAACTGCTTGCGCACGAGATACAGCCGGCGTTCCAGGTTGCCCCGCGTCGTGTCACCGGCAACCGCATTGATTTCCTGCGTTAGCAACACCTGACGAATCACCGGCAGTGTCTCAAGCGCGCTCGCGCCCAGCACACTCCGGTCCAGCGGGACATTTCTCCAAGCCAGGACAATGAGGTCTTCTGCGGCGGCTGCGCGGTCGAATTCCACTGCTGCCAGGTCTGAAGACTCCTGGGGTAGGAAAAACATTCCAACCGCGAGCGGCTGCTCCGCAGCCAGTTCCAGCCCTGCAGCACGGCAAAAAAACGCACGAGGAATGGCGGTCAAAATACCAACACCATCGCTGCTTTTTCCATCCGCCGCGACTGCGCCGCGATGCTCCAGACGAGCGAGAGCAGTCAAAGCATCCTGAACAATCTGGTGGCTTGACTCAGCTTTCAGAGAGGCGACAAATCCGGTGCCGCAGGAGTCGTGCTCATAACGAGAGTCGTACAGACCCCTGGCGCTAGTCTTGGAGGATGCAAGAAAATTTAAGGATTCACCTGGTTTCATTTCCGGCCTCCCACCTGCGCCTCGCGACGATGCGGTGATTTCCTGGTGCGCTTCCAACCGATCGCGCATGTGTTCGATACTTCCACTTGACAACATTGGTGTATATTTATACATTTGTATGTATTGTTATACATCTCTTCACCCGGGTAATGCAAGCGTCTCACCATGAAAACGGAACGTCATAACGCGATTCGGATGGTGCTGGGCGATGGCCCGGTATTCAGTCAGGATGAGTTGCGAAAAAAACTGCAACGCCGCGGTTTTGATGTGACGCAGGCAACTCTCTCGCGTGACATTCACGATCTGCGCCTATTCAAAGGTCCCCAAGGATATGCTCTTCCAAACGGGGCAGCTCCGGACGACGATTTGCCTTCGCTCGATGACGTTTTTGCAAACTTTGGGCTTACCGTCCGTCAGGCGATGAATCAATTGGTGTTGCGTACAACTACAGGAAGTGCGCAGCCGGTGGCCGCCGCACTCGATCACGAACACATGCCAGAAGTTCTGGGCACAATTGCCGGGGATGATACGGTCCTGATTATCTGTCAGGATCAAAAACATGCGAGCCGCTTGCGTCATCGGTTGGAAAGCCTTCTGGAAAGATGATGAATCCGATCCATCAAACAGCCGTAGCCGGCGTCAGCGGCTACGCTGGAGCGGAACTCGCGCGCTTGCTGCTGCATCATCCGCGGCTCGCCGACTGGCCGCCCATTTTCTTTGGGCGCCCTGCTGATCCTCATGAGGAAATCAGCGGCCCTGTTTCCTTAGCCGAGCTACATCCGCAGCTCGCCGGAAGCGCCGGTTCCACATCGAATTGGGTGGAGCCTTTCCAATGGGATGCGCTGCGGGAGAAGGGCGTCAGTCTAATTTTTCTGGCGACGCCGCATGAGCAGTCGCGGGCCTGGGTACCACGGCTGCTGGATTTCGGAATCCGGGTTATCGATCTGAGCGGGGCGTGGAGGTTGCAGGAATCGGCCAATCGCGAGGTCTACCATCTGAGCGACGCGCATCCCGCAGTTGCTGCCTCCATCCAGAAGCAAGCAATCTACGGTATTCCAGAGCTGCACCGGAAACAAATTGCCGCCGCGCAACTCGTTGCAAATCCTGGCTGCTATGCAACTTCAATCATCCTGGCACTTGCGCCTCTGCTGGCGGACCATCGCATCGACCTAAGTCGAGGAATCATCTGCGACTCTAAATCCGGTGTTTCTGGAGCTGGCAAGACACCGACTTCTAAAACGCATTTCATGAATGCTGCAGATAATCTGTGGGCATACTCTCCTTTTATCCATCGCCACACGGGGGAATTGCTGGAGCAACTTGGCTTGGATAACAGCAACATTGTTTTCACTCCGCACCTGCTGCCCATCCCTCGCGGAATCATGTCTACCATTTACCTCACACTGCGGGAACCGACAGAGGCAGGGGCGATCGAAGAATGTTTTCTGCGCTTTTTTTCCAGCTCGCCCATGGTTCGATGGTTCGGCACCAATTTGCCTGCCATCCAATACTCAGTACGCACAAATTATTGCGATCTGGGGTTTGCGCTGGCTTCAGATAGACAACGCCTCATTGTGGTGTCGTGTCTGGATAATCTGCTGAAGGGCGCTGCGGGCCAGGCAGTGCAGAATATGAATTTGCTTTTCGGATGGCCAGAGCAGGAAGGACTCACATGAAATTCGTCATCAAACTTGGTGGAGTGACACTGGAAAATCCAGCAACGCTGCTCGGCTGCACGCAGGCCATCGTTGATCTGGTTCGCGACGGACATCAGGTTGCCGTCGTGCATGGTGGAGGCGTGGCGCTCACGCGGACATTGTCACAACTCGGCAAGGACAGCTCCTTCGTCGCCGGCTTGCGGATTACGGATGCGGAAACCCGGGATACCGCGCTGATGGTCCTGGCGGGCCGCGTGAACAAGCAATTGGTTGCCGCAATTGGACAACATGGTCAAGCGGCCGTTGGACTTTCCGGCGGTGATGGACTTCTGTTCCGAGCCCGCAAAAAGCGCACTGCGCCTGATTTGGGGTTCGTAGGCGAGATCGCGTCCGCCGACCCGCGGTGGCTGATGGCCGTGTGGGAAATGGGTGCTGTGCCGGTAATCTCCAGCATGGCTCTCGGCTTTGACGGCCAATATTACAACGTAAATGCGGACGAGATGGCCGCGGCCTGCTCGATAGCCTGCCACGCCGATGTTCTGGTTTTTTTGACCGATGTGCCGGGTGTACGCGGAGCCGACGGGCAGGTGATGCGCTGGCTCAGCTTAAAGCAGATTCCGGAATTGACGCGCAACGCTGTCGTCAGCGGCGGAATGCTGCCAAAACTCAGCGCCTGCCGTGAAGCTCTGCTTTGCGGAGTCCGCCGGGTCCGCATCCTGCCCGCTGAGGCAGCCGCTCTGCTTCCCGATATTTGTTCCGCACGTACTCCGCACGGTACTGAGGTGATGGTGGCATGAAGCTTCAAGAGATACGCAGGGCCGAAGCAAAGTTACTTATTGGAACCTACGATCGAACTCCGCTGGCGTTCGTTGGCGGTCAAGGAATGCACCTATTCGATGAAAATGGCACAGCTTACCTGGATATGCTGAGCGGAATCGGAGTGTGTGCCCTCGGTTATAACCATCCGGCAATCCAGGCGGCCATCGACGCACAGAGCCGGAAGCTGCTGCACACCTCCAACCTTTTCTTTCATGAAGGTCAGGCGGAATTAGCGGCCAGATTAGCGGAGATCACCGGCTTGGATCGCGCCTTCTTCTGCAACAGCGGAACGGAGGCATGGGAGGCTGCCCTCAAGCTCGCGCGCGCCTATGCGGCGCTTCGCCGGTCCGAGGGTCACGAACTAGGAACTAGAATCCTGGCCTTGGAACACAGCTTCCACGGGCGGACCATGGGCTCTATTTCCACCACCCATAAGCCTAAATACCGCGAACCTTTTCAGCCCTTGATTCCGGGTGTGGAGTTCGTTCGATTTGACGATGTGGCTGATCTGGAATCAAAGTTTTCCAGCGAGGTCTGCGCTGTCTGCCTGGAGCCCGTGCAGGGCGAAGGCGGCATACGTCCGGTATCAAAAGAATTCCTTGCCGCTGCGCGGCGGCTCACATCTCAGACGGGATCCTTGTTGATTGCGGATGAGATCCAGAGCGGCATGGGGCGCACCGGCGAGTGGTGCGCTTACCAGCAATACGGCATCCTGCCGGATGTCACTACCTTGGCCAAGCCGCTGGGCGGCGGCATCCCTATTGCTGCCGTGCTCTGCACGAGCGAGGCAGCGCGGGCCTTTTCACCCGGGATGCACGGCACGACCTTTGGCGGCAGCCCTCTGGCCTGTGCGGTCGCGATCGCTGTCATCGACACATTGCGCAAGGAGAACATGTTGGCTCACATTCAAGAGACCGGCAGCTACTTCGTCAACCAGCTAATCCGTCTGTCTGAGCGCCACGACGAAATTGCGGAGGTGCGTGGTATGGGACTGATGCTGGGCCTGGACTTTTCGCATGCTGAAATTGCTAAGCACGTAGCGAACCAGATGCTGGAGCGGCGCATTCTCCTCAATCGAACCAGCGAAACAGTATTACGCTTCCTGCCGCCGTACATCATTGAAAGGGAACATATCGACCAAACCATCCAGGCACTGGATGACGTCCTAAGCGACTCCGCACCCGTAGCAGGCTCGCTCGTTCCAGGAAAAGGAGCCCGGGCATGACGACAAAACATTACCCCCTGAAATCTCCCAAGGGAGGCGGTGAATCCTCTTCTCCATCAATTTCAACTTTGATGTCGACAGCCCCAGCCAACCCGCTTGCACGGCGCGATCTTTGCTCCATCACGGATTTAAGCCCGTCCGACATACGCCTGATTCTTGACGTGGCGCACGATGTGAAGGCGCAGCCGCAGAAATATCGTCATGCGCTCGACGCAAAACAGCTCGCCATGTTTTTCGAAAAAGAGTCCTTACGTACCCGGATCACGTTTGAGGCAGGCATCAATACCCTGGGCGGCTCGGCAATCTTTATCGATCAAACCGCCTCACGCCTGGGCGACAGGGAAACCCTGGCCGACGTCGCTCATAACCTGGAGCGCTGGGTCGACGTCATTGTCCTGCGCACATACGCGCACGAGACGATCACAGGAATGGCTCAGTTCGCCAATGTACCGGTCGTAAACGCGCTGAGCGATCTCGAGCATCCTTGCCAGGCACTTACAGATATCTTCACACTGGAGGAACACTTCGGCGATCTTCATGGTCTGCAAATCGCATACGTGGGCGACGGAAACAATGTCGCGCGTTCCCTGCTGCTGACCGCTGCGGGAATGGGGGCCCACATCAGTTTTGCATCCCCGGAAGGCTACGGTATGGATGCTAATTTTCTCGCCACAGCGCAAGTCGTTGCAGAAAAGTCCGGCAGCGTGATCCGCAGTTTTATTGACCCACGCGAAGGTGTGAAGGATGCGGATGCTGTTTACACCGATGCGTGGACAAGCATGGGGCAGGAGCATGAAACCATCCTCCGCCAAAAACTTTTCAAGGCCTACCAGGTCAGCTCCAACCTTATGGCACTAGCCGCGCCTCATTCCGTGTTCATGCATTGCCTTCCCGCGCATCGTGGCGAAGAAGTGACCGATGAAGTCATTGACAGCGCACAGTCCATCGTGTTCGATCAGGCGGAAAACCGCCTGCACGTACAGAAAGCGATTCTGCTTTTGCTGCTCGATGCGGCACATCTACAGGGAAACGGCTCCGAGTCAGACGAAGCGAAATCCCGTCGCGGGATAGTTCGCAATCAGTCGTCCATTCCAAAATATTGAGCAGCAAGTTAGGGAGTTCTTTCATGGCAAAAAAAGTAGTTCTGGCATATTCCGGCGGACTTGATACGTCCATCATCATTCCGTGGCTGAATGAAAACTATGGAATGGACGTGATTGCGATGATCGCCGATGTCGGCCAGGGTGAAGACCTGGATTCGGTCGTGGCGAAGGCCTATGCAACGGGCGCGAAAAAAGCAGTGGTGCGGGATCTGCGTCAGGAATTCCTCACAGATTATGTGTTCCCCACGGTACGTGCGGGCGCAGTGTACGAGGACAAATATCTGCTGGGTACGTCCATGGCAAGACCGGTCATTGCAAAACATCAGGTAGAGGTTGCGCTTGCCGAAGGAGCAGAGGCGGTGGCGCACGGATGCACCGGAAAGGGCAACGATCAGGTTCGCTTTGAGCATGCCTACCAGGCGCTCGCGCCTGAACTGGCAATCATCGCGCCATGGCGCGAATGGAACCTCACCTCGCGGGAAGATTGTCTCGATTACGCGGAAGCGCACGGCATTCCTGTGGAGGCAAGCCGCCAAAAGATTCATTCCCGCGACCGCAATCTGTGGCACATCAGCCATGAAGGCGGCGAACTTGAAGACGCAGCCAACGCTCCGCTCGACAGCACGTGGACATGGACACGGTCGCCGCAGCAGGCGCCCGACCATACGGAAGTGGTGGAAATCGGCTTCGAAAAAGGCACGCCTGTTTCTGTCGATGGGACGCGTCTGGAACCGGTTCAATTGGTGGAATTGCTGAACGAGGTGGCTGCTCGTAATGCTGTGGGCCGCATCGATCTTGTGGAGAATCGGTTTGTAGGAATCAAAAGCCGCGGCATTTATGAGACACCCGGAGGCACACTCATCCTGGCCGCACACCGCGAACTGGAGGCCATCACCCTGGAGCGCGAAGTAAAACACTACAAGCAACAGATTGCGCTGAAGTATGCGGAGTTGGTCTATTACGGATTGTGGTTTACACCCTTGCGGCAGGCACTGGATGCCTTTGTTCAAACGACCCAGCAAAGCGTGACCGGAGCAGTCCGGCTGGCTCTGTATAAGGGCAACGTCAGCATCGCCGGACGAAATAGCGAATTGGCCCTTTACTCCCCGGAACTGTCTTCCTTCACCATGGGCGAGAGTTACGACCAGAAAGATGCGGCGGGATTCATTCGGATTTTGGGATTGCCGGCGCGAACCCTTTTCCACCTGGAGAACAAGCGCCGGGAGACAGTGCGGTGAAGATGTGGGCCGGAAGGTTCCGCGAACCGCTCGATCCTGAATTCGAGGCGTGGCAGCGTTCGCTGCGCTTCGATTGGCGGCTGGTTCCGTATGAGGTAGCCGCCAGCAAGGCGCACGCGCGCGCGCTTGCGCAACTGGGTGTATTGAATACGGAAGAGCTTGAGTCGATCTGCGACGGGCTTGATGAAATTCTCGCGCATTTTGCATCCGCTCCCCCAGGACGGATCCATCCCGCAGCCGATCACCCGGATGCGGAGGACGTACATCACTTTGCTGAGCTTGAGTTGAAGAAGCGAATCGGAACTACCGCGCTCAAACTGCATACCGGCCGCAGCCGCAACGAGCAGATCGCGACCGATCTCCGGCTGTACGTGAGAGATGCCATTGCCCAGGTTCGCGCGAAGCTTGAGCTTTGGCGTGACGCGTTCCTGGCCCAGGCGGAAGGAGCCGGGCACACGACGATGCCGGCGTACACGCACATGCAGCGCGCGGAGCCCGTGTTGGTGGCTCACTGGATGCTTGCCTATGTTGCAATGCTGCAGCGGGACGAAACGCGTCTAACGGACTGTGCAGCACGCGCGAATTACTGCCCGCTTGGCTCCGGTGCTGTCGCGGGCGCTACCTTGCCGCTCGACCGTGCCTTGATGGCGAAGGAACTCGGGTTTACCGCGCCGACCGCAAACAGCATGGACGGAACGAGCGATCGCGACTTTGTGCTGGAGTTTTTGCAGGCACTCGCGCAGATCGCATTGCATATCAGCAGGTTTGCGGAAGAAATCACACTTTACGCAACCGCAGAGTTTGGCTTTGTCGAATTGCCGGAAACTTTTTCGACCGGGTCCAGCGCAATGCCTCAGAAAAAAAATCCCGATTTCACGGAACTTGCACGCGCCAAATCGGGCCGGATCCTGGCTGCCTCCCATGCTTTGGAGCTGCAGTTGAAAGGTTTACCGCTCGCCTACAACAAAGACATGCAGGAAAGCCAGGAGGCGCTGTTTTCCGCGACGGAAGAGATGCAGTTGCTGCTTGCGCTTCTCCCCCGGTTCACCAGGGCTTTGCAATTCCACACCGAACAGATGCGGGCGGCTTGCGGCAGCGGCTTTCTTAACGCAATGGCAGCCGCCACGTACCTGGTGCATCACGGGGTGCCCTTTCGCACCGCCCATGAGGTGATCGGGAATGCAGTTCGCCATTGCTTGAGTAAAGGGTGCGAACTGGAGGCGCTGACGCTCGACGAGTTGCGCCAGTTTAGTCCTGCTTTTGGGCCCGATTTTTCGGCAGCCATTACGCTTGAGGCAACACTAAGCTGCCACGATGTCCTGGGGGGCACCGCGCCCAACCAGGTAGATGAGCAGTTGCGTTTGCTTCGGAACAAGCACGAGCGAATCGGGACCTTGGAACATCAGGAGGCAGGAATTGCTCGTCCGTAAAGCACGGCTGCCTGACGCCGACAGCATTCATGCGCTGATTCGCAGCCTGTCCGTTGACGGCACATTGCTGCCGCGCACTTTTGCTGAAATTTGTGAAAACGTACGGGACTTTACGGTAGTGGAAAATGATAAGGGAGAGTTTGCCGGCTGTGGCGCGCTGCATCTCTATGGGCCGCATCTGGCGGAAATACGTTCGATCGCGGTTAAACCGAAAGCTCGTAAGCTAGGTGCTGGAAGTGCCATCGTTGAAGCTCTGCTGGCCGAGGCCGACACTCACAGCGTGAGCTGCGTTTGCCTGTTCACCCGACTTCCGGATTTCTTTCGCCAGCTTGGGTTCGCTCAGGTCGATCGCACAGCTCTGCCCGATAAGATCTATAAGGATTGCGCGAATTGTCCCCGCATCCACGCCTGCGATGAGATTGCAATGGCCCGCGGCGTTCTGCCGGACACAGCCGTCCTGGGCCCTGCGCAAGTAGAAGAGCGCCTGATCCCATTGCAGCTGTGATGTCCCCGTTGAAGCATTCACCACGCGTGGCAAAAGCCATCGCTCTCTGTCAGTTCCACTTCCGTTTGGAACAGAGCGCTCAATCGCTCGCGCGTCAACATGTCACGCTTTGGTCCGTCTGCAATAATGCGGCCGCTGCCCATAAGCACCACTCGATCCATCTCTGGGAGAATGTCGGCAAGATGATGCGTAATGAGGAGAATGCCAACGCCCTCTCCGGCAAGCCGTCGCAGCGTGCGCCGAAGCTCCGCTTGCGCAGCCAGGTCCAATCCATTGCTCGGCTCATCGAGCAGAAGCACCTGTGGGCCATGCACCAGAGCACGTCCGATCATTATCCGGCGGCTTTCTCCCGAGGACATTTGCCCGAGCGGCTTGTCACGCAAGTGGAGAGCCTCCAGCCTGCGAAGGGTCTCCTCGGCCCGGTCAACCATTTCCGGCGTAACGTGCTGGTGCGGCCACAGGGTGGAGCTGGAGAAGAAACCCGAAAGAACTGCTTCGCGGCCGCTGGTGCGAGGCGTTTGCTCGCCCGGAAAACCCGCCGAGACGACACCCAGACGCTTGCGCAGCTCGACTGTATCCCATCGTCCACGCCCAAAGATGCGGAGGCGCGAGTCTTCTCGCCGCACGGGGTAGCGCTGGCATGTAATGGTCTGCAGCAGCGTAGACTTTCCACATCCATTCGGCCCAAGAATCGCGACGTGCTCCTGCGCGCCAACACGCAGGCAGACGTCGTGCAGAACAGTAAGCTCGCCCCTCGCGACAAAAACGTGCTGCATCTCAAGAAATGTTTCCCCACCCGGATCGTTTGGTACCGCTGACGCAAAGTTCATTCAGAAGAGGATAAAGGAAATGCAGCCAGAACATTCTCTGCCGCTTTCGATTTCTTCAGTTCCCGGAGGTTTTCGCTACGCCGCTATACGAGCAGGAATTAAGCCAAGCGGAAAGCCGGATTTCGCCTGCGCACTGGCAGCAGAAGGAAGTACTGCCGCCGCGATGTTCACAAGCAACCAGCTGGTCGCTGCACCGGTGGTTGTAGGACGCGATCACCTGCGGACGAGCGGAGGCAGCGTCCGGTTTGTGGCGGTCAACGCCGGAAATGCCAACTGCGCGACCGGGCAGGCTGGCATCGATGCCTGTCGAAGGGTTTGCGCGGCAGCAGCGAAACAGTTCGGCTGCATCACGGAGGAAGTATTTCCATCCTCCACTGGAATCATTGGTGTGCCGCTGCCTGCTGACAAATTAGTTCAGGCGCTGCCCGCCATCTCTGCGGAAATGGGCAACACCCCCGAGTACGTCCAACGATTCGCGGAAGCGATCCTGACCACCGACACCCGCGCCAAGATCGCTGCCTCGAAGCTTCATTGCGAAGCTGGTGAGGTCAACATCCTGGGCATTGCCAAAGGAGCGGGAATGATTGCGCCGCAGCTGGCTCCCCATGCCACCATGCTGGTGTACCTGTTCACCGATGCGAAGATTTCCTCGGAGGACTTGCAGCGATTTCTACGCCAGGCCGTCGAGGCGACCTTCAATTGCATTTCAATCGACGGCGATATGTCCACCAACGACACTGTGCTGCTGCTAGCCAGCGGGGCCAGCGGGGTACAAATTACGACTCCAGACCCATCGGCCTTTGCTGGGTCGTTGAAAACCGTCTGCGCTTCGCTGGCACGGCAAATTGTGGAGGACGGCGAAGGCGTAGGCCACGTAGTGGAACTGAGCATAGAAGGAGCGGCTACCGACGCGGATGCGAACCGAATTGCGCGCAGTATTGCGCACTCTCCATTGGTCAAGACAGCTTTCGCCGGGTGCGATCCGAACTGGGGACGGATTCTCGCTGCCGCCGGATATTCCGGAGCAGCATTCGATCCTGCGACAACCTTTCTCTGGATCGGCGGTCTTCCCGTATGCCGAAACGGACAGGTCGCGCCTGACTTCGACAAGGAGCAAGTGCACCGAGCGATGCTGCAACGCGAGGTCACAGTACACATGACCCTCGGCTTGGGTAATGGGTGCTGCGAATTCCTGACATGCGATTTGACCGCCGAGTATGTCCGCGTCAATGCGGAATACTCAACATAGGCCAGCAGTACGGGAGAGATATGGCGGGAAGTTGATGCACGTAGCGCCAAGTGGTGCAGAAAACCTTGAAATACCCAGATTTGTTGGTTACCACCATAAGCACTGCTGTACACGAACTTTTCGCACACAATACGCGCCTGGCTCCGCCGTCTGGTCAAGGCATAGAATGGTGCGTCCAACCCGGTTTCAGAAGCGGGATTCCCTGAATCGCTGCGATACAATGAGCTTGCGAGGATTAGAGCAGAGATGGCAACCAAGGTGAAGGAACCGATGGCCGCTGCGGCGGCAAACGGCACGAAACAGAAGGAAAACGGCAGCACTCCCAGCAGTTCCTCCGGCGCTCCGCTGATTAGCAATGAAAAGCTCAAGCAGCTTTACCGGACAATGCTGGAATGTCGGCTTCTGGAAGAGCGGGCGCGTATTCTGAAGAAGCAGGCCCGATTCAAAGGCAACTATTATGCGGCAGTCGGGCAGGAGGCCACCGCAGTAGGCGTGGCGATCGATCTTCGTCCCGAAGACACCATTGCTCCCAGTCACCGCGACTTTATTACAGGCCTGATCAAAGGCGTGCCCCTGGAAGCCATGTTCAGCCAACTCTATGGCCGGACCACCAGCGCCGATAAGGGTCGCTCTGCACCCGCCCATGCCGGCTACGCCCCGCTCAATATCATTACTCCGGCTTCCACCATCGCCGCTCAACTCAACATAGGCACCGGGGTAGCACTCGCAAATCAACTGAAGAAGAAAGAGGATGTGGTCGTTGCGTTCTCCGGCGAAGGCTCAACGTCTCTGGGATTTTGGCACGAAGCGTTGAACTTTGCGGGGGTACGCAACCTGCCTATTGTCTATGTTTGTCAGAACAATCTTTGGGCGGAGTCGGTTTCAGTCAAGCTGCAAACCAAGGTGGAAGACATCAGCGTGAAGGCCGCAGGCTACGGCTTCCCAGGAATCACGGTCGACGGAAACGATGTGGTCGCAGTGTATCGCGTAGCGCAGGAGGCCATCGAGCGCGCTCGTCATGGCGGCGGCCCGACACTGATAGAGGCCAAAACGTATCGCTGGTACGGCCATTCCGAAATCGACCCCGCAAAATACCGGACGGCCGAAGAAGTAGAAGAGTGGAAAGCGAAGGACCCTATTGCCGCGATGGAGAGGTACCTGGGTGATAAGAGGCTTTTTTCTTCCGAATGGAAGGATCAGATTACCGCTGAGTTCAACAAGAAGCTCGATGCCGCCGTCGAATTCGCAGAAAAATCGCCCCAGCCCCAGCCTGTCGAGTGCCTGGATCACCTCTATTCTTTCGATATCCGCGATCGCGAATTAAACCGCAAAACCTATTCCCCACAGTTCTAACAATTCAATTTCTCGAGAAGATAAAGTTATGTCGGTCAGTTATCTGGATGCAATCAATAGTGCGCTTGCGGAGGAAATGCGGCGCGATCCCAATGTGTTCATCATCGGTGAAGATGTCGGCGTGATGGGCGGTGCGTTCGGGGCCACGAAAGGACTGTTCGACGAGTTTGGCGGCGATCGTGTCATCGATTCGCCCTTGGCCGAAGGCATCATCCTGAGCGCCTCCATCGGAGCCGCGATGGCTGGTATGCGGCCAGTGCCGGAGATTCAGTTTGTCGATTTCATTACTCCCGCAATGGATGCCATCACGCAGCAGGCGGCGAAACTCCGGTATCGCTCTGCTGGCACGCAGACCTGTCCTTTAACTCTGCGCGTCTGCTACGGCGGCGGAACCGGCGGAGGTCTATACCACAGCCAGACGAACACAACCTGGTTCGCCCATGAGCCCGGCCTGATCGTCGTAGCGCCAGCTACCGCCAGCGATGCCAAAGGGATGCTGAAGGCCAGCATCCGTCAGGATGATCCGGTGCTGTATTTTGAGCACAAAAAGCTATACCGTTGGCCAGCAGCCAAAGAAGACGTTCCCGAGGATCCTGACTTCCTCGCCGACCTGTTCCATTGCGCCGTGCGGCGTCCGGGCAAAGATGCCACCATTGTGACCTACGGCTTTATGTTGCAGCTTGCGCTCCAGGCTGCCGACATGGTGGCGGAACAAAGCGGCGCGAGCGTAGAGGTTATCGATCTCCGTGTTTTGAACCCGCTTGATCATGACACAATCCTGGAATCAGTCTCGCGCACCGGCCGATTGTGTATCGTTCAGGAGGACCACAGAACGCTCGGCATTGGCTCAGAGATTTCGGCGACCGTTGCGGAGCAGGCATTCGATTGCCTCGATGCTCCTATCGTCCGAGTCTCCGCGCCGGACGTTCCCGCTATCCCCGCCGCCGAGCCGCTGGAGCAGTTTTATATGCCCAACGTAGCTGCGGTGGTTACAGCGATAGACCGGATACTCCGGTACTAGAAGCTCACTGCGCATATTTCTACTGATGGCGAACGTGGACGATTAGGCTCTCTTCAGACTCCGCACGCCGTTGCGGGAAACCTACCAGGCGAGGACCGTCTCCGAGTTGAAAGACAAAACCGTTACCCGCCGCGATTTGATACGACGTGCTGGCGCCTCTGCAGCCGCGGGGCTGGCGATGGGCCTGCCAGGAATGGCGCAGACTCAAAAGCCGTCCACTCCACCGGTGGAAGAAAAGACTCCTACTCCGGAAAGCGTGATCGCTAAGAAATATCCCCATCCGCCGGGGCAATTCGTCAACCGGCCGATGACGCAGATCTCCAACGTTGTGGATTTGCTCCTCGACGATATGGAGGGCCGCGGTGTTGCCTATTTTTATGAGCAGGCCCATCCGCAAACAGGGCTGGTGCGCGATCATGCGCCTGCAGTCGGACGTTCCGACAGCCGGGTAGCGAGCATCGCGGCAACTGGCTTCGGGTTGAGCTCCTTGTGCGTCGCCGCTCGCCGCAACTATCTGCCCCCGTCCGAATGCGAGCAGCGTGTGGAAACCACGCTGGCATTCCTGCTGGAACAATGTCCGCACATACACGGTTTTCTGTACCACTTTCTCGACATCGAAAGTGGCGAGCGGTTGTTCGGATCGGAGCTTTCTTCCATCGACACTTCCCTGCTCCTTTGCGGCATTCTGACCTGCCGTCAATATTTCGCGGGCAATCTGCGAATACATGCATTGGCCACGACTCTGTACGAGCGTATCGATTGGCGTTGGATGTTGAACGGCAGCGACACTCTCGCCATGGGCTGGACGCCGGAGGGGGGTTTCATCAAATACCGGTGGGATGTCTACGCAGAGATGCTGACGATGCTCCTCCTGGCGATCGGAGCACCGCGCAACGCAATTCCGCCCACGGCCTGGAGTGCGGTGCATCGTCCGATCGTCGA
>DASSZI010000269.1:0-4038 GCA_035713565.1 Acidobacteriaceae bacterium | reverse complement strand
GAGTTACCCTGCGCGCTTAGAGCCACATGGGCCGAACCGATCCGCAGCGGAGCTTGACCAAAGCGGTTGGAGAACCAGACCCGCGTCTGGTCACCACCCACGCTGACATGCACGATCTGGCGCAACGTCTCCGCGGAGAAGTCCGGCGCACTGTGATTCGAGGCCAGCATGGCTGCGCCCCAGGTGGCCACCCAGGGAGAGCCGCTTGCATAATGCGAGGCATTGTTGTCGGCCGCCAGGGAGGCGCGGCCAGTCAGCACGACGACGAAAACAGTGCATACGATCGCACGAAGAATTTCAGAACGGGTGCGGAATTTCCAGCTCATAGGAAACCTGTGTGTGCCTCTGCGTGCAAGCTTATTGTGCACAAACCAAATTAGATCTGGTTGGATCCCTCGGTTAGTACGTCCGCTGGTACATTCCGGTCATCCGGTCATGCCAGCTAAGGTTGTCTTCATCCAGAAAAGACCAGAAAAACCCGAGGCCGAGCGGCAGGCAGGACAGCCACCAGGCGGCCAACCTGCGGCGCAAGGCCGAGCGGCTGGGATTCTGATCGTTAAATGTACAGAGTGCGATGCGCGCGTAGAGCATCCCGGCAGTTGCGCCGCTGAGGGAAAAGAACATCAGCTGATAGAGCAGCCACAGGGCACCATAAACCACGGCTGCCAGCATAATTCCCGTCAATCCGGAGGGCAGGCGGGGGGTCGCTGCGGCAAACACAGCCAGGAAGCCGAGGAACGCCCCGGTAACGGCAGCAAAGTCGACTGCAAACGCCATCACGCGCCGGTCGATGGAAGCAGGTTGGATGAGCGAAGGAGCGGTGTCGGACTCCGTTGCGAATCTTTTGCGCGAGTAGAGAGCGGGCTCCTTGTCCAGGGAAATGGCAGCCCACTCCAGACCCTTATAGGTTCGAACTCCGGGAACGTCCGCCTCACTGGAGTGCGCAGAAATCGTATTCAGCCCGCTGGCAGGGATGGTGCTACGGCTGCCAACGGAACCCCCCGACATGGGCATACGGGACACAGGTGCACGCAACGCGCGTTCCGCGGCCGGTTTGGCCGGAGCGTTCGATTGCGCCGGTTGCTCGGGCTTCATTTCTCGTGCCGGCGACGAAATTTCAGCTTGCAGGGTGGAGTCGGTTTGCGACGCGGCTTCTGGTTGAACTTCGAAAATTCTGAGTTGCGACGATTCCTGCTCCACAATCTCGGCAGGGATTGCGGGAACCGGCGGATCCGGCAAGCGTGGCCGGGCCTTATTGGCGGATACGAGCTCTCGCGGGAACTCAATCAGTTTCGAAGGCAAATAGGCCCGCGGTTCCACCAAGGAAGACGCAAGGAGCTCCTCTAGCGATGGCTCGGCCACTTTGGGAGATTGATGCAGACGCATCTCCTGGGACCGTTCGGCGAATTTCGGCATCACGGCGGTTCCGGATGTCGGATACGAGGCACCGTACTGCTCCTGGAATTCCTGATCCCCCTCCGGTTGGCGCGGATCCGCCATTTGCGCGGACAGCGGGAGCTCCGGCTGCGTATCGGTGGCATAGCCATGTTCGTCACCCTCCTGCTCCTGCTCCCAGTGGACCTGCTGAGAGTAGGCGCGGTTTGCCTGCACGGCTGCATACTCGGCGGCCTCCGCTTCCTGGGCGGCATGCTCCGCCAGGGTGGCGGCCATGATTTCGCTGTACGTGGGCTGCTCAGCGTACCGCGAAGCAACGGCACGCGCAATATTCGAAGCCCGCGAACTGGAGGAAGGCATGCGGAAATTGGGTGTGGAGACCGGCGGCTGTGCACCGGACTTTGCACGGTGGGCCTCCAGACGCTCCGCCAATAGCTGTTTCCAGTCTGGCGCATCTGGCGACTGCTGTGGGCTTGGGTAATGCTGCGTGGTGGACAATGCTGTGCTCACCCTCTTCTCCTATTTATAGCCCTAATAGCTGTGCAATTTTCAGAGATTGGCGCAGCTTTTTAGGAATCTTCACAACTGGTACAGGACTGCAGAGACCTGTAGTTATTTCAGCATAGAAAACGAAATCGGGAGGGAGCAGGTCGCGAAGAGACAGCCAGTCGCACGCGCTGGGCAGCAGCACGTTGAGCCGTGGGACAGGGATGTATAAGCCAGAGCAACGGATCGAATCAAGCTGAAAACTTTCATGCCCTAAAAAGGCTTTACACTGAAAGTGTTCCGGCCATGAGAACCCGTGCTTGTATCTGTATCACGCTGCTCGCGTTCTGTCATGCGGGAACAAGAGTACAGGCGTTGTCAAATCAGTTTCCGCCTGTGGTTCCGGCTTTCGGCGCTGGCCAGTCCACACCGCAACCGGCAGGCGATGCACCGTCGGTTTCCCTGGGTTCTGGCGCTCCGCTGCCCAATGCGCCAGCAGGCACCATCCCCATCGCTCACCCAATTCCCTCTGCGCCTGCCGGAGTTCCAGTCCAGATTCGCGCCATTCAGCAGCGCAAGCAGGGTGATACCTATGTTTTGCGTGGCGAAGTCGAGATTGATTACGAGGACTACGTTATTCGCGCCGATCATGCGACCTACAACTCCGCTAGTGGAGACGTGATTGCCGATGGGCATCTGCAGGTGGATGGCGGACCGGATGATGAGGAGTTTTCGGCCAGCCACGGAACCATGAATCTGAACGCACAGACCGGCCATTTCTACGATGTGCTTGGATCCGTAGGCGTACAGAATACCGGCCGGCGCAATGTCTACACCACCCCCAATCCCTTCCTAATGAGCGGCAAGGAGCTGATAAAAAAGGGTCCGGATGAATATCAACTGATCGGCGGGAGCATGACTTCCTGCCGGATCCCCAAGCCGCACTGGCGAATCTCCGCGCCCAGGATTCTGGTTGAGGAGGGTACGGCGAAGGCCTGGATCGCGAACTTTCGTCTGCTGGGATATCCGATCCTTTACCTTCCCTACGTCACCCACGCCGTGAATGCCTCAGGCAGACAGTCCGGTTTGCTGATCCCAGTTTTCAGCCCCTACGACAACATCAAGGGCACCGTCATCGGGGAGTCGTACTACTGGGCCATCAACCGCAGCGCAGACTTGCTTCTCGGGTTCCAGTACTACTCCTTGCGGGGCTTCGAGCAGAGCGCCGAGTTTCGGTTTCGTGGCCGCGGCAATGAC
Source organism: Acidobacteriaceae bacterium (assembly GCA_035713565.1). Lineage (GTDB taxonomy): Bacteria > Acidobacteriota > Terriglobia > Terriglobales > Acidobacteriaceae > JAKAAZ01. Next base: position 900 of record DASSZI010000269.1, on the reverse strand, counting down.
TTTTTGCGCAGCTACTACGATGGACTGGAAGACCGCGGCATCGGGCCGAACCACAGCATCAACCAGGGTGGTCAGGACACACTGATCATGGGCCGCCATGACCTGACGCCGAACACACGCGCGGTTGTGAATGCGGAGTATCTAAGCTCCTACACGTACCGTCAGGTTTTCGCACCCAACTTTGCCCTGGCGGTATCGTCAGAGGTGAAATCCTGGGCGTTTCTGGCCAACGAGAAAAATGGCTTCGCCAGCAGCGTCAATTTCGAGCGCTATCAGAATTACGCCAGCGATTTGCCCGGCGATCAGGTGCGCATCCTGCATCTACCGGCGATTGAGCTGGATGCCATTGACCATAGCGCCTCGCCTTCGCATCTCCTGCTGGGCGGCGAAGCTTCGGGGGACGTCCTGTCGAGGTCGCAGCCCTACTATAGAACCAACGATGTTGGACGCGTCGATCTGTTTCCTCATCTTTCCATGCCGTGGATTAAGGACGGCTGGACGTTTCGCCCCCAAGTAGCCGTCCGCCAGACGCTATACTCGCAAAGCCAGATCCTTGGCCCCATCCCCGGCATTCCACCACCGGCTGCTCCGAATGTTCTTCCGGGCCAGTATGCGGTGCCCACCCGCGATTCCGCCAGCCTGGTCCGCGGTGCCGTGCAGGCTGGAATGCAGGTACTGCCGCCGGTGGTGGAGCGGGATTTTACCGGGCCGGCTCTGGCCAAACATCTTGGCGTGGCGCTGCGCCATACCCTGGAGCCTGAACTGAATTACCGTTATATCGCGGGCGTCAGCAACTTCAACAATGTTCCGCGCTTTGATCCGGTCGATGTTTACAGCGATACCAATGAACTGGAATATGGGCTGACGCAGCGACTCTTCCTGAAATGGCTTCATCCCAAG
>DASSZI010000268.1:0-4869 GCA_035713565.1 Acidobacteriaceae bacterium | reverse complement strand
GGTACCCTACTCGTCTTCAGACGGCAAAAATAATGTGAAAACTGTGCCGCTGCGGCCTTCATGCTGGCTGCTTCGAACTCGAAGAGCACCATGACTCCGTTCCACAAGTTGCGAACAGATCCAAAGACCCAGCCCCGCGCCTCTCATCCCCTTTGTAGAAAAAAACGCGTCGAAAATCTTATTCACCGTCTCCCTGTTCATACCTGCGCCCGTATCCGCCACCGTGAGCACGACGCCTGTACGCCCGGTACTCCAATCGGTTGCGTCCCGGCTCCGGACCAGTATCCGTCCGCCGTCCGGTGGCAACGCGTCAATCGCGTTTCCAATCAGATTGTTCAACACCTGCCGCGTCTCTCCTTCGATACATACGGCTAACCTTTTTGCCCTCTGGCGTTGCATTACGCTGATGCGGGCATTGAGCAAGCGGCCCTGGAATAGAGCAAGAGAGGCATCGACCAGTTCCTCACATGGCACGGGGACCGGCGTGTTGGAACGCCCATGAAATTGCAGAGTCTGATTTGCAATGACCGAAACGCGCCGCACCTCTCGCTCTGCGGCTTTCACATAACCATGGATCTCGGCGACGTCCTGCGTGCCTTCCGAAAGGTAAAGCAGATTCGTGACCGCCTCGAGCGGATTGTTGATTTCGTGCGCGATGGAACTGGCGAGGCGTCCAACCGCTGCCAGTTTCTCGCTCTGCATCAGGGCAGCTTCCGCGTTGCGACGGTCCGACACATTTCGTATGAATCCGGTAAATCGCGGCTCACCGTCCGACATATAAGACCCGAATGAAATCTCCAGTGGAATCTCTTCGCCATTTTTTCGGCGTCCCGGCAGTTGAACGCCCGTCCAGGCAAGCTTCCGGACTCCGGTGGCAAGATATCGCGCAATGCCCTGCTTGTGTGCCGCTCGATACCTGTCTGGCATAAGAATGAGCAGCTCCTGCCCGATCAGTTCGGAGGGCTCATAACCGAAGATCTCCCGCACGGCTGGATTGATGGAAAGAATTCTGCTGTCGCTGTCGATTGTGATCAGCACATCCGGAGCGGTCTCCGTCATACTGCGGTAATGCATTTCGCTTGTCGCAAGCAACGAGACTGCGCGGTTGCGTTGGCTGATCAGGTAAGCCATGAACAGTGCAACCGCATCAAATGCCAGGCCTTGACCAAGTATGGTTGCGCTGTAAGGTCTACCACTAGCAGGAGCGAGCACCAGGGCGTAGACGCCGCAGGTCGTGAACAGCGTTGTCACTGCCGCTGGAAACACACCCCCAATCCAGGCGACAAGAGCGACGGAAAAGAGCGATAACGTCCACGGGATCCCACTAAAGAGGTGGAAATGATAGGTGAGGCGTATCGCCAACAGGGATAGGACGACGGCGGCAAGGTAGGCTGCCAGAGAGCGACTGAAGCGGGGAATGGGATCCTCCACAAAAAGAGTTCGCGGCCGATTTGCGCTCTAACCGACGAGCAATGTCATTCTCCCGAACACCACATCATGGCACATCCGGTCATTTCGAAACAGTGCTGCTCGAATCGGCGGAGGACTGAGGCGCACCGTTGCCGGGACCTCCCACCATCTGTAGCCTTGGCAGCCTCATCTCCACCGGCGGCAATGCAGGGAGTGCCGCGTGCGGCTCTGCCTGGTACCAATAAGCCACAGAGTAGAAGTTGTCGGAGCGGTGGTTGGCGTTTCCGTGCTCGATGCCAGCTTTAAAGGATTTGGTGAATGGAATGGGTGAGTCCAAATGGAAGCGGTAGAGGCTCCAGCGTCCGCCTGCCAACTCTTTGCCAACCACCGGGGCTCCGTACAGAGCATAAGAGAATGGCTTGCCGCCGAAATCCCACGCGCCCAGGAAGTAATCTTCTGAACCCGTTCCAGCAATCGAGGGCTTTTCTTCACCATCGATAAAGAACATATCGTCGCCTTCACCCCACCATCCGTCCTGGTTCTGCAGCACAGACATGGTGACTCCTACGAACTGGCCGTGGCCCTTTGCCCGCATCCATACATAATTTTCTTTTCCGTCCAGGTTGGTTTTGTCGTTCACAAACGGATCGCCATTGCCGGTCCAACGGTTGGTCCAACCGCGGTTTGGCTGGGCCTGATGATACTCCGCGTGAAAGTACAGCACATCTGGCGGCAGCGGGTTGGGATAGGTTCGATAATCGATGTTGTAGTAGAAGGAGTGAATAGGCTGCGCTCCTTCATTGGTAATGGTAATCCGCGCATGGCGGCGAAATGGCATGGGAAAGAAGCAGTTCAGGCTTTTATCGCTGCCGACGGACAGCATTTCAGATTGCCAGTTGTAATACTCACCCAGACCAAGTCCAAAAAAATCACCGATCGGCGTTTCCACGCTCGGCGAGGATTCTCCGTCCCAATAGATTCGAAGAACAATGCGCTTCAAGTTGTAAGGTTCCGAGTCCGCGATGGTGAACCAGATATGAGAGATTGTTCCAGGCCCGTCTGCATTGAGCACCGTCAGTGTTTTGCCCGGTTCCACTCTGCGGTAGTCCTCGTTGGCTCCTTTGGGGTCCGAGCTGGATGCGCGGTGAGGAACGTAGGTCTGCTGGCGCGTGACATCCGGCTGCCAGCTAACGTTCTGGGCACCTGCTATGGACCAGCCTGCAATTACAAAATAAATCAACCATTGCTTCACTAGGGTACCTCCCTGCCGGACTGGCGTGCCGCCCGTTCTATGCCCATCCCGCTTCATCATCCAAAGGTGACCGCGCCACATAGATGGACCTGTACGCCCAACGCTTGAAACATGGCAGCCTTCACAGCTAGCGCCTGCTGCGCAATTTGGGAATTCGGAGCATAGGCGATGTTGACGTGATTAGCTCGATGCCGTGCCATCAATGCATCACGCGAAACTCCGTCGAACACCGCATTCACCATGGGCCACGGCCTGGTCGTCTCGCTCCAGCGACGATCGGATTCCTCCGCCGGAAGTTCAATCACGTTACCCAGTCCCATATCGAGGTGAAGAGCGCTTTGCTCGACAAACACGCGGCTCCAGATAATCTTCCCTGCTTTGCCGACCCCTTTCAACGTACCCCCGCCTAAAGGAAAGTACATCGGAGGCTGCCGCTCACTGGTCGCGCCACGATACCCCCCGGCAAAGTGGCTGGCCGGAGCGGCGCCCGATATTTGCAGGACCCAGACAAATTGATTCACAGCGTCGCCGTAGTACTCGCCCCAGCGCAAATCGTGCAGGGTAGTGGAAGGATCGAGTCCGAGGGCTGTCCAGCAGCGATTTGTTACCAGCGCATCGACGCCTGCGCACTCGTCAACTTCATTGAAGTGAGGCAGCGGTTTCCCGGCATACAATTCCCTTGCGGAACCCTGCGCATACACAGGAGGCCGATCAGCGTTGTTGAGAAGTCCCTCCGCCAGATCGGAAGCTGGAACCATATCCTTCAACCCCTGTTGATATTGAATTCCAATGGCATCACACCCGAACTCGTCCGCGATCCGCACGGCTGCAATGTACATCTTGCACTGCTGGTGGATCTGGGCGTTTGTCAATTCTGAGGCTTCATCGCTGCCCGTGATAAATCGGACGCCCCTTTTATCAAGCCACATGCGTACTTGCGCAGCGTCCTGATCGGAAACCGTGCGCATGCTGGCGACCAGTGCAGACTGACTCAGCCTCTCTTTGTAGATACCCAGGGGGTTTAGCAGTTCGTCGTCGATGATGGCGTTGTACATGCCCATGCAACCTTCGTCAAAGACACCGAGAATAGCCTTGTGTTTCTGCAGTTGCTGCGCCAATTCTCCGCCTTTACGACGGGCCACCTCTGGCAGCAAGCTGACATCCAGATCGCGAACGTGGCCTAAGTCATGCGTGACAGTTCCCCGTTCGATCCACTCGCGCAGGCCTCGCAGAAAATGCTCGTCCGTGAATTGCTCGCTCCAAAGCGTGCTGAAAGTCACACCGGCTTTGATCAGGGAGCCGTTCAGATTCAACAAACCCACCAGGCCGGGCCATCGGCCAGACCAGTTCGCGACAGTCAAAATGGGGCCCCGATGACTGCGCATCCCCGGCAATACGTGATGACTGTATTGCCAGGCCGCAGTCGCAAACACCAGATTTGCATCGGGATCGATTTGCGCAAATATGTCCATTCCCATGCGCTGACTTGAGATGAAGCCATGTCGTTTTAAGGAGTCCGGGGGAAATGCGCGACGGACCTCGACACCCTGCTCCTGGAAGCATTTCGTCAGCTTAATTTCAAGCTCCTGCTGGGCAGCCCAGCAGGTCTCATTCGCGGACTGCCGCAGATCTCCACTGGTAACCAGGACGACTTTTTGCATGGGGTATTTTGCTGAGGGATTCTGCACCGTCGATTCCTATCTTCAAAGCAAAAATTATTTGCAGCGCTGGAAACCTGCACCGGAGAAGTATAGTAGGCCGAGAGCGTAGATGCCTGTGCATACATCCAACCGCAACACCACAGAGGACCCGGCGGGTATCCAACGCGACATGCGAAAGCGCTGGATTTTTATCCTGCCGTGCGTTTTCGTAACGTACAGTCTTGCGTACCTGGACCGCGCCAACTACGGTTTTGGTGCTGCTGCGGGCCTTGCAGCAACGCTGCACATCAGCGACTCCCAGTCCGCGTTGTTGGGCGCGCTATTCTTTCTGGGATATTTTCTCTTTCAAATTCCTGGCGCGGCGTATGCCCGGAAAAACAGCGCAGCACGACTCGTCTTTTTCGCTCTGATCGGATGGGGCGCTCTTGCCGCGCTCACCGGTGTCATTACCACCTTCTGGTTGCTTGCTGTGGACCGCCTGCTGCTGGGTGTGGCGGAGAGCGTCATTTTCCCCGCGATGCTGATTCTGCTGACTCATTGGTTTAC
>DASSZI010000267.1:0-4520 GCA_035713565.1 Acidobacteriaceae bacterium | reverse complement strand
CGCTGTGCCTGTGCCAGCATTTTCTTCAGCAGGCCCGCCATATCTGCTCCCCTCATCATGTCCACCGGCATCAGCACCCCCTGCGCATTGATGATGAAGTACTGCGGCAGAGCACGTACGCCGAAGGTAGTCGCCATAACGGCGCCTTTGTCCCAGAACTGCGGCCAGTTCATGCCATGCTGGGCGACGAAGGTTTGCCACTTGGACTGATCGGTATCCAGGCTGACGCTGAGCACAACAAGAGGCTGCCCCTGAAACCTGTGTACGATCTGCTGGACGCGCGGCAGATCCTGGACCGATGCGTCATTCCAAGTCGCCCAGAAGTCGAGCAATACCACGCTCCCCTGCAAGTTGTCGAGGTTCAGAATCGTGCCCTGCAGTGTGCGGATGGAAAAGGCCGGTGCCATGGTTTGCCGCACCAGTGCGATGTTTGCTAGATAGCGGCGGGCGCGCGCTTGCATGATCGGGTCGGCATGGTTGCTGGCCGCGTACCGGGCGAAGGCATTTCTGGCCGCTGCGTCCTCTCCCATACGACCGAGAGCCAAGCCGTCCAGGAACAGCGCCTGCGTGGCGCTGGGCTGATCCTGCAACGCCAGTTTGAATTGAGCATCGGCCTGCTGGAAGAGAGTGCGTTTCCTGGTGGAGGTCGCCTGCCGCAGCAGTGCGGAACCTTCCAACATTGCTGCCACCGCTTTGTCCTCCGGCCGCCTGACGAGTTGCTCCAGTTGCGCGGCAGACTCGGCGGCGTGTTTGTTGTCGCCTTCCTTCTCATACAAGCTGGCCAGATGACTCAGGCACACGACGCACTTATCTCCAGATAGCTTGTTGGCCTTCTTATACAGGTCGATGGCAGACGCGATCTGGTGCGAATCTTCCAATTGCCCGGCCTTGTCGATTGCCTGCTGCTCATGGGCTGCCTGGCGCGCGTCCTGCGCGTGTGCCCTGAAATATGCTGGGATCAAAGCGGGCGCGATCCAGAGGGAAAGAATCGCGAACTGAAGCGGGAATCTCTGGCTAGATTCCATGAAACTCCCTGACCGCTGAAAGCTTGAGCCGAAGCAGATGTTGACGGGGGGCGCAACAACAGGCTATCAGGCGTTCAGCCGACTTTGCGATTGTTTTCCAGCACGGCGTCAAGCATCTCGGCCAGCGTCTCAGTTCGGGATTTGATGCTGCGCGCCACGTTGCCTGCTAAAGCATCGCGCTGTTGCCGCAGCGTAACCAGTTCGTCGGCAATGTTCAACGCGGCAAGGACCGCAACACGCAGCGAATCTACCGTGGTGCCCTGTTGCGCGACGGCGCGCATTTTAGCGTCTACAAGCGCCGACAACTGCTGAAGATACACCGGGTCCGGGCCGCGCAAATGGTAGATCTGGTCATAGATGTCGACTACCAGATTGCTTGAGACCGGTCCGGGCGCTGCGTCAGGCGGAATCATCGGTGATCTGGGACGTTCGTGATCACCCGCAGACTCTTCCAGCTTTTCTTCCGGTTGCATAATGTCCATGCCTGCTCCTCATTGACAGGGTGCGGTTAGGATGCATCCGTGCTTACGCCGTCTCAATCGCATCGAGCGATGCCATCAGCCGCTCTACCCTGGTCCGGACGGTGGAGCGTTCGTGATGCAGATCGTTGAGTTCCCTGCGCAAAGCCTCACTCTCGGATTGTTGTGCTTCCAGTTGCCCGCGCAAATCTTCGAGCTGTCTTTCCGCGGAGGCGCGCTGTTCCCGCTCTCCGTTCAGCAACTCGATCGCGCGAATTACACGCTGCTCTAAAGCGGCAAATGCGTCTACCGCCGTGTCCGATGCCTGTTCGTGCTCCATAGTGGTTGTCATAGGTATTTTGGATGCACCTTTTTTTCAAGGTGCTCTTCGCGCAGTATAGCGCGGACTTGGCTGTGCGTTCCTGGTTCCGAATGGCTCAGCGAACCTTGTCGCGCCACGCGCCGCCTATCTGTTGCAAAGCTGTGGCAATGCGCTCCCACCAGCCCTGCACCTCCTCGTCGCGCAACGTTCGTTCCTGGGATTGGAAGACCGCCCGCAGCAGCAGAGAGAAATGTCCGGGATCCAGATTCGCAGTTTTTTGAGCCGCTTTTTCATCGCGAAAAATCTCCACGGGATGCAGGCTGCGAAGTTCCGCGATATTCAGCGCTCGGATCCTGTCCGCGATGGACTGCCACGCGATCGATTCCGGAAAAACGAAAGAGAAATCGCGCACCACGGCGGGAAAGCGGGACAGCTCCTGCGCAGCCGGTTCGCGAAGCGCGTGGCGGTAAAGTCTTTCCAGATCAAACTCACCGAGGAAAATCTCATGGCGCAGTTTTCGCCGCTGCGCCTCGTCCGGCGCAAGTTGACCGAAGAATCCGATGGTCTCGCCATCCGCCACCAGGCGCGCCGAGCGGCCCGGGTGCAACCACACAGGCATCAACCCAGTTGCAGCGGAAAACGCGTCAAAGTAGAGGGACCGAGTTGAAAAGCCGGAGAGCACTTCTTCCGCAACGCCCTTCAGGTCGTAAAAAGTGAACGGCCTGCCTTTGAAGTGCGCATGTCCTGCGATGGCTGAGCCGGTCGCGCCAACCGCTAGCGACGGCCTCTCCTGGACGCGATCCGTCGTGCCTGCAAAAACAGTTCCCGCCTCAAAGAGCCGCACATCGACCGCTTCTCGATTCAAATTGTGGGCGAGCATTGCCAGCATTCCCGGCAACAGCGAAGGCCGCAGGCAGCCGACCTCCTCGCTCAGCGGATTGCCTAGCGGCACGTGAACATTTGGCTGATGGGAGAACTTGCCTGCATCGGCCACCGAACAGAACGTACTGCCAACCGTCTCCGTATAGCCGGCGGCCAGCAGCTTGCGGCGGACCAGATTTTCTTTACCAGCCGTGGGCAGTTCAACGACGCTGCCGGAAAAACTCGGCAGCGTATTGGCAAAGCGGTTGTAACCGTGCAGCCGGGCAATCTCTTCGATCAGGTCTATTTCGCGCTCCAGATCGAGCCGCCAGCTTGGCAGAGTTACGCTGTAGTGGGCTGCGCTGGCGGTTTGTACGCGACAGCCGAGGGCAGACAGATAACGCTCAACCGTTTCCGCCTCCAAAGTGCTGCCCTCCGCAGTACGGCCAAGAATCCGCGCGACTTCTTCAAGCGGAAGCGAAATCGCTGGACGATCAACCGTGCGGACGGCAAGTTCTGGAACGATCACGTCCACCAGATCGCCGTGAAGCTCCCCGCCTGCGGCCAGAATCAGACCGCTGACCATCGCCGACGCTACAGGCGGCGCAGCAAAGTCCGCTCCCCGTTCAAAGCGATGAGACGCGTCCGTGTGCAGCTTGTGCCGCCGCGACGAGCGGCGCACGGATCCTGGATCGAACCATGCCGCCTCCACTAGAATGTTCTTGGTCCCCGGCGTGATCATGGTGTCCCACCCGCCCATAACGCCCGCAAGGGCAAGCGCCTTTTTTTCGTCGGCGACGACAAGATCGTCCCCTGTCAGGGTGCGTTCCGTTTCATCGAGCAGTTTCAACCGCTCGCCTGCCCTGGCGAGCCGGACAACAATCGAGCCTTCCACCTTATCGAGATCGAAGGCGTGCGTGGGATGTCCCATCGCAATGGTGACGTAGTTGGTGGCATCGACGGCGTTGCTGATCGTTTTTTGTTCAAGCCGCGCAAAGCGCTGGGCCACCTGCCCCCCGGAGGGCGCTATGGTTACATTTCGAAGGACGCGTGCGGTAAAGCGCCCGCACAAAACCGGCGCCTCAATCCGAACCGGAAAGGGCTGCTTGACGGGTTTGCTCGCAGGCAACAACACATCGAGCGGCAGCAGGGGAATATCGTAAATTGCAGCCGCTTCGCGCGCGATGCCGTAATGGTTCATCGCGTCCACACGGTTGGTCGTGATGTCCATCTCAAATAACGAGCCGTTACTTGGACCCAGGTCGAAAACACCTTCGACCGCAATGCCCCGTAAGGTCAGGTCATCGGCGAGTTGGCGGTCGGAAACCTGTAGTCCGGGAAGATAGGCGCGCAGCCAGGAAGAAAGAACCTTCATGCGAACTGCTCCAGAAACCGGATATCGCCGGAATAGAGCAGGCCGATGTCACTGATGCCGTATTTCATCATCGCAATGCGATCCACGCCCATTCCGAAAGCGAAGCCCGAGATTTTCTTTGGATCGTAGGCAGGCTGTTTGGCTCGCACAAAATCGTAAACGGCCGGATCGACCATGCCGCAACCCAGCAATTCAATCCAGCCAGAGTGCTTGCATTTCCGGCATCCTTTGCCCCCGCAGAAAATACAACTGATCTGTACATCGGCGCTTGGCTCAGTGAACGGAAAAAAGGAAGGGAAAAATCGTGTTTTAACGCCGGAACCGAACAGTTCCTTCATGGCGTGATCGAGCGTGCCTTTCAAATCGCTGAAAGTAATGTTTTCGTCCACGCATAGACCCTCCACCTGATGAAAGATCGGGGAATGCGTCGCATCGGCGGCATCGTTGCGATGCACTTTGCCGGGAATCACGATGCGCAA
>DASSZI010000266.1:0-30312 GCA_035713565.1 Acidobacteriaceae bacterium | reverse complement strand
GGCATGGGCGTAGGGATTGGCGATTACAACAGGGATGGCAATCTCGACATCGTTAAAACTAACTTTGCGGGTGATACGGATTCCTTATATACGAACCTGGGAGACGGAACATTTGAAGATCACACCTATCTCTCCGGTCTTGGGATCAATACTCGGTATCTGGGGTGGGGTGTCGGGTTCTTCGACATGGATAACGATGGCTGGCTGGATATTTTTATGACGAACGGCCATGTCTATCCGGAGGTGAACGGTTCGAAAACAGAGGCTCCTTACGCCGAGCACAAGTATCTTTATCGAAATTTACACAACGGAAGATTCCAGGATGTGACAGATCAGGCCGGACCCGGCATGGCGAAACCCGTTCCCGGGCGCGGATGTGCTTTTGGAGATTACGACAACGACGGCGTCGTCGATATTGTTGTTAACTGCGTGAATTCTTTTCCTCAACTTCTGCATTGCGAATCGCAATGGAAACGAAGCTGGATTAAGGTGAAGACCGTCGGCGTGAAGTCGAACCGTTCGGGAATTGGCGCACGCATCCGCGTATTCGCGAAAATGACCGTGGATTCGAAACAGCCACTGATACAGATCGACGAGGTGCGCAGTGGAGGCAGTTATTTTTCGCAAAATGACCTGAGAATTCACTTCGGGCTCAACGACGCAAAGATCGTGGATTTGCTGGAGATCAACTGGCCGTCGGGCCATGTGGATACGTTCAAGAACTTGGAGGTGAACCGTCTCTACATTGCTACAGAAGGTAGTCCGGCCGTGAAAAGCGCCATCTTACCGGGACTACAAAAGAAAGCCGTTCGCCGTCGGTGAAAGTTGCAGGAAGTGAAATATCTCTGCAGGCATATGGATCAACATCAAAAAAGAGCTTCAGAGACCTGCTCCGCTACATGTCTCGTTTTCTCCATCTGCTCGTTTTGTGAAGCTGCAACACCATTCGACAGCAGATTGTTAACCGTGACAACAAAGGCACGATTTCGTACTCTGCCGATCGCGCGCACCGACCTTTCGCCGTTGGTCTCGGCCGCACACTCGATTGCCTCATTCCCGATCGCTATGAGCGGTACCGCGTTAGGGCCGCACTGCCGCTCATAGCTTTCAAATTCCTGGCGTGGATGGCTCATAGTTGTAACGACGATCTTCAGGATGGACTGTACTTTTGAATGTTGCGAAACGAAATCGCAGGTGACATCCTGGGAACCCTTGCCTGCAGGAAGAACGACACTCGTCACAGGACCACCGAGAAAACCGGCTGCTGTGGCAGAATTCATCCAGGGGCAAGTCTTCTGGGCGTGGCAAGATGCGGAGAGGAACAGCGCAGCAACAAACGCGACCCAGCGCAGCGAAAGAAATCTAAAGACCACGCGCACTACTCTTCGAACCCGAATTTGTCTTTCTTCCTCGCGCAGGCTTCAGCGTCTCTGCGCGCAGAAGTTTTCCACCTTCCTGCAATACGTACAGCCGATTGACGTCGAGATTTTTCCATTGATCCACTTGACCGCTCAGCCATCGCACTTCCACCAAATCGACGACCTTGGCCTGGTCAAGACCGAAATGCATGCGTAGATCATTTTGAGAGAAGTAGCTGCCTCCGCTGCGCAGTTCGTCGATTTGTGCCAGTGGTTCTTGCGATCCGGCGGTGGTCCGGGCTTTCACGGTCACCCGGCTCCCAATCCCTGTGCGGTTCGACTTCACGCCGGCCAGCTTGATCTTGATCCAGTTGCGGGACAATGTGGAGTCGCATCGCAGTAATTGCGGAATTGAATTGACGCAATTGACAACAATATCAATCACACCATCGTTGTCATAATCTCCAAATGCACAGCCCCGGGCCGGTGCGCGCTCCATAATACCCGGGCCGCTCTTCTTCGTCACATCTTCAAAGCGGCCGTTGTGCAGATTGCGGTAAAGGTATTTGTGCTCGGCATAAGTCAGGTCCGCGTTGGACTTGTCCACCTCCGGATAGACGTGCCCATTCGACATGAGAATGTCGAGCCAGCCGTCGTTGTCCATGTCGAAGAACCCTACTCCCCAGCCGAGCAGCCGAGTGTTCATGCCCAGTCCGCCGGGATAGGTCCGGTCCTCGAAGCTGCCGTCGCCCAGGTTTGCGTAGAGGGAATCGGTATCGCCGGAAAAGTTGGTTTTCACGATATCCAGAGTGCCATCGCGGTTATAGTCTCCAATCGCCACGCCCATTCCGGCCTGTGGAAGACCGCTGGGAGAGAGAGCAGCACCCGCATCCACAGCAACGTCTTTGAAGGTGCCGTCCTTCTGGTTTTCGTACAGAGTCGCCGCGGCGGAGTCGTTGGCCACGTATATATCCGGCCAGCCCTTGTTGTTCAGGTCGGACGCGGCAACGCTCAGACCGTAGGTGCCGATGACGTTCCAAATGCCGGCTTTCTGACTGACATCCGTGAAAGTTCCATCGCCGTTATTGTGGTAAAGAATATTTTTTCCGCCAGGAAGGCCAGGCGGCCCGCAGGCGACGAGAATGCCTTTATAGGTGCATGGTCCGGCTTTCGGCAATGGCCAGTCAGCAAGCTGAAGATCGACGTAATTTGCGACAAAAAGGTCTAGATGCCCGTCGCGGTCGTAATCCACGAAAGTACAACCGGTGTTCCAGCGCGTTTTAGGGCCGGGCTGGATGAGGCCGGCCTTCTCGGTCACGTCCGTAAAGGTGCCGTCGCCGTTGTTGCGGTAAAGCGCGTTCTGTCCGTAGTAGGTGACGAAGAGGTCATCGCGGCCATCATTATCGTAGTCGCCCACACAACAAGCCTGCCCCCAGCCGGTTCGATGTTCCAGTCCGGAGCCTTTTGAGACGTCAGTAAAAGTACCGTCGCGATTATTTTTGAACAAGTGACAGTGCGGCTCCGCACCTTTGCTGAAGCCTTCCAGCCTCCACCCATTGACCAGGAAGACATCGATCCAACCATCATCGTCATAGTCGTAGAAGGCGACGCCGCAGCCCGTGGTTTCAAGCAGGTACTTGTTCTCTCCCACACCTCCGTAGATGGTCTCGACATCCAGGCCTGACTGTTTGGCGACATCGACAAAACTGACGCCCAGTGGAGTTCCTTCAATCGGCGAGGCTGGCCCGGGCGGAGGAGGCATGGGTTTTGCGTCATACTTCCGCTCTGTTGGACCGATCGCTGGCGCGCCTGCCTGGGACTGCTGCGCTCTTGCCCAGGGCGGAACTGCCATGGCGAGCACTTCGGCCAGGGGAAGAACAAGAGCTGTTCGGTTTAACGAATGGAGGAAACTGCGGCGAGTGCAACGCATGATGGGTATTGTCTCAAATTAGTGCGGCCGAGGAACAGGCTTTGCAGGTTGAGCCAGGTCCGTATGGAGATGCCAGAGATTGCTTTCCGGGCCGATCTCCGGATGACTACGCAAGTAATCGAGCGAATAGGTTGGCGCCCGGGGATCCACCACCTTGGAGGCGTAAAGCGCGGCCTGCTCGGCGGCTTTGTCCTTAAGGCCCATGCGCCTGTAAAGAAGAGAAAGGTTGTAGTGCGCAGCCACGTCGTCCGGGTCGATCGCCTGCAGTGTTTTGAACTGCGTCAACGCCTCTTGATACTGATGCTGCTGCATATAGTAGACGCCAAGCTCTCGCCGAGGGTCACGTGCCTGCGGATACTGGGTGATCACCTGCTGCAAGTCAGCCAGCTCGGCAGCCGGGTGTCCGGAACGCTTCTCGATGATTGCCAGATAATAAAGGGCACGAGCATTCTCAGGACTCAGGGCGAGAGCCTTTTCGAGGTCAGGGCGCGCGGCGCCGTATTTCTCCCACTGGAGATTGGTCAGCGCGATATTCGTGTAGCCGTCCGCGTAATCCGGACGAAGCCTGACTACCTGCTGAAACGCCTGAATCGCCTCAGCGTATTGCTGCTCGTCCATCAGCCCAATCCCGTAATTGTTCCATCGCATCCACTCCGGATTATCGCCAGGCTTTGGCGGAGTTGGCGCATTCTCTCCAATTGCGAAGGTTTGAGTGCGCGAGGCCATCTGCACCACGGGGTATGCGGGATGATCCGGGCCAAATACGTTGTTGAGATAACTTTGCCGTAGATGGCGATAATTGACGCGAGCTGTTACCGTTAACGGACCTTTTACGTCGGGCGGAACCTGGAATTGGTAGCGCACCAGCGCTGACCTGCCCGATTGGATGGTGTTGTCATAGGCCACGGAGTGGATCGTCCACACCTCATGGTTGTCTACGAAGTCTCCGTAGATGTCCACCGGACGGTTGGTAAAGCTGTGTGCGCGCTGGTCAAGCATCCCGTCAGGTTTGATAAATCCGCTGTGATCAATCTCTTTGCCGGAGGCGTCCTGGACGAGAAACTCAACCCATGCCTCATACAGGTCTCGCACCTCTGGGACGAGCGAGTGGCCGATGTTTTTGTTTTGAATGACGACACGAACCTCTACGATTTCCTTCGGTTCCAGACGGAAGGGCTTTGTACCTAAGGGCGCGACCAGAGAATTATCCAGTTTGAGCGCAAAGAGATCCACGTTCAGATAATTGCCCGAGCGAAGGAAATCAATTGTCTTCTGCAACTGCGTGTCGAAGCGATAGTAAAACGGGACTGCTGTATTGCCCGCCAGCCACCTGTGGGATGCGAAGGTACCTTGCTTCGCTCCGTAGTCCGACACTGTCAGACGGTGCCGGGGCATGTGGCAGCTCTGGCATGTGGCATAGTCCGCCTGGTAGAAGGTCAGGGGATTGCGCTGCGAAAATTTGGAGGTCTGCCACTCATCGTAGACGGTGAAGGCCCGGATGAACTTGTAATCGTTGAGAGAATGGGGCAAGCTCGCTTTGTGGCATGCCGCGCAAAACTCCGGCTGGCGGTAAATGTCTTTCATCACTGCAGCGGAGTGCCGTTCCGGGTGATTCATGATCCGGTAATAGGGGACTTCACCGGGAATTCTTTTCCCTTCCGCATTGACCATCACGGATGGAATACCCATGACATACGCGCCATTGCCGCTGGTTGACTTCAGGCTCTGGATGGAGTGGCAGGTCATGCAGGTAACACCGTCTTCGTCGAACGCGCGGTCGACGTGCGAATTTGGTGTCAGAGCTCCTGCAAAGACGCCGATCGGATTATGACAACTGTCGCAGTGCCGGGCGAATTCGGTGCCCTTGGTGTTCATCAGCAGGTTGACGCTGGTGCGATAGAAAGGCGTCCGAAAGGAGTTGGAATGGAGTGCCTGACGCCATTGACGATACGCTTCCTGATGGCAATGCGCGCAGTAAGCGGCCGTTGGGAAAGCGCCCGGTTCAACGAAATCGTTGCCCTCGATCGATGCATTCCCTGGAGCAGCGAGCACGTCTTTGCCAAATGGGAAACTATAACTTTGGCGAATTTTGTTCGAGTATTCGCTGTGCGGCGAGGACGTGGCCGATTGCATCGGGACAGTTTGCGGATCCAGCCGCGCAGGGCAGCAGAGAACTGCAACAAGAAGAACGAGGATCACCCGGAGAAATTCCGGGTGAAACGGGACCGCTCGGTGGATCTGTCTCTGCATCATGTTCCAAAGCAACCGGGCAGCGGTCGGACAAGTGTACAAAGTTGCTTGATTGCCTACGATTGAAGTGTACGGCTGGGGAACAAGTAGAGGATAGCGGATTCCGGTATGAGCGGGAAGAAGCCTGCGCTGGCCGTCGTCCGGTGCCCACAGTGAGGTAGCTCCGGTAGACTCGAAGGAATGGCTCGTTCAGCGTCGATTCCTGGAACCTCCCTGGCCGCCGGCGCGGCGGCAGTTCTCGCCGCAGGTGCCTACGCCTATGCTGCGATGTGGCCGAAATCGCAGATTTTTGGAAACTGCGTAGTTGCCGGAAGAAATCCGCACCAGATTGCGCTGACCTTCGACGATGGCCCGAACGATCCGTACACGATGCAGCTGCTGGATATCCTTGCAAAGCACAACGTTCGCGCAACGTTCTTCCTAATCGGGCGATTCGTCCGCCAGCGGCCGGATTTGGTTCGTGCGCTTGCCGCTGCCGGGCACCTGATCGGCAATCACACAATGACGCACCCTCTGCTGCCGGTGCGCTCCCCACGCGCGGTTCGGCAGGAACTGCAGGACTGCAACAGGGCGATTGAGGATGCTCTGGGTCAGCCGGTGCAATGGTTTCGTCCTCCCCATGGCGGGCGAAGGCCGGACGTTCTGCGCACTGCGCGCGAGCTTGGCCTGACGCCGGTAATGTGGAATGCGATGGGCTACGACTGGAAGCCGACGACTTCGCAAACGGTTGTGCAAAATGTGCTGCGAAGCTATCAGAAAAACCGGACCCGCGGCTTCGGAACCAACGTATTGCTGCACGATGGAGGACAACAGGGCATCGGGCAGGATCGCAGTCACACGGTCGCTGCGACAGCGCACATGATCCCTTACTGGCGCAACGAAGTTGTCCGGCGTGGCGAGACCTGCGAATTTGTCACACTGGAAGCCTGGGAGCAGCTGGGTAGCCAACGCATCTCAACAGATTGAGAATAGTGAAATGCGGCGCAGATCAGAGGACACAAAGCGAAGCCGTCCGGCGTGGCCGGGTGTGGATTTTAGTCAAAGCGCCGAGCACGAAGGCTATGAACATATTGCTCAATTGCTGCAGAAGCTTCGGCTTCACTGGCTTCTTAAGCGCTTCCCGCCCCGTGCCGTTCAAGCGCTCTACGTGCTCGTCAACGGATTTCTGACGATAGGGATTTTGGCGCTGCTGGCGTTCGTCACCCGGAACCCGTTTGTCTTTCCGTCTGTAGGACCAACAGCTTATCTTCTTTTTTTCTCGCCACTGGTGGATGCTTCCAGCCCGCGGAACGCCATTTTAGGGCATGCCATCGGGCTGATCTGCGGCTATGCAGCCCTGCATTTGACGGGCGCATCCGTCTCCGGAGGACTAGCTTCTACCGTCGGTATGCACCCTGGAATTTATTGGCCACGCATCCTCGCTGCAGCAATTTCACTCTCCGTCACGGGGGCTGCAATGGTGCTTTTTCGTGTGAGCCACCCCCCGGCCGGTGCGACGACGCTGATCGTATCCCTCGGTATCATTTCCCAGCCGTTGCATCTGCTGACTATCGAAATTGCCGTCCTCCTGCTCGTATTGCAGGCGTTCCTTATTAACCGCCTGGCTGGGATTCCGTACCCCATGTGGGCACCGAATCAGTATGATCATCTGCGTCAGCGGATCAGCCGGGGCTGAATTCATCAACTGTGCAGGGCCGGCAAGTCATGCAGCCATTGCCGGAAGGCTTCGCCCAGATCGTCGCGTTGCAATGCAAATTCGACAGTCGCCTTCAGAAAGCCAAGCTTATCGCCGGCATCGTAGCGGGTGCCCTCAAAACTATAGCCGCAGACCTTTTCATGCTCCAGCAGCGCCTTGATGCCGTCGGTCAACTGTAGCTCTCCACCCGCGCCCAATGGAGTTTTCTCCAGAAGTTCGAAAATTCTTGGGGTCAGAATGTAACGCCCAATGATGGCGTTTTTGGAGGGTGCAGCGTCCGGCTTCGGTTTCTCCACCAGTCCGCGGACCTCCAGCACTCGCCGGTTGCTTGCCATCGGCTGGCCATCAATCACGCCATAGGCGGAGATCCCCGGTCCTTCCACCACCTGGGTGGCGAGAATGGAACACTGCACGTCCTCAAAAACGTCAATCATCTGCTTCAGGCATGGTGCCGGAGCATCGATTACGTCATCGGGCAGAATGACCGCAAACGGCTCGTCGCCGACCAGATCGCGAGCCATCAAAACGGCATGGCCCAGGCCCATGGCTTCCTTCTGCCGGATGTAAGCCACGCGGCCAAGGTTTGAGATGTGGCGCGCCATGGCAAGCAACTCGGTCTTGCCGCGCGATTCAAGCTGGCTTTCCAGTTCTACGCTGATGTCGAAGTGGTCTTCGATGACGGTTTTGCCACGACCAGTAACGATGATGATCTGTTCGCAGCCGGCGGCGATCGCCTCCTCCACTCCATACTGGATGATGGGCTTGTCGACGACAGGAAGCATTTCCTTGGGAATGGCCTTGGTAGCGGGCAAAAAGCGCGTGCCCAATCCTGCTGCAGGGAAGACGGCCTTGCGGATTTTCGGTTTCGACATTGTAAAGGTTCTCTCCGTTCAAATCATGCGGTGCGCAGCATGGTTCGCTGCGCTCGCTTAAGCAACACAATGGGATGGCAGGAGCTAACGCATTGTTGTATTCGGCTCTCCAGCTTACAGTACAGGCGAGTCGTTGTGCAGCAGGGCACGCCGGACGAGGGGAACAGGCACACCGCCCTGGCGCAGGAAATCGTCGTGAAATTTCCGCAGCGAGAATGCCGCTCCTTCTTTCTGCTGCAGGTCATGGCGAAGCTTTACGATCATCAGTTTGCCGAGGGTGTAATAAAGGTACGTGGGGTCGGCGGTGCCGCGCTTGGCCTCCACCAATCCGTTGGCGCGGGTCTGATAGCCTTGCTTTTCGAAGAAATCGACCGCCTGGTCCACGGTCATTTGGCCGGCATGCATTTGAATGCCGACAATGAACCGTGCATCGCGCAGCAGCGCGTCATCCAATTGCCCCAGCCGGATCAATTTCGCCTCCCGTGCATCTTTCGCCCCCCAGCCGGGCTGGCCATAGCCCTCATCCAGCATCATCTGCTCGCAATAGTGCGCCCAGCCTTCCACAACGCTGGAAGCATAGAGCATCTTGCGCACCCGCGAGTGGACCTGCGGCATAAAGAGAAACTGTACGTAGTGACCCGGATAGGCCTCGTGAATGGAGGTGCTTACGATCGTACCTATGTTGAAGGCGGCCATGCTTTCCGCAATCTGCTGTGGACTTTCATTCGGGCTCGGCACGGTCACATTGAAGTAAGCCTTGTGCGAGCCTTGCTCATACGCGCCTGGGGAGTCCATGGATGCAAATGTTGTGGCACGCATGAACGGCGGAGTGTTTTCCAGCGTGGGTTGCACGTCTGACGCGATGGTCACGATGTTCTTGGTGCGGATGAATTGAATCAGGTTGTTGAAGGTGAGCTGGAATTTGTTCAGCAATTGGTCCGGGGCCGGATGGTCCGCCTGCAGGCTCGCCAGCATCTCCATAGGGGTTTTGTCCGGATCTATCTCTTGGGCGACTCGCCGGAACTCTTCCTGGTTTTTATGCAGGTCGGCGTTGGCAATCTGCAGCAGCCGCTCGAGCGGAATGTCGATCATCTCATCATCTTGGAGCTTGGCGCTGAAGTTCTCCGCGCCTATCCGGAAATCACCATTGGAACGCGGGAGAAGTGCCGTCTGCAGCCATTGCTGATACGCGGTCAACGCGCGTACAACGCCCTCATTGGAGGAATGAAACTGCGCCAGAAGCGCGCGATCTTGGACACCGGAGAACGCGGCCGGAATGTCCTTCTGGAAGAAACTTACGATGCCGGGAAGTTGCTCAAGGGCTATCTGGGTGTAGATTTTCGGAGGATTCTCGAGATTTGTCCGCGCCGCCTGCAGCATGGCCGGCATCTGCTGTTCACGGGCAATCAGCGCTTTCAGGCGCACATCAGAGGGTGCATAGTTGCGTTCAATGATTGTGAACGCACTGTTGGTGAGCCCACTGGAATACCAGTCCGGATTTTTCTGCCAGGGTCGAATCTTCTCCAGAGTAAGTAGCTGGCTTCGTATATTGCCCAGAAGAAAAGCACGGTCGCCCGCATCCCATGCGCTTAGTTTTGAAGCCGGAAAAGCGGCAACCTTTGCTCCGTAGGCGTGCAAGTCACGAATCTGCTGGTCGAGACTGGCGCGCGAGTAGTTCTCCAGCCTGTCGTCATATTGGTGCAAGCCCGCGCTGGTTCCGGCGGTCGGATTGCAGGGAAGATAAACCTGGTCGAAATATTGGTCCACCAGACGATGCCAGTCCGCTGTCGCTTGCTGGTTGCTGGAGGCTGCAGGGCTGGCTTCCGCGGCGCTGACATGAGCAATGTGCCAGATTGCCGCCGTCAGAAGGGCGATGCTGCCGCCAGCCAGTAGAGGCAGGTAGCGGATTTTCATGGACACTCCAAAAGGCAGATTGGGCAGACAGGCAAGTATAGCGGAACGTCCCAAGCCCTTTTGACAACCGGCCCACCCAGCCGGAAACTGGAGTGGCAACTTCGGGGGAGATAGAAATGAAATTGACTTCAGGTGTACTTGCAGTGCTGGCAGGCGTCGCGCTATTGCCGGTGGGATTTGCGCAGATGTCCGGAAACGGTGCCAAAAAGCCGATGGCCAGTCCGCCTGCGGACGCGTCCGTCCTGTTGAACGGCAAGCAGGTCAGCGTGCACTACAACTCGCCTTCCATGCGGGGACGCAAAATCTTCGGCGGACTGGTGCCTTATGACAAGGTCTGGCGAACTGGTGCGAATCCGGCGACGCTCTTGAAGACAGATGTGAATCTGAAGATTGGCACGGCGAACGTGCCGGCCGGTTCCTATACCTTGTTCTCGATTCCTTCCCAGAAAACCTGGAAGCTGATCATCAATAAACAGACTGGCCAATGGGGTCTGAGCTACGATGGCTCTCGTGATCTGGCGCGCGTAGACATGGCCAAAAGCACGCTCCAGCATCCGCAGGAAAAAATGAGCATCAGCTTCGAGGATACTCATGGAGCCAGCACGCAACTGCACATCCGGTGGGACACCACGGATGCATGGGTGCCAGTAGTCGCTCAATGAGCAAGCGGCGACTGGCCATTCATGGGGAGGTCAGGTAATGTCGTCGGTATTAAAGACCGGCTTACGTGCCGGTTCCGTGCTGGTACGATCCACCAGTTTGCGGACGACATCGTCCATCTGTTTCTGCGGTTCTGCTACGGCGGCCATTTGTTCCAGTGTGCCGCCGTCCTCAAGCTTCTCCAGAAGAACCACTGCATGAGCGATAGCGACATCGTCCTGATGCAGTCCTTCCGGCGTTTTGGCCTTAATGCCTACGCATCCGGGATCAATGGCGAGCAGTTCCGCTAACCTTTCCCGCAGCTTTTCCGCCACAGGGCCGATTTTCGGGGTAGCCAGAATCAGCGTCGTGTCGACGTTGGCAATTTTGTATCCCGCATGCTCAACCTCTTCCAATGCAGTCTGCAGGAACAGAGCAGAGTCCGCATTTTTCCAGCGAGGGTCGCCGGGTGGGAAAAAGGTTCCGATATCGCCGGCGGCAACTGCGCCCAGCAGGGCGTCGGTGAGTGCATGCAACAATACGTCACCGTCAGAGTGGCCCGCCAGCCCTTGAGGATGGTCGAACGGAAGACCGCCAAGGATGAGCGGAACGCCTGCCTGAAATGCGTGGGAATCCCAGCCGTAACCGATTCTCATGGTGTGCTCTTCGTGCTTCCTTGCCTGTGTAGTGTGATTCTGAAAAAGCGGAACGGTTCCGCAAAGTTGCAGAATACACGCTTTCGGGAGAAGCTTGCGTCTATTCCTGTTGCAGATAGAACTCGGCGAGCGCGAGATCGCCGGGTTGCGTGATTTTGAAGTTTTTCGGCGACCCCGGAACCACAGCCACTTCATGGCCCAGCCGCTCGACCAGAGAGGCTTCATCGGTTCCGATAAACCCGTCCGCCTCCGCCTCTTCCACAGCGCGGCGCAACAAGCCACATCGAAAACCCTGGGGTGTTTGAGCCTGTACTATATGCTGCCGTGGAATTGTGGACGTGATGATCGCCCCGGCAGCAGTGCGCTCAACCTGCTTGATAGTGTCTACCGCAGGCACGGCTACGATCGCTGCCTGATGGCGCTCTACGGAATCGATCGTGCGTTCAATGGTCGCGGAGTCGATCAAAGGCCGCACCGCGTCATGGATCAGGACGATATCGTCGTCTGCAGCATCCAGGTGACGCAGCGCTTTGCAGACCGATTCCTGTCGCGTATCTCCGCCTTCCACAACGGCGATGCGAGCGTTCCAGCCGTGCTGTTGCAATTGCGCCTGGACCCGCTCTTTTTCGTTCTGTCGAACCGCGATCAGGATGCGGTGCACACGGGAGACCTGTAGAAACTTATGGAGAGTGATGGTCAGCACCGGCTTGCCGCCCAATTCCAGAAACTGTTTGGGAGCGTGCGCTGCTGCGCCTTGCTGCGCCATACGAGTGCCGAGGCCGGCTGCGGGGATAATGACAAAAACCTGCATGAACAGAGGAGTATACCGGAGCAATGGAAACGCCGTACAGTGAAGGAGAGCCAAAAAGATCAGAAGGAGTGTTTTGGGCCAGTAGCCGTGACACACTGCGAAACAAGAGACAAGACGAGATGAAGATTGAGGTGCTGTATTTTCAAGGGTGTCCCCACTATCACGATACGGTTGAGCAGGTGCGGCGGGCGTTGACTGCGGAAGGAATCACCTACATTCTCGAAGAAATCGAGGTGCAGGACGAGAATATGGCGCATGCCACAGGGTTCCTGGGATCCCCTTCAGTGCGGATCAATGGAGGGGATATTGAAGAGGATGCGCGAGTGGGGCAGCAGGCCGGCTTTGGTTGCCGCACCTATCTGGATGGTGGCCGCAGGTCGGGAGTTCCGCCGGTAGAAATGATCCGCAAAGCGCTGCGGGAAGCAGCCAATCCTGGCGCCGGAGGAGGTTCGGAACAGACGTGATTGCGAAGGAGACGAACGGGTTGGGAGTGCTGGCCGCAGGCGGCATTGCGGCAATCCTGGCGAGCACCTGCTGCCTGGGGCCTCTGGTTCTGGTGCTGCTGGGGTTTAGTGGGGCCTGGGTCGGCAGTCTGGCGGCGCTGGAACCGTATCGCCCCTGGCTTCTGGGGTTCACGTTGTTGGCACTGGCGTCTGCGCGTTGGCGTATTTTTCGTCCCGCGTCAGCTTGCGAGTCCGGCGCTTCCTGCGCCAATCCGAAGCTGAAGCGCTTGCAAAAAGTTGTTTTCGGACTGGTGTGCGGATTGGCTGCCGTGGCTTTCGCCTTTCCGTATGTGGCCCCGCTGTTTTACTGAAACAGAAACTTCAGGGAGATTGCATGAAGCACAAGCTGGTATCAATTGCACTTGGGATGCTCCTTGCAGGTCCTGCGTGGACCGCCACAAAGTCGATCACGCTTCAGGTGCCCGGCATGACCTGTCCCACATGTCCCATCACGATCAAGAAAACTTTGCTGAAGCAACCGGGAGTCTCCGCAGTCAATGTGATGTACGCCAAAAGAGAGCTCGCGGTAAAGTTCGACGACGCAAAGACTACACCAGCCGCCATCATGAAAGCGACAGCTTCCATCGGTTTTCCCTCGCAACTTGCGAAGTGAGCGGTGCCCAACCGTCGTGAGGATTGGCACCTAACCCTCAACCGGCTCCACGTAGAACATTTCATTGGTCCGGCGGAAACCGCTGCTTTCGTACATGCGGCGGCTTTCTTCTGTCGCGTGCAGGGAGACGACGCGAATGCGGCGGCGGCGGGCTTCTGCCAAAGCCAGCTCAATCAAGTTGCTGGCCAGCCGCTTGCGGCGAAATTCAGGGTCAACGTAGACGTTGAGCAGGTAGCCGCGATGTGGCTCCGGGTCGAGTGGATGCGGCGGCCAGTCCATAATCATCAAGCCCGCTCCCGCGACAACTTTGCCGTCATGGAGTGCCAGCCATCCCATGTATTTCCCTTCGCGCATCATCGGGGCTACCCAGGATTCAAATTTGTCTGTCGTGCGCCGAAGTGCGCTGTTGTCTGCACGGCCCGCATCGACAAACATGCGGTGACGATGGCGCGCAATGATGGATGCATCTTCCGGTGTAGCTTGTCGCATGTGGATGCTGCTGCCCATAACCATGCGGCCAGTATACGAGCAGTCGGCGAGTGTCACCAGGCGCGGGCGCTACCATAGAGCAGAATGGCACGCCGACCCAGTTCGAAGCCGAGTGGAAAAGGACGGGCAGAGGACGCTTTGCCGTTGCAAGCGAAGCTTTTTTCTCCGGGTGACCGGGTTTGCGTTGCTGTTTCCGGTGGGGCAGATTCCACAGCTCTGCTGCGGCTGCTGCTGGAGCAGAGCGAGGATCTCGGGATCGTGCTCAGCGTCGTTCACGTGGAGCATGGGTTGCGCGGAGAGGCGGGAGATGCCGACGCGGCTTTTGTCCGGGAGCTTGCGCAGCGGTTCGATCTGCCCTGCGAAATCGCCTCTGTCGATACGCCTCGGCGAGTGGCCGAACATAAGGAATCCGTCGAGGAAGCCGCACGCAATTTGAGATACGGTGTGTTTCGGGACTTGCTGCTGTCGGGGGCCGCCGACAAGATTGCGACCGCACATAGTTTGGACGATCAGGCCGAAACGGTATTGATGAAACTCCTGCGGGGCGCCTGGACGGAAGGGTTGAG
Source organism: Acidobacteriaceae bacterium (assembly GCA_035713565.1). Classification (GTDB taxonomy): domain Bacteria; phylum Acidobacteriota; class Terriglobia; order Terriglobales; family Acidobacteriaceae; genus JAKAAZ01. Next base: position 16,015 of record DASSZI010000266.1, on the reverse strand, counting down.
CGGCATTCACCCCAGCGTGCAGATTGAGGGGGGCAATCCTCGGGGGAGCATCGTTCGTCCGCTGCTGGCCTCGCGCCGATGGCAAATCGAGGCATACCTGCGCTCTCTCGGCCAACCTTGGCGCCAGGATGAAACAAATGAGTCCTCCCTCTACCTGCGCAACCGCATACGCCACGAGCTGCTTCCTGCAATGCGTCCTTACAACGGGCAAATTGAGGAAATCCTCGCTCATGTGGCGGCGAATGCCCGGTGTGAGGAGCAGCACTGGAAGGCCGAGCTGACGCGTGTGCTGCCCCAGTTGGTACTGGAAGGGCAGCCGGTGCGAGGCGGGGGCCGTCGCACCGGTACCGCTCCGGGCCTGGTGCAACTTGCTGTGGAAATCTCACGTTTGCGGGCACTTTCGGTGCCGCTCCAGCGCCGTGTTTTGCGAGCTGCCGCAGAACGCTGCGGTGCAACGCTGGACTTTTCCGCTACGGAGCGCCTGCTGGAGATGGCCGCGCACGACGGAAGCTTTGGACGTCGCGCCCGTGGGCACCAGCGGCTGAGCCTGCCGGGCGGCGTCCAAGTGGAGCGCTCCGCCCGTGAACTCCAGTTCGAGCGGCAGGAGACCGCGCCAACGGACAAGATGGGCGGGAATTCTCAACAAAACCAGCGGGAGGGCACGGGATCCAACTCGCTTCCCGCCTATGACCTGCCGGTCCCGGGGAAGTCTGAAGCGCCTGCCTTCGGAGCTAGTTACACAGCGAGCCTGCTTGGCAGCCAGGGCAGTTCGGGCTCCGCAGGGGATTCGTGCACGGGCGCTCCAGGAGCTGAGCCTGCGCACATTCGGGCTTGGAGGCCGGGAGATCGCGTCTGGGTGCGCCACTCCAGGAAGCCAAAGAAAGTGAAAGAGATTCTGGAGCGAATGGGTATCCGCGGGGCAGAAAAGAGTACCTGGCCGGTCATCGAGTGGCAAGGACGCATCCGATGGATGAGAGGTGTGGAGCTTGCGGAGGGAGCGTACGCGGGTTCCGAAAGCGGCCACAGCGCTCGTTTGCAGATTACGGAGGAACGATCCGCCGATTTATCGTATAGACTTCTTGATAACCAGAAACTTTAGAGTGGCGGTAGAGCGCTTTCGCGTTACTATTCCGGGAGTAAAATGAGCGTATTGCGCTTCGTATTCGGGGCCTGGAAGGCTGGAGATTGCCGCAGGAGCAGCAGTGCCTAATCGACGTGCGCACTGTTCTCGGGCTTGGTACCAGGGAAAAGGTGCTTTCAATTGTGCGACGGGGCAGCGGGTTTGCGCGTCTAATGCTGCAGAGAGAGAAAGCTTCTCACGAAAAACTGACTTTACAGGCCAAGAGAAAAAGTGAGTTTACGGGCCAAGAGAAGTCTGGCTTATCGCTGTATCGAGCTGCCGTGGTAAATTCCACATCGGCTTGCCGTCGATTGGCAGCCCGATTGCATCCGTAATGAATTGTAGTAATTGGTCCAGGTTGGAAAGAGGGTAGTTCGTGAATTCTACGGTAAAAACGGTTGTTTTCTGGGTAATCATTGCGACTTGCCTGATTGTGCTTTGGCATGTGGTGCAAAGCGGCGCGGGCATGGGCAAGGATCAGGAGATCCCCTTCTCTAAATTCCTGACAGACGCCCAGCAAGGTCAAGTCTCTGATGTGACAGTGGTCAGTAACGAGGTGCACGGCCACTATAGGACTGGCAAGGAGGCGTTCCACACCACCGTCCCGACGAACTATCCCGACATGTATAAGGTGTTGGAAGACCACCAGGTAAGTGTCACGATCAAAGATTCGCAGGGCAGCGCCTGGTTCAATATTCTCCTCCAGCTTTCGCCCATTCTGCTGCTTGGCGCACTATGGTTCTTTATGCTGCGGCAGATGCAGAACGGCGGCAACAAAGCCATGTCGTTTGGCAAAAGTAAGGCGCGGCTGCTCTCCATGCAGCAGAAAAAGGTCACCTTCAAAGATGTTGCGGGCGTGGAAGAGGCCAAGGAAGAACTGAAAGAGATTATCGAATTTCTGCGCGACGCGCCGAAATTCCAGAAGCTTGGCGGCAGAATTCCTAAGGGCGTGCTGCTGGTTGGGCCTCCGGGGACAGGCAAAACACTGCTGGCGCGTGCAGTGGCTGGCGAAGCCAACGTGCCCTTCTTTTCCATCTCCGGCTCGGATTTCGTGGAAATGTTCGTCGGCGTGGGCGCAAGCCGCGTGCGCGACTTGTTTGAGCAAGGGAAAAAGAATGCCCCGTGTATCATTTTTATTGACGAAATCGATGCCGTAGGCCGCCATCGCGGAGCCGGTTTAGGCGGTGGGCACGATGAGCGCGAGCAGACGCTGAACCAACTTTTGGTGGAGATGGACGGGTTTGAGTCGAATGATGGCGTGATTTTGATCGCCTCCACCAACCGGCCCGATGTACTCGATCCGGCGCTGCTTCGCCCTGGCCGGTTCGACCGGCGGGTGATCGTAGGTCGTCCAGACGTTCGTGGCCGCGAAGAAGTGCTGATGGTCCATGCCAAAAAAGTTCCTCTGGCGGAAGACGTCCAGCTTCGCGTCCTGGCCCGTGGTACCCCTGGATTTACGGGCGCAGACCTGGCGAACATGGTGAATGAGGCGGCCATCAACGCGGCACGCGCCAATCGTAAAGTCGTCACGATGTTCGACTTCGAGTCCGCCAAGGACAAGGTACTCATGGGCGCGGAGCGCAAGTCCATGCTGCTGACGGACGAGGAAAAGCGCACGACGGCCTACCATGAAGCGGGCCACGCGATTGTGGCTGCTATGCGCGACCACGCCGATCCGCTGCACAAGGTCACCATTATTCCGCGCGGTATGGCGCTCGGTCTGACCATGCAGTTGCCGGAAGATGAGCAACACACGGTGAGTAAGAATTACCTGGAAACGCAGCTTGCCATCCTGATGGGTGGCCGTTGTGCGGAAGAGATTTTCCTCAACCAATTGACGACCGGCGCGGGCAACGACATCGAGCGGGCGACGGAGTTGTCCCGCAAAATGGTTTGCGAATTCGGCATGAGCCGATTGGGGCCCCTGACCTTCGGCAAGAAGGAAGAGCAGATCTTTCTGGGCCGAGAGATTTCACAGCATCGCGACTTCAGCGAAGAAACGGCGCGCCAGATCGATGCCGAGGTCCGCATGCTGGTGGACAGCGGCTACCAGGCGGCGCATTCGCTGCTTGAGAACAACAAGCCGCTGATGCATCGCATGGCGCAGGCCCTGCTCGAACGCGAATCGCTTGATGCGGATGAATTGAAATTGCTGGTTGCAGGCAAAGACCTTCCGCCGATGCGCACTCCGGATGATGGTGGTTCGGGTGGAGGCGTGCAGCAAGTTCTCAAGCCGGGAACCGGGCGTGCTCCGGGGTATGCCGGCGAGCAGCCTTCGCCAGCGTAGTCTGATCGACGGATTGAACGAAAAGAGCAGCCAATATTGGCTGCTCTTTTCGTTGGGCGGCTGAGAATGACATTCAAATTTGGCTACAGAATCGTCCGTTCCGCTCTAGAATGAGGGCCCAGGAGGCGAGCGTGACCGCCTATCGCAAGACGCCGCCGGTCTGGCTGATGGGGCTTCCCAATGCCACGCTGGGTCTGAATACAGGAATCATCTTTTTTGTGATTCCGCAGTTGCTGGCGGCGGGGCACGTCTCTGAGATTCGAATCGCCGGGATTACGGCGGCGGCCATGTCTTCGAATTTCTCATCCATTCTGCTGGGTCCAATGCTCGATGTCCGATTCAGCCGCCGCTGGTATGCCACTACCTTCGCAGCACTTGCAGCAGTCCTCGGCGTCGTTTCAATCCTGAATCTGCTTCATCTCGTCGTGTTGGAGATTGCGCTGGTTGCGGGAGTGGCGGCGGGGATGCTCTCCAGTACGGCGCTCGGTGGCTGGCTTTCGACGGTCTCTCGCGATGAAGACAAAAATAAGCTCAGCGCGTGGCTCAACATTGCCGTTATTTGCGGTATCGGTGTGGCTTCCATAGTGGGCGGGGAACTGGTTCGCCAGTTGCCGGTGGGTCTTGCGGCCGGTTTGGTGGGTACGATGCTTTTTCTGCCCGCTACCATCTTCCTCTTCATTCCCGCACCCGGTCCCGACCGGCGACTGGCTGCTGAAAGCTTTGGACAATTCAGCCGCGAGGTTTTGGCTCTGTTGCGCCGCCGGGAAGTGCTTCTTGCGCTGGTGCTTTTCATCTCTCCTTGCAGCTCTTTCGCTTTACCGGACATTCTTGGCGGTCTCGGCGGGGATTTCCATGCCTCGGCGCGGGTGGTGGGCCTGGCTGGCGGCGCGGGTGCGTTCTTTCCCGGTCTGATCGGGTGCCTGTTGTTTCCGGTTCTCGCCAGAAAAATGCCGTTGCGCTATTTTTATCTGGTAAATGGCTTGGTTGGCTGCCTCTTCTCATTGGCTCTTATCCTGCTTCCTCACGCGCCGTGGACGTTTGCCCTGGCTCTGCTGGGTGAATACCTGTTTCAGGCGGTCGCTTTTTCCATCCAGGTTGGGATTGCCTTTGAGACCATAGGAAAGAACAATCCCCTTGCTGCGACTACGTTTACATTTCTGACGGCCGCTACCAATGTTCCCGTCACCTACATGATGCTGGCGGACGGTTGGGGATATACCAGGGGTGGAGTGGCGGGCAGCCTGGCGGTCGATGGCGGCCTAGGCGTCGTTGCCTGTCTGCTGCTCTGCTTGCTGCTCTATCGTCTTCCCGGCGAAGGGCTGGGTCGCGAAGCTTGCGATACGCGGATGTTACATCCGGTGGCGCAACGGGACTGATGGACCCGAGCGCGATCACAATACGCAGGGGGCGCACGCGGGTAAGCGTCGCTTACTCTATGATCCGTCTCGCGGAGGGGGACGCACATGGACCGACGGCAATTCGTCAAGAACACGCTCGCGACTGCAGGTGGCGCACTGCTTGCCAATCGGGGGCTCGCGGCCCAGAACGTGCCTTCGCATGGGCAGGCAGTACCGGGCGAGGTCCCCGCTTCTGCAATCGACGGCACCCGCTTTCCCGATGGGTTTCTTTGGGGAATGGCGTCGGCGTCGTATCAGGTGGAAGGCGCGTGGGCTGAGGACGGCAAAGGGGAAACTATCTGGGACCGTTTTTCGCACACGGTTGGGAAAGTGAAGGGCGGGGCCACCGGCGATGTAGCCTGCGACCAATACCATCGCTACCGAGAGGACATTGCGATTTTGAAGCGATTGCACCAGAAGAGCTATCGTTTTTCGACCTCGTGGGCACGCATTCAGCCGAGCGGGAGAGGCGCAGTCAATGCAAAGGGCATCGACCATTACAGCCGTTTGACCGACGCCCTGCTGGAAGCGGACATTCGTCCCTTCTGCACGATCTATCATTGGGACCTGCCGCAGGGACTGGAGAACCGGGGAGGCTGGCCGAATCGGGACTTGGCGGCTTACTATGCGGACTTCGCGGGGACCCTTGCGAAGCACCTGGGCGATCGGATCACTGTCTGGGCCCCCTTCAATATGCCGTGGACGTTCACCTACTTCGGCTACGGGATCGGCGTGTTTCCTCCGGGCCGCGCCAATTTCAACGATTTTCTGAAGGCGGCCCATACCGTCAACCTAGCGCAGGGCGAGGCGTTTCGCGCGATCAAAGCTGCGTCGTCGAAGGCCACGGTGGGGAGCGCCTACGGCATGGCCCCTGCCTATCCTAAGACCGACAGCGAGGCAGATCGAGCGGCGACGGCGCGGTACAACGCGATGAACAATCTCTACTTTCTGAATACCGCAATTCATGGCGAGTATCCGAAGGCGTTTGTGGGCGGGACGCCGTACGAAGCGATGGGCTACAGGGCCGGCGACGACAAGATCATGAAAGTGCCGCTGGACTGGATCGGTTTTCATTACTACACGAGGCGCATCGTTTCCGCGGCAAGCGGCGGGTGCCAGCCCGGCGCGGCGGGCCACTTCGGCACCGAGACGGAAGGAGAAGGAGGGTCGGCCAGTCGCGATCCGTTGACGCAAATGCATGTGGAGATGCCGACGGAGGGCCCGCTTACCGAAGCCGGCCTGGAGATATGGCCGACGGGCATCCATGATCTGGTGATGCAGGTATCGCGGGAATATAACGACCCGATCATCGAAATTACAGAAAACGGCTGCTGCTATCTGGATGCACCCGAAGAGAATGGGCGCGTGCCGGACACGCGGCGCATCATGTTTCATCGCCAGATTCTGGCGGAACTTCCTCGGGCGATTGCGGAAGGGGCCAGGGTGCGGGCTTACCACGCGTGGAGCCTGGTAGATAATTTCGAATGGGCGGATGGCTATACGCAGCGTTACGGAATGACGTACGTCGATTTCCGCAGCCAAAAGCGTACTGTGAAAGACTCCGGACTGTGGTATGGAAGGGTAGCAGCGGCGAACCGCCTGAATGTGTAGCGCGCACCGGAACTGAAGCCCGATTGGACCTAGGGCGCCGAACAGAGATCGGGAGACCCGCCCAGCAACCGCGACAATCGTACAATCGAAGTGCCTCTTCTTTTCTATGCGTCTTGTTGTCATTCTTTCGTGTGCGCTTGTGCTGTGCGTTGCCGGCTGCGGCTACCACACAGCGGGAACGGCCACGCACCTTCCGGCTTCGGTGACGACCATCGACGTGCCGATTTTTCAAACCAACGTTACCAATTACCACACCGAGGTCGCGTTTACGAAAGCGGTGGTCGAGCAGTTAACCAGCCGCACCAGGGACCGGGTTATCGAAGGCGGAACGCACCATCCTGGAGCCGCTACGCTGAACGGGACGATTCTGACCGAGGTTTACACGCCACTGACCTACAACTCGCAGACGGGGCAGTCGTCCAGCTACCTGGTAACCGTGACCGCGAGTGTGCTGCTGACCGATGGTGCCGGAAAAGAGCTGTATAAGAACGATCATTTCCTTTTTCGTTCGCAGTATCAGGAGACGGCGGACCTGACCAGCTTTATTCAGGAAGATGGTCCAGCGGTCCATCGCATGGCGCATGACTTCGCGCAATCCTTGGTGAGCGATATGATGGAGTCGTTTTAGGTTGCATTGAACTCTATGGCAGACGCGAAAACAAAACTCGGCGGTGGTTTCGTGGCTATGGACCGGCTCCTTGCGGAGGTTCGCAGCGATGCCAGGCGGCCGGGGTACGTCCTGCTGGGCGACGAGGCCTTTCTGCAGCAGCAATGCCGGAAGAGAATTCTGGACGCGCTGATCAATCCGGAATTTCGTGAATACTGCGTCAGCGAGATCGACCTTTCTGAGGCGACGATCTTTGATGCTCTCGATCAGGTCAGTACGCCTTCGCTGATGGCGCCGTTTCAGGTAATTTTTGTGCGAAATGTGCGGCTGCTCTACCAGCGCGGTGCAAAGAAAGAAGAGTTCGCCGCAATTCATAAATATCTTAAGCTGCCGAATCCGCAGGCGCTGCTGGTTTTTGTCGCTGACCATCTGCATATTCCGAGCGACGTGCGCCGGATGGACATGCAGGACAAGGACCGCTATGAACGCATTCGGGAAACGCTGGGGGACGGGTGCGGCATCATCGAGTTAAGTCAGCCTGAAGAGCCAGATGCGATCGGATGGGCTGTAGAAACCGCGGAAAGGCGTGGCGTACGGTTACAGACGGATGCAGCCCGGGAGTTGGTTGACGCGCTGCACGGGGATCTGATGCGCATTGCGTCTGAACTGGAGAAGCTGCTGCTGTTCGTCGACAAAAAAGGCACGATTGCGCTGGCCGATGTAGAGTTGATGGTCGTCTCCGCCAAGCAGCGCTCGTTATATGAGTTGACCGATGCAATTTCCGCGCACGAGGCGGGCCGCGCGCTGCTGCTACTGCAAGGTCTGCTGAATGCGAGCGAGAGCGGCGAGGATGGTGCGATCGGGCACTTGCACATGCTGGCGCGGACGTTCCGGCAGATGCTGGTGATCCAGGAGAAGAATGTGCGCGATTCGCGCGGCATCTGGCAGGCGCTATGGCCGGGCTTCCGCGTGGCGCCGTTTGCGGTGGATGACCTGATCCGGCAGGCGCGTCGATATAAATCGCGCGGCGACTTAATGCGCATGCTGGAGCGAGTGGCGCGTGCGGACCTGGAAATTCGGTCTTCTCCTCCGGATAAAATGCTGGTGCTGGAGCGCATGGTGATCGATCTGGCAAGAACGGGCAGGCCGGCGGCCGCCGTTGGTTAGGCCGCAGCCGCACTTGCGTAGACTTCCTCCACTCAAGTCACCCATTCGTTTCGCGTCGCTGCGCGGTGCGGCAGAGTTGAATCAGACTCGCAGCCAGGTACAGGTTGCTCATCCGCTCCGACGATTCAATCTGGAATGGACATCACGCACCCTCTGCGTTTTTACACATGTAGCTTGACGTCACCGGATCAGGGTGCAGGTTTGAAATAGTAGGACGACAGGCGTATTCTAGGGAAGATGAGTTTGTCCTGAGTTTGTCCTGGGCAGCCTATGGCAGAACGGGCCGGGGCGGGAGAAATGAGTGGGCGCAAGCCCACTTTTTGTTTGAGGTAGCTGGACTGCCCGGAACTCGCGTCTGAACTCGCTTTGGGTGCGTCCGATGGCTGTGGAAATCGACAAAATTCAAGCGTTGGCGGATCGCGTGGCGGCATCTCACGGACTGGCGATCGTCGACCTTCAGTTTGCAGGCGCAGCAAAGCACCGGTGTCTTCGAATCTTCATTGAAAAGGACGCAAAGACTCGGGCTAAGCTTGCAGTTCCGGACCAGGCCGCAGGATTAAAACTGCCGGAGCACGTTTCTGTGGATCAGTTGGCAGGCATTTCGGTGGAAGATTGCCAGGCCTTCAGTGACGACTTTGGTACGGTTCTGGATGTAGAAGACCTGATTTCCGGGCAGGAATACACACTGGAGGTTTCGTCTCCGGGGCTCGATCGAAGATTGTATAAGCACGGGGATTACGTGCGGTTTGCGGGGAGCCTGGTGAAAGTGCGAACGATTGAGCCGGTCAACGGCAATTCGCATTGGCAGGGACGTATCGCGCAGGTTGGCGCGGACGTACTGGAGCTGGATTTGAGCATTGCAGGCAAGCGGAAAAGCAAGGCTGAAAAGCAGCCAGAATCAAAGATATCGATTGCTCTATCGAATATATCGAAGGCCAATCTGGTTCCGGAAATTTGATAGAAATCGCAATTCGTTGTTTTGTGTGGATTTGCAGATGCAGTCCTGAGTGGCGCTCCAAGCAGAATCAACGATAAACCCTATTGGCCCGCGCAAGCGGAGACGAACTGAGAAGACATGGCAAGCCCTCTTTACGACACGATAGAAATTTTAAGCCGAGAAAAAGGCATTGATCCGCAGATTGTGGTGACCGCGGTAGAAGATGCTATTGCTCTGGCAACGCGCAAGTATTACAAAACCCAGGAAAATATGCGCGGTGAGCTTGACCGTGAATCTGGTGAGATTCGCGCCTATGCGTACAAAACGGTGGTGGAAACGCCGGAGCTTTTGGAAGATCCCTTAAACCAGATCAAGCTGGAAGATGCTCGAGCGATTGCGCCGGATGTCGAACCAGGCGCGGAACTCCGCTACTACAAGCCTACGGATGTTCTTGGACGCATCGCGGCGCAGATGGCCAAGCAGATCATCTTCCAGAAGGTCCGCGAGGCCGAGCGCGATACCGTGTTCAATGAATACGCACACCGGGTTGGCGAGGTGTTGAATGCCACGGTCAAGAGAATCGAAGGGCAGGACGTTGTATTCGATATCGGCAAGGCCGAGGCAAAAATGCCAAAGCGGGAACAATCCCGGCTGGAGCAGTTTGCTGTGGGCGAGAGGGTCCGAGTGGTGTTGCTTCGCGTTGATCGAAACGCCCGTGGACCTCAGGTAATCGTATCCCGTGCGGCCAAGGAACTGGTGCAAAACCTATTCCAAAGTGAGGTGCCGGAAATCTACGACAATACGGTCGAGATTCGGGCGATTGCCCGAGAAGCTGGTGAGCGGACAAAGATTGCTGTTGTCTCCCGCGATAAAGATGTGGATCCGGTCGGCGCGTGCGTCGGTATGAAGGGAATGCGTGTGCAATCGATTATTAGGGAATTGCGCGGCGAAAAGATTGACATCATTGAATTCAGCGAAGAAATCACGACGTTTGCAGAGAAGGCTCTCCAGCCTGCTAAAGTGAGCCGTGTCAGCATCGCAGACCTGGGTGACAAGCAGATTGAAGTGATTGTCGATGACACCCAGCTTTCTCTTGCAATCGGCAAAAAAGGTCAGAATGTCCGTCTCGCGGCGAAGCTGCTCGGCTGGAAGATCGATATCAAGAGCGAAGAAGAAAAACGTCAGGAAGTCGAGCAACAAATGCAGGCGATGGCTGGTCCAGTCACCACGCCGATCGAGCAGGTTGCGGAATTGGGCGAAGCGACCATTCAGAAGCTGGTTGCGGCTGGTATTACCACGGTGGAAGCTCTGGCGGATATGACTCCGGAGGAGCTTGAAGAAGTTCCGGGGATAGGAGAAAAGACCTTGGAAAAAATTGGAACTGCGGTTCGCCACTACTTTGCCGAGATCGACAAGCAGGCGGATGCCGGCCCGATGGGTGCCCCCAGTTCGGCGGAAGAAGATGCGAATGAGGCTGCCATGGATCGCGAGGCGGCTGCGGGCATCAATCCCCAGGCTTCGCTTACGTCTGAAGAGGATGCGTCCACTCAGGGCGGTTCCGAGGCGAGGCTCGAATCCGGTCCTGACTCGACGGGTGAGGTGGCGAACCTGGAACCGGAAGACGCGATTGCTCAGGGTTCTTACGGCGCGGGTGGAAATGAAATCGAGGAAGCTCTGGAGCAGGGCGAGGAAGATCTGGGTGAAGAGGGCGAAAATCTTTCGCAGAGTTTTCTGAAGCAGGCGACTGCGACGGAGGACGCGGACTCTCCCGTTTCCATTGAGGCTCCGAACGCACATGAGCCCTCGCTGGATCGATGGGAAGAGAAGGAAAAGCCTTAATTCGAGGCAGAAGCCTGGGTGGCCGGGCGAATAGTCGACGGACACGTAGGCTTTCAGCGGATAATGGTAGTAGATGCGCAACCGGGCGCAAGCTATGAGGCTGACGATGAGCAGTTAAAGTTTGGGAAGGCGAAAGAGGCGGATGAGCAAAGTTCGTATCAACGATCTAGCGCGCGAGCTAGAAGTAAAGAGTAAAGTGATTCTCGATCTTCTCCCGGAAGTTGGCGTGACGGAAAAGAAAACGCACTCCAGTTCCGTGGAGGATGACGAAGCCGTGCGCGTGCGAGCGGCGCTCCGTCGTGGCGGCAAGCATTCGTCCGGGAACTCCACCAAAGCTGCGGGAAACGGCCAGCAACCCAAGATCGACCTTTCGAACATCTCCAGACCCGGCGACGTTATGCGGGCGATTCAGCAGCGGAGAGAGGAACAAGAGAACCGCAGGGCAACTCCGCCGCCAGCAAAGCCGGTCGAGCAGAACCGCACAGCCACGCAGCCAGTGGTCGGCACCAAACCGAAAGCCGTGGTGGCTCCCGCACCAGCAAATCCATCTGCCCCTCAATCTACTTCAGCTGCACAGAGTACCCCAACTCCTCCTCCGCGAAGGATGGTTGTTCCTCAGCCCCGACAGGCTCCTCAAATCGTCTCCGCGCCACCGGCATCTCCGGCGATCGCATCCCGCGCGCCATCCGGACCTGTGATCGTACGAGCTCCGCAGACGGGGAGCGGGGCAGCGGCGGCAAGCCCGGCCCAAGCGCCGGTGAAACCAAACTTATCGGAGCAAAAGCCCGTGGTGGTCGCTCCAGCAGCGGTGACACCGAAAGCTCCCGTTCACGCTCCGCCTGCGCCTGCGCCTGTTCTGCCCGTGGCGGAAGCAACGCCTGAACCCTCCACCCCGGTCCAAGCTGAGAGCACCTCGTCTTTAAATGCTCCACCGGCGCAGACAGTTCCTGACGCACCCGTTTCCGAAGTCGCGCCGACTGCTGTTTCCACGGTCCCGGCAGCGCCGGCGAAACGCGTGATCATGCCGCAGACCGGCCCTCGGCCCGTCTACAAGGCGCACCCCGGAGCGGCGCAAACACTGGGAGGTATGCAACGGGGCAAGCCAATCTTTGAGCGTCCACGGCCGCAAGGTGCGGGAGCTTCCGGGAGTGCAAATGCTGCTGGCGGACCCTCTTTCGGTGCGCGACCAGGTTCCGGCCCTGGCGGGCTGAGACGTCCCATGCATCCGACCCGGCAGCATCCTACCGGAACGCCGGGTGCTCGGCCAGGGATGGGAGCGCGACCTGGATTCGGTGCTCCGCGTCCGGGTGTTGGTGGCGCGCCAGGAATGGCGCCTCCGCCTCCTGCTGGAGCAGCGGATCGTCCATCGCGAGGACACCAGCAGCGTCGTGGCGGAAATAACCGTTACGAAAAATCTAAAGAGGGTCCGATGAAGGGAATGGTTGCGCCGCGTCTTGGCGCAGCAGTTGTTCCCAGTGGCCCGGTGCCAATCACCCGCAGCATTACCGTAACCGACGGCGTGAGCGTAAAGGATTTGGCAGAAAAGCTCGATCTTCGCGCCAAAGACTTGATCGCCACACTGCTGCAGCGCGGCGTGTTTGTCACGGTCAACCAATCGCTCGATACCGAACTCATCAAAGAAGTCTCACGCCAGTTCGGAGCGGAAGCTACGGTCATCACCTTTGAAGATCAGATGGCGAACGAGGCGCTCGAGAATCTGTTAACCCAGGAGACGACGAACGAACTGGAAGTGACACGTCCTCCAGTGGTGACGATTATGGGTCACGTCGACCACGGCAAGACATCTCTGCTCGATGCAATTCGCGAAACCGAAGTGGCAGCCGGCGAGGCGGGTGGAATCACCCAGCACATTGGAGCCTACAAGGTGCGGATCAGTAAGGAAGATTCTCCAGCCTTTGGGCGCGAGATCGTTTTTCTTGATACGCCAGGTCACGAAGCCTTCACTCGTATGCGCGCTCGCGGAGCGAAGGTCACGGACATCGTTGTGATCGTTGTAGCGGCCGATGATGGAGTGATGCCTCAGACCGTAGAGGCGATCGACCATGCCAGGGCGGCAAACGTGCCGATTATCGTAGCGGTCAATAAGATCGACAAACCTGGTGCGCAGCCTGATCGAGTGAAACAGCAACTCGGAGACCGAGGACTGGTGCCCGAGGCCTGGGGCGGCAGTACAGTCTTCGTGGAGGTTTCTGCTAAAAAGCACATTAATCTCGACCTGTTACTGGAAATGATCTGCCTGGTTGCGGATGTAGGAACGTTGCGGGCGTCTCCAGACCGCCCCGCACTGGGCACAGTAATCGAGTCCAAGCTGGATCGCGGTCGTGGTGCTGTCTCGACCGTACTGGTACAAAACGGAACTTTGCGTCTTGGCGATACCTTTGTGGTAGGCAACACGTTTGGCAAAGTGCGCGCGATGTTCGACGATCGCGGACGTGCCATCGCCGAGGGTGGTCCTTCAACTCCTGTTGAGATCCTGGGACTGGAGAGCATCCCGGATGCTGGCGATGTCTTCACCGTGGTCGCCGATCGAGATAAGGCCAAGAGCGTCGCGCAATATCGCAAGATGAAAGAACGCGAATCTCAACTCGCGAAGTCTTCGCGTGTTTCGCTTGAAGGGCTTGCCGAGCAGATCAAGCAGGCGGGCGTCAAGGAATTGCCGATCATATTGAAGGGCGACGTGCAGGGCTCCGTCGAGGTCCTGGCCGAGTCCATGCCGCGACTTTCGACGGAAAAGGTCCGGGTCAAGGTGATCCACACGGGCGTGGGTGCGATTACAGAAAGCGACATTCTTCTCGCGTCGGCATCGAATGCCATAGTTATAGGCTTCAATGTGCGACCGGAGCGGAAAGCCGCGGACCTGGCGGCACAGGAAGGCGTAGACATTCGCCTGCATTCCATCATTTATGAACTGCAGGACGAAATGCGAAAAGCAATGCTGGGACTCCTGGAAGCCACAATCAAGGAAAATTATCTTGGGCGCGCTGAAGTAGCCAACGTCTTCAGGATTCCTAAAGTGGGAGCGGTGGCCGGCTGTCGCGTGACGGACGGTATGTTCCGGCGCGATTCGGAAGTTCGAGTGTTGCGCGATTCTGTGCAGGTTCACAAAGGAAAGCTGGCTTCTCTCAAGCGATTCAAGGACGACGTCAGCGATGTTCGAAATGGAATGGAGTGCGGCATCAGCATCGCTAATTTCAATGACATTAAGGTGGGCGATGTCATTGAGGCATTCACAGCGGAGAAGATTGCTGCCGACATCGGCACAGCGCTGGTGGACTCCGCAGGGAACGCGATGACGACCGCGTAAGCGGAACAACATTGCTTTTGAAAGCAGAATGGCTCGCCGCTGCGAGCCATTCTGCTTGTATTGATGATTCTTTCTGGTGCAGGGCGGTTCTTTCTGGGCTAGGATGTTGCAGTGCAGGCAAATACCGGCAGTCGTCCCAATGAACCGAAGAAGAATCGAAAGTTTTATGTCGCTCTGATTGTTTCATTACTGGTAATCGTCGGATGCGGCATTGCGGTTCAATACGCTATCCACCATGCCCAGCCGATTTTGCGCGCGCGTATCGTTCAAACCCTCGCTACGCGATTTCAAAGTGTGGTGCATCTGGGAGACTTCGACGTGTCCGTGTCTCACGGTCTGGATGTCGAGGGGAAAGATCTCACGATCCAATCCACTCTTTACCCGAACCTCCCGCCCCAGATCGCAATCGGTTCCTTCCATTTTCACGCTGAACTTCTCGATCTGTTCCGTTCCCCAATGCGTATCAGCTCAGCGGAAATAGACGGTCTGGTGGTGAGGGTTCCGCCCAAGGCACGCCGCGCTGCAATGCGGAAGTCCCAAAAGAATCACGCCAACATCAAGATCATCGTCGACAGGATTTTGTGTCAACGCGCACTCCTGCTGATTTTGCCCGAAGACGCAGAGAAGAAGCCGTTGCAATTCCGTATCGATACGTTGACATTGCAGCGTGCAGGACGGCACCAGGCAATGCACTTTCGAGCGAATCTGGTAAATCCCCGGCCGATCGGAATTATCCAGACGGAGGGAAACTTTGGAGCGTGGGAAGACGAGGAACCGGGAAACACGCCGATCGATGGAACGTATTCATTCACGCACGCCGACCTGAGCACAACAAAGGGAATCAAAGGGACCCTTTCCTCTACTGGGAGGTTCAACGGAAAGCTCGATGCGGTAACCGTAGATGGGACGACGGAGACGCCGAACTTCAGCCTGAATGTGAGCGGGCATCCGGTGGAGCTGCACACCGAATTTCACGCGATTGTGAACGGCACGAATGGCAACACTTATCTGCAGCCTGTTCATGCGCAGTTACTTCATACGGAGCTGATAGCAACAGGATATGTGGTTCACGCGCAGCATAGAAAAGGACACAACATTCACCTTGTGGTTCAGATCGACCATGGCAGGGTAGAAGACCTGCTGTACCTTGGGGTGAAGACAGAGCCTCCGATGCTATTTGGTGCTCTGCGCCTGCGCACGCACTTTGACTTACCCGCGGGCAAGCAGTCAGTCAGTCGGAAGTTGCGGCTGCAGGGTATGTATACCGCGGACCATGTTGTTTTTACCAACCCGCAAATTCAGAAGCGGCTGGTTGAACTGAGCTTGCGCAGTCAGGGGCGTGCAGCCGATGCCCGGCGTTTATCGCAAGCAGTCATCTCAAAGGAGAATCCGCTCGCCAAGATTCCATCCGGTTTGCATGGGGAGTTTCTGGTAGCCAACAGAAAGCTGACGCTGCCGCAGCTTGTCTGTAACATCCCAGGCGCGGAAATCGATCTGTCGGGAACCTATACGCTCGACGGAAGAGTATTCAATTTTGCAGGGGATGCCCGCATGGATGCCCCGGTCTCCAGAATGGTCGGAGGATGGAAAGGCGCGCTCATGAAACCGATCGATCCAATCTTCGCGCGGCATGGAGCAAAGACGGAGATCCCGATTACGATTACGGGGACAAGTGCAAAGCCGCACCTGGCCCTGAAACTTTGACTCGCGTTTTCGTGGCCATCA
>DASSZI010000265.1:0-5006 GCA_035713565.1 Acidobacteriaceae bacterium | reverse complement strand
GACGATTCGCGGAATCATCGAAGCGACCGGCGTCAAGATCGACGTGGACGACACCGGCAAGGTGAACGTTGCATCTTCCGATGCGGACGGACTGAAGCGTGCCATTGAAACCATCAGCAACCTGACAGCGGTGCCGGAAGTAGGCAAGGTTTACCTGGGCAAAGTCGTTCGGCTGGCGGAGTTCGGCGCGTTCGTCGAAATCTTCCCTGGAACCGACGGTCTGCTGCACATCAGCGAGATTGCCGAGCATCGCGTTCACGAAGTGAAGGACGAGTTGAACGATGGCGATCAGGTGCTGGTGAAGGTGCTGGGCATTGAAGGAAACCGCATCAAGCTGTCGCGCAAGGCAGTTCTCAAGGAACAGCGCATTAAACTTGGTCTTCCCGATCCCAATCAGGGGGGCGGACATGTGCCTGACATTGCCGCTTCTTCGCAGCACTCCGGCGAGCGTCAGCCAAGCTCCAACGGCAGCACAATTGTGCTGGAGAGCGGGGACGACTTCGATTCCGACGATGACGGGAACTCCGCCGGCGAGGGGCAGAATTTCAATCGCCCGGAAGGAGGCCGCTCCGCCGGGTCGCCGCAATCGCCCGGAGGACGCGGACCAGGTGGAAATAACAATCGCCGTCGTCGCCGTCCCGGTGGTGGTGGCGGACGTCCGGGTGGTGGTGGCGGACGCCGGTAACAGCAGTTTTGAAATTTCGCTCAGCGGGCCGCATCGCTTATGCTGCCCGCTTTTTTCATTCCATGAAGCCACGCGTCATTTTCGCAGTAGTCGTTCTCGCGCTGATCTGGGGCAGTACCTGGATGGCGATCCGCGTTCTTGTCACGGCGGTGCCGCCTCTGCGCAGCGCATCTCTGCGTTTCCTTCTCGCGGCCGTCATCCTGCTGATCGTAATTCGAATTCAGCGGATCCCCTGGCCCACCGGACGCGGACTGCATGCTGCCATCCTGCTTAGCCTTACCATGATCGCAGTGCCTTCCGCGCTGACCTTCTGGTCTGAGCAGCGCCTGTCTTCCGGCTTGACCGCACTCATTTTTGGAGCGATGCCGCTGTTCACCGCAATCCTCACCCCCTGGATGGCGCAGGACAGGGAATCGCGCCGCGTTCCCCGTGATGCATGGCAGGCGATGATCGTCGGCCTTGGCGGACTTGGTTTCGTGCTTTCCGGTGCAATCTCCACGTCGCTTTGGCAAGCGCTTGGCGCCTTAGGGGTTCTGCTCGCGGTTCTTCTGTATGCCGGGTCGTCTGTGTACGCAAAAGAGGGGCTCGGGGGGGTCCACCCGTTTGTCAGCACCGCCATTCAGTTCTTTCTAGGTGGCCTCTGGCTGGGGGTCGGGAGCATGGCTACAGAACGCGCAAGAGCCTCCGCGTGGAGCACGCAGTCAATGATTGCTCTGCTGTTTTTGAGCGTCTTCAGCAGCGCATTGAGCTTCACCCTCTATTACTGGCTGCTGCAGCAAATCGAACCCTACCAGATCACAAGCCTGCAGCTTGTCGTTCCGCTGATCGCCGTGGCGGAAGGTGCTGTCTTCATGCACGAGATGGTTCCGTGGACGATGCTCGTGGGAGCGGCGCTGGTTCTCGGCAGCATTGCGATCATTATGCGAAGCAAGCGCGAGGATGAGCATGCAATCGCGCTCGGTCTTGATCGGCAGATTAGGCTAAAAAGCACCCTTAGTAAGTGACGATTTCCTGCCGTCCGGAACGCCAGCTCGCATAGGCGGCATCCAGCGCGAGCTGATTCTTCAGACCGTCTTCTCCACTCGCCGCGTACGTGCCCGTCCCTTCGATGGTTTCGCTAAAGGCGTCCAGCATCCGGCTGTACGCATCCCCGTTGGAAAGTTCCTGACTCTCGACAACCTTGCCGTCCTGCAACAAGCGGACATTGATAGAGCTATCCACAGAGAGGCCGTTTTCCGACTGGATCGCGCCATGTTCGCCGGTGACCTCGACAAGAGTGCGATAGTCGGCGCGAAAGCTGACCGAAACCGATCCAAGAGCGCCACTCGCAAACGCCAGAGCAAGCGCAGCGCTCGTCTCGATTTCGCTCGAATCCAGATCGCTTCGGGCAATCGTCGTGACCGCGGCCACATCGTCCTGCAGAATGTACCGCAATGCGTCCAGGCAGTGAATCCCCACATCGCCAATTGGACCGCTGTATGCGAGCGATTTGTCATAGATCCAGGCGCGCGGGCTTCGCTCGCTCTGGAAACAGAACTGCGCGGTAGCAAAAACTGGCTTGCCAATCCTGCCTGCCTCGATCCAGTGCCGAATTAGGTTGAGGCTCCGGTTATACCGGAAATTCTGCGCCACTCCGAAGGCCACCCCGGCGCTCCGCGCGGCGGCCAGCATTTCTCGCGCTTCGTTGGCATGCATCGCGAGCGGCTTTTCGCAGAGCACCGGCTTGCGGTGTTTCAAAGCCAGCAGAGTGTCTCGCATGTGCAGCGCATCGGGCGACGTTACAAACACCGCGTCAATGTCGGGCGATGCGCACAGTTCTTCGGCAGTAGGGAAAACGTGGGCAATGTTGAATTCTGCGGCATTCTCCCGCGCCATTTCTAGATCTCTGCGCCAAATGCCGTCAAGCTTCGAGGTCCGCGCGCCCGCAAAGGCCGGGATAAGCCGCTTTCTTCCGTGGTGCCCAAATCCCAGGATGCCGTATCGAATCACAATCGTTCCTCTATCTGCCTTGTTGGTACGAACTCATCTCCGCCGTCCAGATGAGAAAGTGCAGAAGGCGGAATTTCTCCTGGAACAGAAAGCTCCAGAAGATGCGTGCATCAATCGAATTTGCAGGAATGCCGGAGTACGTCTCAATCCGCCACCGCAGATACGGGCTGCGCCACGGATGCAGCCAGTTGCTGCGCAACGCAAGAAAAAGAAAGCGGATCGGAGCGAGAAGCTTGCGCATTGGGACTACGCGGTGACCTGCGCCGCAACTTCTTCATTGTCGCGGAACACGTTCCCGATGCGGCGAATCCTTGCGCCCACGCTGCGGAGCTTTTCTTCGATTCGCTCATAGCCGCGATCAATGTGATACACGCGGTCAATGATGGTTTCGCCTTCCGCGACAAGCGCAGCGAGCACCAGCGATGCTGAGGCGCGCAGGTCCGATGCCATCACAGCCGCTGCCGAGAGGGGAGTTTTCCCATGCACCGTGGCCGTGCGGCCATCCACGCGAATGTTTGCGCCCATGCGGACCAGCTCCTGCACATGCATAAACCGGTTTTCAAATATGTTTTCCGTGATTGTTGCGACGCCTTCGGCCTGGGTTGCCAAAGCCATGAATTGCGCCTGCATGTCGGTTGGGAAACCGGGATACTCTTCGGTTGAGATATCGGATGCAGACAGCCTTCCCGGACGTCGTACTCGAATGCTGTCGGATGTCAGATCGCATTGCACGCCGCACTCCCGCAACTTTTCAATGACGGACCCAAGATGCTCCGGATTGCAGCCAGTCAGCGTAATGTCTCCTCCAGTAATCGCGCCCGCAACCAGAAACGTGCCGGCCTCGATTCGATCCGGGTTGATGCGGTGTCGTGTGCCATGCAAGCCCTCCACCCCCTGAACGCGCAGGGTTGAAGTTCCCGCTCCCTGAATCTGTGCACCCATGGCGATGAGCAGTGTGGCCAGATCGGTCACTTCGGGTTCACGTGCGCAGTTTTCCATCACCGTTTCGCCCTCGGCCAGAACGGCAGCCATCAGGAGATCTTCTGTTCCGGTAACGGTGATCTTTTCGAACTTTATATGAGCTCCGTGGAGCCGTCTGGCCCGCGCTTCCAGATAGCCATGCTCCTGCTTGATCTCCGCACCCATGGCCTGCAAACCTAGGATGTGCAGATCGATCGGTCGGCCGCCGATGGCGCAGCCGCCCGGCATTGCGACGCGCGCCAGGCCTGTGCGGGCCACCAGTGGCCCCAGCACAAGAGAAGATGCCCGCATGGTTTTAACAATTTCGTATTTTGCCACGGGGTCGGACAGCAGCGCGCACCGTATGCGCGTACGATGGTGCGCCCGGCCATAGCCCAGCTCGACTTCCGCGCCCATCGACGCGAGCAGTTTGCGCTCGGTCTCGATGTCGCGGACATCGGGAATGTTTTCCAGAATGACTTCATCTTCGGTCAGAATCGCCGCCGCCATACACGGCAGTGCAGAGTTCTTGGCGCCGCTGATGCGAATCGTCCCCTGGAGCGGTGTACCGCCGCGAATGATGAATTTATCCATGAATTGGCTTGCTCGTGAAGGTAAGTAGATCGTTTTGACTTACAGCTCGAGTGTGGTGTCCTCAATAGCCCGGCGAACGTTCCCGTCCGACTTGGTCAAACGGCGCACCGCTTCCTGCTTGTCTACTTTCGCCTTCAACATGACCAAAGCAATCGGAACGCTTTTGCCGGCCGATTTGATCGTGCGCACCGCAGTCTCGTGATCCACCCCGCAGGACTGCGTCAGGATCCGGATTCCGCGCTCGACAAGCTTGGAGTTCTTCATATGTACGTTGACCATCAGGTTTTCATACACATACCCCAGGCGCGTCATTGCTCCCGTGGTGATCATGTTCAGAATCATCTTCTGCGCGGTGCCTGCCTTCATGCGCGTGGAGCCGAGCACGACCTCCGGTCCCACTTCCGCCACTATGGTCACGTCCGCGACTGTCGACAGCTCCGAATTGTAGTTGCAGGTTACCGCGGCCGTTTTCGACCCTCGACCCCGTGCATATTCCACGGCTGCAACCACGTAGGGGGTACGCCCGCTGGCGGAAATGCCAATGACGATGTCTTTGCGCGTGGGGCGTCGGCGAGCAATGTCCCGCTGGCCCAGCTCGCGTGAGTCCTCGTTCACTTCCATTGCGGAGGCAAGCGCCTTGGGTCCGCCCGCCATGATGTATTGCACCGTCTGCGGCGAAGTGGAGTAGGTCGGAGGGATCTCTGAAGCGTCCAGCGCCGCAATCCGTCCGCTCGAACCGGCGCCGACATAGATCAGACGGCCGCCGTCCCGTAAGCAC
>DASSZI010000264.1:0-6192 GCA_035713565.1 Acidobacteriaceae bacterium | reverse complement strand
CGGCGAGGATTCCGTCCGGCGCGATTTCGCAGGCCCGTCGTGGACGCACCGCTGTGTGCAGTGAAGTTGGAAAAAGGCGCATCTTGCTTTAGCTTACCTTGCCGCCTCGATGAATGTAACCTTGTTAATTTCCTTCAGCGTAGTCAGACCCAGCCGCACGCGCTGCAAAGCAGATTCCCGCAAAAACTGCATTCCCTCATTCCGGGCTGCTTTGCGGACTTCAGACGCGGGTTTTTTCTCCAGAATAATTTCCCGGATTCGGTCGTTTAATTCCAGCAGTTCATGGATAGCAGTTCTACCGCGGTATCCCGTGCCGCCACATTCGATGCAGCCTGCACCTTCGTAGAAGGTAAATCCGGACCAATCCTTGGCATCTAAACCGCTATTTGTCAGAACCTCTGGGCCATACTTCACAGGCCTCTTGCAGTCCTCGCAGATCATTCGTACAAGCCGCTGGGCCAGGATGCAGTTCAATGCGGAGACGAAATTGTAGGGTTCAACTCCCATGTTGAGGAATCGGCCCAGTACATCCACAACATTATTGGCGTGTACGGTCGTAAAGACGAGGTGGCCGGTAAGAGCGGAGTTAATAGCAATCTGTGCCGTTTCCTGATCACGAATTTCGCCTACCAGAATCTTATCTGGATCGTGGCGCAGAATGGAACGGAGACCGCGAGCAAAGGTCAACCCTTTTTTCTCGTTGACCGGAATCTGAGTGATCCCACGAATTTGATATTCCACCGGGTCTTCAATGGTAATGATCTTGTCCTCGTCGCTCTTGATCTCATTCAGCGCGGCGTACAGGGTGGTAGTTTTGCCAGAGCCTGTCGGACCCGTTACCAGCACCATTCCGTACGGCTCGCGTATATAACGTCGAAACCGGACCAGGTCCTCTTCCGCAAAACCCACGACATCCAATGTGAGCTGGCTAAATTTCTCGCTCATCGATTCTTTATCAAGAACGCGAAGGACGGCATTTTCGCCATGCACGGTCGGCATGATGGAAACACGGAAGTCGATGAGGCGTCCTTTATAGCGAACCCGAAAACGGCCGTCCTGCGGGACACGGCGCTCGGCAATATCCAATTCGCTCATGACCTTGATACGCGAAAGGATCGTCTGATGGTGCTCGCGGGCGATGGGGGCCATGGCGTGCTGCAGAACGCCGTCAATTCGATACTTTACCAGCAGACTGTCGTCGAACGTCTCCAGGTGAATGTCGCTGGCTCGACGCTCCAGCGCAGTAAAGACCATGGTGTCCACCAGCCGAATAATGGGGCTGATGTCCTCCTCTGACGTGAGTTTTTCAATGGAAAGCGTTTCATCCGGATTGTCCTCCGAGGAGAGCACGTCAAAGGTCAGACCTTCCGTCGCTTCGTCCAGGACGCGCTGCGACTGCTCTGTTTTCTTCAACAGGTCCGTTATCTGACTCAGCGTAGCCACCCGGACGACAACCCGCTGTCCCAAAAGACCGGAGATTTCGTCCAGCACCATCAACCGGCTGGGATCGCTGACTGCGATTACGAGCTTGTTCTCCAGTTGCTCCAGTGGAACAAAGTTGTAGCGGAACATAATGTCGACCGGAACGCTGCGAAACAGTTCATGCTGGATCCGGAAATTCTTCAGGTCCACAAACTCGCAGCGGTAGCGAGCGGCACGCATGCGCGCCTGCGCCATTTCATCAGCAAGCGGCGATTTCACATTCGGGATGGTTGCGATGTCTGCCATGAGGTTCTCCGTGGAATCTTTAGTGCTGCATGGAACTGGCCGCGCCGAGGCTGAAGATTGGCAAATAGAGAGCAATTAAAATGGTGACAACCACGCCGCCCATAACGATCAGGATGGCCGGTTCGATAAGCGAAAGCGCAGCCGTTAACGCGGTCTGCACGTCTTCCTCAAAAAATTCAGCGACGGAATTCAACATGCCCGGCAGTGCTCCAGTCGCCTCCCCCACTTCGATCATTTCAATGGAAAGCTCGGGGAAAATTTTGGTGTTCTTCAGGCTGGTCGCCAGGCCTTTGCCTTCCCGCACGCTTCCCACCGACTGCAGCACGGCCTTGCTCAATTGCCGGCTTCCAATCGATTTGGCAGCCGTCTCCAGCGACGGAACCAGCGGCAAGCCCCCAGCCAGAAGTGTGGAAAGAGTTCTGGCAAATAAACCAACCTGATATTTGACCCATATACTGCCGAAGATGGGCGTTCCGATACGGATGCTGTCGATGCGATTCGCTCCGCCATCCGTACGCGCCCACCGGACAATCCCCAACGCCAGCGCGATCACTCCCACAATCAGATACGGCATATATGCCTGGAAATTTTTTCCCAGAGCCAGCATAAAGACAGTGATTGCCGGGAGCTTGGTCCCGATCTGGTCATATAAGGCGGCAAAGCGTGGCACGACGAAGCTAATGAGAAAAATGAACAGTGATGTCACCATCACCACCAGCAGCACGGGATAGAAGAGGGACGCAATCAGCTTTTTGCGAAAGGTAAGCGCGACCCGCTGGAAAGATAAATAGCGGCTGAGCACCTCTTCGAGATTTCCAGAGCGCTCGCCGGCCAGCAAGGACGTGGTGTAGATGACCGGAAAGCCGCCCTGGGACTCAAAAGCTTCTGACAGCGATTGGCCGGTACGCACCCGCACCGCGACATCTTCCAGTTGTGCGCGGAGTGCCGGTGCTTTCTGCCGCTTTGCAAGCAACTCCACGGAAGACAGTATCGGCAGGCCGGCGCGGATAAGCGTAAGAAACTGCTGATTGAAAATCAGAAATGGTTCCAGCTTGACGCGTTTGCCTGCGCCTGCTTTCCCGACAAGTCCTTTTGGCTTGACCCAGTAGACGTACTGCCCTGCCTGCGCGAACCGGTGGCGCAGTTCCTCCGCAGAGTTCGCTAAATGGACGTTTTCCTGAATGTGCCCGCGTTCGTCCGCAATCTTGACGATGTATTCTGCCAAAGCCTATTGACCCTTCGCGTTCGGATTCCTGTGCATTGGGGAAAGCGCGACCGGTGCTGCCAAGTTGGCGCGTAACTCTCCCCAGGATATCAACCTGCCAATCCTGCCCCTGGGCCCCACAGCAAACGGCAGGCTGACAGCATTCCAATTTGCGTTTCCCAGCGGCTGCCAGTTACTTCCATTCTTAGAGGTGTCGCTGCCGGTCGGCCCTACAGCTATCCAGACCCCGTCGCTTGCATCCCAGGCTACGGAAGATCGATAGCCGCCAGGCATATGCTTCGCGGGCCGCCAGTTTTTCCCGTCTAGAGTATAGGCCGCCGTGTGGTCTGCAGCCCTGGATTTCGTATAGTCGCCCCCGGCAGCGACTCCATTCTCCGCATCGCGAAAAGCGATAGCAAAGATTCCTGCAGCGGGATTGCGAGCACTTCCCTGCCCCAGCACCCGCTGATGCAAACAGCCGTCACCGCTGGTCCCGATCAGGCTGACAGGTGCAAGCTCGAATTGATACAACCAACCTCCGCTCGTGCCGAACCAAATCCGGTGGGAGTTCGCCGAGGCATCCTGCGATTTGGCAGGCAACGGAAGAATGGCAAGCGACTGGTTACTCGCGGCAAACGCGCCTTGCTGCAGGTCCATGGTCCGCAGGCAGGGCTCTACCTGGCGATTCCAATGCACTCCTCCGTCAAAGGTCGCAAAAATCGTAAAGCTTCCCCGTACCGGATCGCCAAGGATGACCCCAAAACGAGAGCCTTCGAACTGCAACCCGTCCCAAAAACCTTCCTCATCTGGGTTCGTCAGAACCACTCGCCAGGTACGACACCCATCATGGGTGGAATAAAGCTTCGATTGCGCGCCCGGTCCGCTGGAAAGGACCATCGCATGGTTTGCATCCCAGGCCCATACGCTTCGAAAGTCCAGGCTGGCAGCGTTGGGCGGGGTACTGCAGGTCAGCCAATGCTGACCGCCATCGCGGGTGCGGACTACGGTTCCATGCGCTCCGCTGGCCCACGCGATGGTTCCGTCTACGGCATGGATCCCCCGCAGGCTGACATGCGTGCCGCTGAACTGCATTTGCCACTGCGCGCGCGCAAGCATGGGTGCCAGGAACAAAGCACTCATTCCGGCAGCGCGAGCGGTCCGCCAGAAACGTTTCGCTTGCATCATAGTTCGTCGATTCAGGCCGATCGGACGCCCCTTCGCAGTGCAACCCGTTCCGGCCGCAACCTAAACCTTAGATTGGGGGCATTCCATCCACTACGACGATTCCAGCAGGCGGCTGAAAGGTAAACGTTCCCGCCGGGATCGACGGATTGTCCTGTTCGCCGCGCAGTTTGAATTCGGTTACCGATCCATTGGGCTCCTGCCATTTCATCGAGTCGATCGCTCCGTCCTTATCTACGATCAATTCCACATTGGCGATCTGCTGCTCCATTCCAACTGGGTTTCCCTTCAGACGGAGCTTGTCACCCTGAGGTGCCATCGTTAAGTTGGCGAGTTCCTTCTGCAGCTTTGTATGCCCCAGCAAAAATCGAAGCGGCGAACGCATATCATCCAACTGCTTCGCCCGGTAGCGGTCCGCCTGCGCATCTCCGGGATTATAGGAGTAGGCATACTTGCCGTCCAGCAGAAAAAGCTTGCCTGCGGGCTCGCTGTAATTCCAGCGCATGCGGCCCGGCTTGGCCAGCAGCAGCGTGCCGCGCTCGCTCCGCTCCATTCCCAACCCATGGAAGGTTTCGGTAAAGTGAACACTCATGCTGCGCAGGTGATTGTAATGAGCGTCCACTCGACGGGCGACTTCTGCAGGTGTCTGCGGATCGGTTGCAGCGAAACTTCTGCGGCAGCACAGCAGCATCCCGGCACCCAGAACAAACAGCAGCATGGAAAGCGCACGGGCTGTCTTTCCCACGCCAGCGCTCAATGCGCCACTACTGGATCGGCTGTGTGCAATTGACTCCTCCGGCGGGATCGGCCTTGATTTCTCCGGTCTGGTCCATGCAATAGCCGACATGCCCCGTCTTACCCACCGCCTGAGGCACCGCCGTCGCCTCATACGACGTGTAAACGTCCTGATTGTTCACCGTCACCTTGGTGCAGTTGGTCAGCGCGAAATTGTAGCCGCTCTTGTAGCCGCCAGCTAGATCGGGAGGAAGCAGTTGCGCCGCTTGCGGACTCGGCGGTCCATTTTTGGCGTCGCCACCGAGCTGTGCCAGATTGCATGCAAATCCGTTGGCCGGATAATTCGTCTGGTACTGAATTTCCGCGCTGCTGATGGCTCGCAGCGACCCAATCGCCGACGTTTGATTCGCCTGGCTGCGCATGTTCATAAAGTTAGGAATCGCTACAGCCATAAGAATAAGGATGACCGACATCACGATCAACAGCTCCATCAGCGTGAAGCCAGATTGACGGAGGTCTCGAGCATATCCGCTGCCGTGTACGCGTGGGGTAAGAGTCTGTCGATCAGCCATCTTGCTCATAGAATGACACCCTGCCTTGAGAATGCCCCGGAAACATACGATAGGTTCCGAAGGTCACGCATCTGAAAACCAACATTCAATGTATCAGCAGGCGAGGTGTTCGCGCGTTACTTTGAGCCCGTTCAAGTTGCCGAGCATGGCCACCGCGACGGACTCTGGAACGAAAAGCTGCCGTGCCATTTTCATCACGTCTTCACCGCTCACTCCGGCGATTCGATCCAGAATCTCCGGCACAGCGTAAAAACGCTGAAAATACATTTCCTGCCGCGCCAGGTTCGACATCAACGCACCTGAGCTTTCAAGACTCAGCAGGATATTACCCTTCAATTGGTCTTTGGCGCGCTGCAACTCTTCTTCTGGGATCGGCTGCTCTTTTAGACGGCGGAACTCTTCGACCGTGAGCCGGATCACCTTCTCAGCGTTTTGCGCAGACGTGCCGGCGTATACGCAAAGAGAGCCGGTGTCCCGGAATGAACTCAACTCGCTAAAAATGGAATAAGCCAGTCCGCGCTCCTCGCGCACATTCTGGAAGAGACGCGAACTCATGCCGCCCCCCAGAATCATGTTCAACAGGGCGGCGGTATAGCGCTCCTCGTCGTCCACCGGAGGCGCAGGTACGCCGAGGCATAACTGCAGTTGCTCCAGAGACTTTTTCTGTTTGGACACGATCCGTGCATGTACCTTGGGGAAAACGCTGAAGTTGGCGCCGTCGGAAAAATCTGCCGCTGCTTTGGGCAGATGCGCCAGTTTGTCCGAGACCAG
>DASSZI010000263.1:0-21530 GCA_035713565.1 Acidobacteriaceae bacterium | reverse complement strand
AGGTCGCGTCCATGCCCGGGTTGGTCGCTGTCACATAGGTCGGCGAATTGTCCGTCATTTTGCGGGTTTTGATGGCATATGTGTAGTTGCTGGCCAGGTGCGCGCCCTGGGCGCTAGCTACTCCGGTCGTTATGGTCGCCGTATAGCTGGCGCTCGGCTTCAGGGCGGGAGTGGGCTGGAAGCTGGCGACATAATAATTGGCGTCGTAGCTGACGACGCCGGGAACCGCCTTGCCGCTTGCATCTGTGATCTGGAAGGTCTGCGTGTTGATGGTGGCCGGATTCATCGGCTCGCTGAACTGTACTTCCTGCAGACGGTTGGGTGCTGTTCCGTTGACTTGTACGGCAACGGAAGTCACGGTCGGGGTAGTGGCCGAACTGGGCGCGGCGATTCCACTTCCACTCCCACTGCCCGCGAAGCTGGGCCGACTTCCTGCGCCGCATCCAGCTAGAAGGGTTGTCAAAGTTAAGGCGGACGTACACAAAAGGATTGGGCGAAGTGATCTCATGGATGGCCTCCAAGGGGAACAGCTCCTTAACTCGGATGCCGGGAGGAGGGTAACCACGCAGGTAACAAACTAAAAATATTTTGCAAATTCTGCATGGATATGCAAAAGATTGCAGATTGCAGTCCCGTCGAATTTGCAGGATTGAAGCGGTCCAAATGAACCGTGGAGAACATTTTTCCCACAGGTTGGAAAAGATTTACCCACGCCCGGAATCAATGACTCGCTGTGGGTACGGAACCCCCCGGCCAGAGAGCGTTATCAGTCTGCGGGGTTGGCTGCGGGCTGCGCCTGGAAGATGCGCACTCTCAACCGCGCTTCGGCGGGAGTCAGCACGACCAGATAGCGCGCGTGCATGTGCTGGGTGGTTAAAACCTTGTCGTGATCGACAACTTCCATGTCATATTCCGCGTCGTCGGTCATCTGCAGAGAAAGACCTTCCGGGGAATAAAACACTATCTGCAGGTGGTGTGCGCGATCGCAAGGCCATTTAAGTAAGGCGGCAGGGAAACGGGATTGCCGGCCTGGAGGGAAGAACCGCCGTCCATCACTTGAATGGGCAAGAGCACCCCGGCAGGCCCGCTGATGGCATACAGATGGCCGACCGCGTCCCACCCGACCTGAGTGATGGCCTGTCGCAGAGCCAGGAAGCTCACCTGAGCGAGCGCGCCATTGCGAAGCGCGTACAGTTGCACTCCGAGAGCACCTGCCACCGCCAGGTAGTTTCCAGTGGGATCGAAGCGGTAGTCATAGATCTGGCCCACTGCGGTGGTCGGCATGTTCGCTGGAGTGCTGGTCGTGGTGAGCGTGCCGTCACCCTGAATGGAATAAAGCGCGAGCTGCCAGGATCCTGCCTCATACGGGGAAGCGGAGCCTTGCAGCGCGATTACCAGGTACGGCTGATTTCCGGCAACAGCCGCGCCTTCGGGACAGTAGCCGATGCCGCTGGGCGGTGTCGGTAAATTGGCGTTCGTGTTAAGGTCTGTGAGTTCCCCGGAGGCATTGCGGACATAGCCGTAGATGTTGGGAGAGAACATGTGGCAGTCGGAACCGTACGCGTACTGGTCGTTGCCGGTAAAGGAGAGCTGCTGGTCCTGGGGATCGTCGTTCGTGGACATGCCAAGAAAACTTAATCTTCCCGCCGGCTGAATGGAATAGGCCTGGTACGCACTGTTGCCCTGGTATCCGTAGGCATCGTTCGTATATACAGTCTGGCCATCTTTGTCCAGAAAGACAGAAACGGGACCACCTTCCGTCGGAGGGGAGTCGTTTTGTTCCGCATTGGTCGTTGCTGCCAATGCAATCGCACCGTTCGGTCCGATAGAGTAGCTCTGGATGTCCAAGCCCAAAACTGTGGCGAATACATTGGAGTTGGTAGCCGCCAGACTGGAGATCCCTGGGGCAGGGTACGGGGAACCGGTAAGTGCAGTGAGGCTCCCATCCGCAGCGGCCAGAAACCCAAAGATTTGTCCGGATCTGGCGTTCGCTGCGCTTGCAACATACACGTAGGCGCTGTTGGAAGCGCCGCTACCGCTAGCACTGCCGCTTCCGCCTCCTGAGTTCGAGCTGGGGCGGTTGTTGAAGCCGCATCCTGCTAAAAAAACCGTTACGGCAAATGCGCAAAGGCATAGAAAACTGGTGCGCAGTAGCTTCATTGGAGCCTCCAGCCAAGAAGGGATATGCAGCTAAGATGCCGAACTGAAGTAACCTGGTAGTCACACGAGGAAGGAGAAGGAAACCGCCTTGCCGAGTAGATGCAAACAAGTGCACACCTCGCGGAGGCGGCAATGCAAGCCCAGAGGCTCAAACCAGGGATATGGGGAACAGTTTCCCACAGGTGGGCAAATATTTACCCATACCTGCAATGCGGGTGTGGGTAACGTGGTCTGCGGGATCAGTCGGGCTCTGACTGGAAGATGCGCACTCGCCACCTAGCCTCGGCTGGAGTCAGCACAACCAAGTAGCGTGCGTGCATGTGCTGGGTGGTGAGGACCTTGTCGTGATCTACAACTTCCATGTCGTATTCGGCGTCATCGGTCATCTGCAGAGAGAGGCCTTCCGGGGAATAGAACACAATCTGCAGGTGGTGCGCGCGATCCTTGTAACGAGTGTGAATTCCCACGGCAGCTTGCTCGTGGATTGTCTCTGTCAACTTGTCAAGCGCGGTCCCGGCGAAGTCCGGGCTCAGCAGATCGGTACGATTCTGGTCCATGGCCGTGCGAAAGGCCTGCCAGGATTCCAGGTAATCGCGAACCACCGCAGCACCCGTCTGGCTCTCCACCGTCCGGGAACCATGTAAGTTTGGTGGCTCGACCTGAACGGAGGGCTGCTCCGCCGCAAGTGCCAGCGGCATCGCCAAAAGACAGGTCATGAGGAGAGTTCGCCGCATCATCGTCCGTTCCACCGGATTTCATTTCCGGCTACAACCCCGCTGGCGACCGAGATCCTTGCTCCGTTGTAGGCTGGCATTTCAACCTTCGCGATCCCCTGCTTCAACGGCGCATCCACGGTGGATTGCGTGCCATTGTAGCTTTCAGTGAAGGTAACAATGGTGCCGTCCGGAACGGGGTTTCCTCCGCAGTCGCGAAGAGGGGCTGTCTGAAGTTCTACATTTTTCCCGTCGGGCCGCGCCGTCATCACGAGGCGGCACGGGTCTCCGGGGACTTCCGCGATGACGCGCGTGCTTGAAACGTCACCGACGCGGGCGACGAACTTGGCACTGCCTTGCTTGGTGGCGGAATCCATCTCTGTCCACGCCACACCGTTCCGGGTGGGCACAGTCCTGGCCTGGACGGTGCTGGATTGGTTCGACAATTCAAACGAAACGGGCAGGGGCTTCAGGATCAGATTGAGATACGCGTCGAAAACGTAGGCGGCACCGCTGATGCCGTTGTGCAGCCCGACCGGAAGGCGAGAAGGCTTGGCCAGAAAGCTGATTTTTTCCGGCTGGGCCGCAGGGACAACATCGAACTGACCGGTTTCGGTCGAGGCAGCAGAGGCCAGGATGGCAACATAGTGGCCGGCATTGTAGAGAGTTCCGGCGGGGAAGGACGCAGGCTCGCCCAGGTCAACATCACGCCGCAACGCTTGTCCTGGCCCGACGATGTAAAAGACAGCCTTGCCGCTCCCAGTGGTTGGAAGCGAGAAAGCGCTTCCGGCAACAAAGGTTGGCGGCAGGCTGAGGCTACCATTTTGCGCGAGCGACATGGAGGCAAATCCAAGCACAAGTGCGCCCAGCAAGGACCTGGAATTCATCCTCAATCGGAACTCCCGGAGCGATAGGAGGCCACTACCGTTCGCTCATTGGTGATGTTTTTCGCAAGATCCGCGGGAACCGGAATATGGAAGTTCACCGGAGTCTGCGGGCGAAGAGCGCGGTCGATGTATTGGCCGGCGACCCAGACCAGCTGTCCATTCTTGTCATAGAACGTGGTCAGGACGTGGGCAATGTTAACGATCTGGCCGCTCTGATTGGAAAGCTGTCCGTTCAAGGATGCAGCGGGCGGCGCATTGAACTTCTGATTCTGGACCTCGATGACAGGGTCCGCCGAGGCGGAAACCAGCACGGAGATTGGCTCCATACGAATGCTGGCGATCTGGGAAATGTCCACATTGGGAAAGCGAATCAGAAATGGCGTGACCTGCTTGGGCAGAAGCGTGTGAGAGATTTTGTCAAAGCTGTCTTCACTGGCGAGAACAGACCCATTCTTGGCGAGCAAAGTCGCACGTACGGAGACATAGGCTGGGACGACATCCTCATTCAGAAGTTCGCCCAGTACGACAACACCTTCCGCGCGGTTGACTGGATGCATATCGATGATGCGCACATGAGGAGCGTCCACGTCCTGCGAGCCCCAGTCGTCTCCGGCCCCGCGATAGATCACGTCCCAACGCAGGTAGTTCACCGCAAACACTTGCGGTGGAACTACGGTTTTTTTGACCAGGGGCCAATCGACCACCCAGTGATCTCCGTTCTTTACCACATGCAGATCGCGAGTGTCCTCAAACGTACCGACTACGGTGGACCAGTGCATTCGCAGCGCAATATCCGCCTCATTCGCCGACTCGTGAAGCGGTCGCACATCATAGGTGTCGAGCGTGGCGTAGGTTCGAAGACTGAGAGTGGAACCGGTCAGGTCGCTGACAAACTCCCGCTCCGTGAACTGGGCCTTGTTGCCGAGACTGGAATACGCTCTGGCCAGAGCATGCTGATGGATTTCATTGGCCAGGCGCTCTCCCGCGGCAATTGGAGTGGAAGCAGAACCCCCCAGTCCGGGTCCTCCGGCGAAAAATACAGCAGTGGAAATGGGCCAGATGGTGCCGATGACGATCAACAGCACGGTCGCGATGCCGATCGAAACCGCGATCAAAATTCCCTTTGCCATCAGACCGTTCTCCCCGACAGAAGATTTGCCTGCTCGACGGAGGTGTCATCCTCATCCCACTCGCTATCCCGGGATTCTGGAATGAGCAGGACGAGGATGGCGAGAATGCTGCTTCCGAACGGCAATGTACCCCAAAGTACGCCCTGCCAGTGAGGAGGCATTTGCGCCGAGTTCATCGGCACGGCAGGCGGCACCCCGTCCTTACTCCAGATGGTGATCGTTTTGTCTTCAAGACTGTCCACCTGGCGCCATCCCGCGAAGTGCAGCAGCGGGTCGTAATAGGAGTCGCGAACGATCACCCACTTGAGCCCGTAATGGTCCGCGTGATGCAGCATCGCACGCAGAGAGTCCAGTCCGGGCTTCACATAATACTTCGAGCTGGTGAGCGCGCCGCCGCCATACTTGGTAAGTTCCGGCAGCATGCGGGCGGAGTTGGACTCGCCATCGACGCTGTTGGCGCGGGTCAGAACCGCCAGTCGAGACAGTTTGTTGCCAAAGCCCAAGGTGACGTAGCGGAAGTTGTAATGTCCATCTCGGTTCAGCCATTGCGCGACGGGCTGCACGTCAAAATTTGCGGCGTCGGCGGGATGAAAAGTGGACCATGAAACCGCCAGTGCACAGGTTCCGGCGGCCAGCAGCGAGAGCGGAATGATGGCCCGGGTGCGAAAACGATCTACCAGGTCGGCGGTAATCGAACCAAGGATTGGAAGCGCGAGCAGGGTTGCCCAGTAGCTGAAGCGCTCGTAAGTCAGCACCTCAAATGCGCGCCCCAGCAGGATCCGGCCCACGGGGGTTGTGCCGCCAAGGCCGACCAGAAAGGCCAGCCAGAAGCCGAACAGCAGCGGTCGCAGGCGCGGAACCATGGCACCTCGCACCACCAGGAACGGCAGCGCCAGAATCAATGCGCCGTAGGGAACAACGAAATAATTCATTCCCCATTGCGGGCTCAAGATGTAGTTCGCACGGCTGGCATGGGGAATCGGGGTTTGGGTGACAGGATAACGAATCAGCGAAATCCAGAACGGAAGCAGCACGATAGCGATCGCGAGGGACACAAACACGACAATTGCCACTGTGCGGACCACAACGCCGGAAGTTGACGCGGATTCATCGTCCCCGCGGTCGAGCAGCACCAGGGCAAGCACCGGGACCGCAAAGAAAAATGACCCGAAGATCAGCGTCGCATGATGGGCTGCCGCAGCGGCGGTGAACAGTACGCTCGCTTTCACAAACGCCCGCCACTTGCCATATCGCACCCACTGGAACAGGTAGGGCAAAGCATTCAGATAAATCGGAGCCGCGGAGGTGGTGGCCAACTGCCCTGCGGAGTAAACGAGAAAACTTTCCGATCCCAGGAAAACGCTGGCAAGTGCCGCAAACGACGCTGCGCGCGGAGTGACCCAGAGGAGGGAAAACCGATAGACGCCTACCGCCAGGAGCACGATGGCAGCCATCTGCACGGCCATATAGGCCATGTTAAGACCGATAACGTGGGAGATGAGTGCAACCCATTGTTGCGGCAGAGGGGGGTAGGTCGTCTGAGAAAATCCGGCAAACCACTTCACGTTCCATGGATCGAACCAATGGTGCACATAATGGGAAGCGAAAAAAATATGGAAATTCGCGTCGTAGGAGGCGAGGGGCAATTCCTTGATCAGAAGCGGCAGATGGATCGCGAAAGCCGCCATGATGATCAGGTACATGGGTATCGGCGGTGCAGCGGGTGCAACCGACTCAGTTCTCTTCACGGTACCTCTCAAAAAGCCTCGCATTCAGAATCACCGATGCACTGGCTGATCAGGAGCTGACTTCCCGGGCGCGATGCAGAGCGGTAGTTTATGCATACCACGAACGCAGAGTAAAAATCGAGCGAAATTCATGCGCGGGCGCCGACTTTATCTCTGTTTCCGTGTGTTCCATTACACCATGGAAATCCTGCGTTGTCGCCGCGAGGTTCGGGCCTCTGCGGTGCGGCAGGGTCGGCATGAATCGAGGCTGATCGTGGAACCCGCAGGATAGGTAGCGGGATGACTAAGAATTGGAGTTCACTTGCTGCTCCATTGCGCTAAACTAGCACCTAGTTGGCACAATAAATGCATTCTTTCTCTTACAGACGCTCGTGTAGCGGCTTGCCTGTTGCGCGTGTGCGAGCCAACGCCTGGGGTGTTTTCGGAATCCAATGCGTTGAATCTCTATCAGCTAGCCCGGTGATCTATTGATTGTTACGCCTGCATCTTTGAAAACTGCCCTTGCGGTTGTGCTCCTCCTGGTGCTTTCTCACCCGGTCCATTCGCAAACCTATACGGTAGCGCCGAACGCGACTGCGAAGCCTCAGGGTAACTCCGGTGCCCCACAGGCACCGGGACAATCGCTCGGTTTTGGAACCAATATTCAGAATGCCCGGCTGGCGCGCGCTGCGGAGTTGGCACTCCAACGCGGCGATCACCCGCTGGCTCTCGATTACGCGCAGCGCGCGGCGCAGGCCGCCCCAAACGATCCGCAGATATGGTTTTTGCTCGGTTACGCGGCACGGCTCGACGGCAAGACGCAGCTTGCGGTGCAGGCATATAGCCATGGTCTTCGTCTAAAACCCTCAGATCTGCAGGGGATGTCCGGACTGGCGCAGACCTACAGCCTGATGGGCCGTACGGCCGATGCCGAACGCATCCTGAAGCAAGTGATTGCGGCCGACCCGAGGCGCAGAGACGACACACTGCTGCTGGGCGATATCTACATGCGATCGGGAGATTACACCACCGCGCTGGATTGGCTTGGGAAAGCGGAGCGCCTTCAGCCTGACGCGCGGTCGGAACTCCTGATGGCGATCTGCTATCAGCGTCTAAAGCAACTGGATAAGGCAAGCCACTATTTGAATCTCGCAAGACGCCGCGCCCCCAACAATCCTGACGTGCAGCGGTCCCTGGCGGGCTATTACCGGGAGATCGGCAATTATCCTGAGGCCATTGCCGCGCTTAGAGCGATTCGCAATCCCAGGCCCGATGTGAAGGCGGAACTGGGATACACCTACCAGCTGGATGGCAAATTGAACGAGGCGGCGCGCGTCTACGCGGAAGCTGCCAATGCCGTGCCGAAAGATCTGGGTCTGCAGCTCTCCGCAGCTCAGGCGCAGGTCGCGGTCGGCTCAATGGATGATGCGAGTCCTTTCCTGCAGCGCGCAGAAGGAATCAACCCGGACTCTTACCGTCTCCACGCGATCCGGGGAGAGATTGCGCAGCTCCAGGACCGCGATGAAGACGCCGTTCGCGAGTACAGTGCAGCCGTCGCGCACCTGCCGCCGAGCCCGATTGAGGGGCCGCTTTACGGCATCCAGCTCCACATGGATCTGGAGGATTTATATCGCGATCTGGATGAACCGGATCAGAGCAACCAGCAACTCCAGATCGCGCAGACAGAAATTGGCGCACTTCATGAGCATGGACCGGACCGTCCGCTGTTTCTGCGCCTGCGCGCAATGATCAAGCTCAACGCCGGACAGCCTGAAAGTGCGCTGAACGACATCAAGGAAGCCCTCTCCCTGAGTCCCGACGATCCGAGCAACCTGCAGCTTGACGGCGATCTGTTGATGAAACTGGGACGGACCCAGGAAGCGATCACCGTCTACAAGCGCGTGCTCGCCATGAATCCGCGGAGCCGGTTCGCTCTTACATCGCTTGGATATGCATCACGCGCAGCAGGAAACGATCAGGACGCTCAAAAATATTTCAAGCTGTTGGCGCAGGACTATCCTCGGCTCTATGTCCCCTACCTTGCATTGGGCGACTTGTATGCGGCGCAGCACCACTACAAAAAGGCTCTTGTTTCCTACACCAAAGGCTATTCAGTCGCTCCCAAAAACGCTTTGATTGTGGCGGGGGGCATGAGTGCGGCAATGGAGGCGCACAAGCTGCCTCTGGCAGGCAAGTGGCTGGCGCGGGTTACCCCGAAGATGGAAAATGTGCCCCAGGTTCTGCGGGAAAGGGAAAGATATTTCAGCTTTGAGGGCCACCCCCGGCAGTCTGCCCAGATCGGAGAGCAGGCTATCAAAGTGCTGCCGCATGATCGTGAAGTCGTTGTCTACCTTGGATATGATCTGCTGCGGCTTGACCGTTATGATGAGCTGCTTGCTCTGACCGACAAGTACAAGGACGCGTTTCCTGCCGATCCGAATATCCCACTGCTCGCCGGCTATGTGCACAAACATAACGGGCAGGTGGACCAAGCGGTGCAGGACTTTACCGAGGCGCTGAAGCGGGATCCCAACGTTGTCACAGCCTATGTGAATCGCGGGTATCTGCTGAACGACCTGGTGAAACCGCATCAGGCGTCTGCGGACTTCGAGCAGGCACTGAAGCGTGAGCCCAACAATGCCGAGGCACACATCGGCCTCGCATTCGCAGACCTTGAGCTGAACCACTCCCAGGCGGCCGTCCGGCAGACGCAATTGGCCGAGCAGATTGCGGGGGATTCAGAGACGGTCCACACGATTCGTGCGACCGCCTATGGACGAGAGGGACTGCTCACCAAGGCGATCGGAGAATACCGCGCCGCGCTCAAGTTTGCCCCCAATGATGGCTCTCTGTATCTCGGCATGGGTAGCGCACTGTTCGCTCAACAGCGGTTTCATCAGTCGATCCAGCAATTGGAAATCGCGCAGAAGTACCTGCCCAAGAATCCTGTGCTTTATGCACTGTTGGCCCGCGCCTATGCGCACCTGCAGGACCGGGAAGACACGATGCGCAATGTAAAGCTCGCCGAGCAGTACGCCGCCAGCAATCCCGCTCCGAGCAGGAATACAGGCTCGCAGCTCAGCGACATTTACATCTCGACCGCGGAAGCGCTGAGCACGCTGGGCGACCAGAAAGCTGCGATGGAACGGCTGGATAAGGCATTGGTGGCTCCGCAGAGCAATCGCGCTGGCGTTCGGCTTGCGGTGGCCAAACTCATGGCCGACAAGGGGCATTCTGAGGACGCTCAGCGGCAGATTGCGCTGGCTCAGATGGAAGCGGAAGCGGGAGATACAGCTCCGCTTACCGGCGTACAGTACATCCAGGCGGCGGACGTTCTCCAGCAGTTGCATGAGTATCGTCTCTCCCAGACCTATGTCCAGAAGGCCCGCGACGCGGGCGCTTCCGACATTGCCGTGCGTGTTGCCGCGGCCAATAACTATCTGGCTTTAGGAGATACCCTCAGGGCGGCTGCGGAACTTGCCGCGGTGAGCCGCGAAGACGGCAGCCAATCGGACTATCAGTATTTACGTGCTCAGGCGAGTGTGTATCAGCAGGAGCACCACAGCACTCAGGCTCTCTCAGCCTTCGCGCAGGCGGCCAGCGCAGCCGGAGAAGATCAGACTTCGGAGCAGGACGTGCTACAGGCGGGGGCCAACGAAGGGTATAGAGTCAATCCACGATTGAGTTTGCTGTCGGACGTTATCGTCCAGCCTATCTTTGTCGACAGCACGATCAACGTTCTCGATTCCAAACTTTTCGGGAAGGCTCCTGTTCCCCCTACAGATTTTCCGAAACTTCCGCCGCCAATTTCCTCACTGGAAACGGAGTGGACCACCGCTTTCCATCTCCATGTGGCCCATATGCCGACCCCAGGGGGTTTCTTCCAATTACGGAACACGCAGGGCCAGATTTCCAACCCGCCAACGAATTCGATTGAAAACCGCAACACGACCGACTACATTCTCAACCTGGGAGTGAATCCCACGCTGCACCTGGGCAAGAATGTGCTGCAGTTCGATACGGGCGTCCAGGGAGACGTACGGCGCGATTCGCTGTCGCCGTATGCGATGAACCAGAACCTGTTTCGAGTTTTCACGTATGTGACGACCACTTCGTTCTTCAACGCTGTTTCTGTCAGCGGGTATGGCATTTACGAGTATGGTCCGTTTACCGAAAACAATATCCACTCCAGGGCATACACTGGGGCGGTGGACTTTCGCGTGGGACGGCCTTGGGCCAAGACTGCTCTGGTGACCGGCTGGGGAATGAATGATCAGATCTTTTCGCCGGTAGGAATCGAAGACTATTACACCTCCACCTACGTCGGATTGACCCATCGTTTCTCGCGCAAGTGGAGTGTGGAAGGCATTCTAGAAGACCTTCGAGCATGGG
Organism: Acidobacteriaceae bacterium; assembly: GCA_035713565.1. Taxonomy (GTDB): domain Bacteria; phylum Acidobacteriota; class Terriglobia; order Terriglobales; family Acidobacteriaceae; genus JAKAAZ01. The sequence goes on along the minus strand of DASSZI010000263.1, from coordinate 10,521 downwards.
AGATTGTCAAACCCAATTCCGGTATTTCCCAAGCCGTGCGTCCGGCGGCGACCTTCGACTTTTCGCCGACGAGGCATTGGAATATCGAAGCCTCCGGGGCCTATGAGCGCGCCCAAGGTTTCCACGTCTACGACATGACCCAGAACGGGATCTCCCTGTCGTACGTCCGTCCCTTCGGCAGCACCTTCAATGACGAAACCGGAGAGGTTCACGTCAAATATCCCATCCGGATTTCGGGAGGCGTGCAGGAGGCGACGTTCCCGAACTTCACCTACGGCCATAACGGTTCCAATTTTGAACCCTATGTGAGTATCACGCTCTTCTGAGGTGGTACTGGAAAGCTACTCGACGGACCCAACAAGGCTATCTGACCCGACATCAAGAAATCCGCGATCCGGCTGTGTGTGTAATTTTTTCCAGGTTCGCGGCCCCAGGAGTTCACTCGTCTCCGCCCAACCAGAGTTTTTAGCCTCTAACCGTGCAGGCCGCGGGGGCTTCTTCTGCTGAAATTGAGGTGCAAAACTATGCACATATACACCGCAGCGGGTGCATGCATCTTATCTGCAATGCCGATAACGGAGGAGACCATTTGGGCAGGCTCACCGGAGTTTGGCATCGCTGTTGCACTCAATCGAAGTCGAGCGGTTCCTTAGCTTACTCGCAGCTTTGCACAATATAGCATCATCATTTTTTCTTTGAGAGTGGGCCTTATGAAAATTTGCCTGGTTGCGGCGTTTCCTCCAAGCGGACGCCAGCTAAACGAATATGCACTCTACGTGGCGCGGGAACTGCAGCGAAATCCCGACGTCGAATTGACCATTCTCGCCGATGAGCTGACCGAATACGGATTTGCGACGGACGCGAACGGCAACGCAGTGGAGACTGGAAAGCAGCCTGAACTGCCAGGTTTCAACGTCATCCGCTGTTGGAAGGTCGGCAGTCTTGCAACTCCGATGCGCCTGTTGAATACAGTTCGCAGGCTCAAGCCCGATGTGGTCTGGTTCAATCTGGTATTTTCGAGCTTTGGCACTCCCGAGAGCCCGCTCTCCGCCTTTGTCGGCCTTGCTGCGCCAGCACTCACGCGTGCTGCCGGATTCTACACGCATATCACCTTGCACCAGATTGTGGAACGGGTGGACTTTGCCGCGGCAGGCGTCCGCAGAGAAAAACTTTACCGTATGGGAACTGATTTGGCCACGCGTATTCTGCTGAAGGCCCACTCTGTCTCGGTTTTGATTTCCGGGTACCGGCGAACCTTAATGGCCAAATATTCCGCAGAGAATATTGTGCTGGGGACTCACGGGATCTTCACCACCATCTCCAACCCGCCGGATTTCACCAAGCGGGGGAATCCTGACCTTCGCATTCTGGCCTTCGGGAACTGGGGTACGTATAAGCGGCTCGAAACTCTGATGGAGGCGTTTCCTGCCGTATTGAAGCAGGTTCCGAACGCGCGCCTGATCGTCGCCGGGCCCAATCATCCGTCCAAAGCGGGGTACTGGGAATCCATTCGAGAGGCACAGCCGGCTGGGCTGCCGATCGAATTCAAGGGGTACATTCCTCGGCAGGACGTACCGGAACTGTTCCGCACCAGTTCCATCATGGTCATGCCCTACGACTCGGCCACCGGATCGAGCGGTCCGGCCCATCAGGCTTGCGAGTACGGGGTGCCGATCCTCTGCGCCGACATCCCCGACTTCCGGGAAATGGCGGCGGACGAAGACATGGCCATTGCCTTCTACAAAACAGGCGACGCCGCAGATCTGGCGGCCCAGTTGGTTTCTCTTCTCCAGGCACCGGAAGTGCTGCAGAACATGGCCGAGCACAACTTTGCCGCAGGCGTCCAGATGACCATGGACAGCGTAGTCCGGAATTACCTCCGGTGGTTCGAACTCCACAAAGTCAAACGAGAGATGCGCAGGGCAGGGCTGGGCAGAATGCGTCCGTCCTTCCGCTCACTGTTTACCGTCCCAAAGGTGCAATTGTCGGGGGAGAGGCCCTCAAACTCTTCCAGGCTGACGGCGCGTGCAGGAAAGCGCAAAACAGAGGTTTCGATCGAGCATCATCACATTGAGGGCTATCAGGCAGCCCCAACCCTCAAAAGCGAATCGTAGATGGAAGCGCGGTAGCGGTGGGGGGCATGCAATCACATCCAGTTGGCGCAACCCTGCCGGATCTGGCGGAAACGACGTGCTCCCACCCCATGGCGGCGCGACAAAATAGTAGAGAAACGGAGCACCTGACCCAATGAAGTTATTTTGTTCTGCCTTCCCATCCGTCCACCCCGGCTCCAGAGGTGACTTGTCGCGAAGGTTTGGGATGGGGAGCAGGACTGGTGCTGCTTCTCTTGATAGGGAGCAGTTCCAGGGCTATTCCCGCATGCTCTACTCTTTTGCCTTGATGGCGGTCGTTTCCCTGTCGCTTTTAGTCAGCGGCTGCAGCAACGCCATGCCAGGCACCAACAACGCCGCGAAGCCGAGTGTAGACATCACGGCCACTCCCGCATCCATCAGCGCTGGAGCGGCAGCCACATTGAACGTCACTGCGGCCAACTCCACTCAGGTCGTGGTGACCGGGAGTAACGGTACCAGGCGCGTGCTGCCGGCGACCGGAGGCAAGCTGACCGTCCATCCCACGGCGACTACCACCTTTACCGCTACAGCGACGGGTCCAGCAGGGAATGCCTCCGCACAGGCCGTAGTCACCGTGACAGCAGGTGTTGCGGCGGCGACCACGGTTAGCATCACGGCCAAGCCCGCCTCCATTTCTGCCGGTGGGTCTTCCATCCTGACTGTCGTTGCGGCGAATGCGCAGACGGTGACGTTGACCGGATCGGATGGAAGTAAATACACTCTCCAGCCGGACGGCGGAACGCAATCCGTAACTCCGGCTGCTACGACCACCTACACCGCAAGCGCAACGGGAGCCGGAAAAGCCGTTACGGCCGCCGCTACCGTCACGGTGACGCCGAATCCGGCACCGACAGTTACGATTACCGCGAATCCTACCTCCGTGGTCGCCGGAAGCTCGTCCATTCTGACCGTGAGCGCGACCAATTCGACCCAGGTGACCATCGCCGGGAGTGACGGCACTCACTATACGCTGCAGCCGAGCGGGGGCACACAGGCGGTCAGTCCAGCATCCACGACGACGTATACCGCGACCGCAACCGGCGCGGGGGGAACGGTTACCGCCAGCGCGACCTTGACCGTTACCCCAAATCCGCCACCAACCGTGTCGATCAGTGCGAATCCCGCATCGATTGTCCAAGGGGCCTCATCCACACTTACCGTAAGTGCAAGTAATGCAACGCAAGTGACGATTACCGGCAGCGACCACAGCAGCTACACGCTACAGTCGAGCGGTGGCCTTGTATCCGTCCAACCGGCCTCAACCACTACCTATACCGCGACCGCGACCGGGCCCGGTGGAACGACCACGGCCAGTACTGTGGTGACGGTCACCCAGAATCCGGCACCGACGGTTAGCATCACTGCGAATCCTGTTTCAATTACTTCGGGAAGCTCCTCGCTGTTGACTGTGACAGCGACAAACGCCACCACCGTCACGATTGCCGGGACGGATGGAACTTCCTACAGCCTGCAGCCCAGCGGCGGAACGCAATCCGTGACACCCACGGGCAACACCACCTACACGGCCACAGCGACCGGCCCGGGCGGCACTGTGACCGCGAGCGCAAGCGTAGCGGTTGTAGCCCCGGGAAGTCTCCAGTCGATCAACCACGTGGTGTTCATGCTGCAGGAAAACCACACATTCGACAACTACTTCGGCATGCTCAATCCATACCGCCAATCGCAGACCACGAACGGGCAGGCCTGGAACATAGGCGATAACGGCACCATTTATAACGTGGATGGTATTGACGATAAGCTTACGACGATCAGCAATCAGGATGATCAGGGAACCTCCTACTCCCTGTTCAAGCTCGCCAGCACGTGCGTCGACGACATGAGTTCGGCGTGGCTGGAGAGCTATGGCGATGTGAATCGCTATGACTTCCTGACGACACGGCCGATCAACATGGACGGTTTTGTCCATACGGCAGAGGGATTTGCCCAGACCTGCGCGGGTACGGGCTTCTGTTCGGGTACTTTTACGGATATGACCGGTCAGCGGGCCATGGGGTACTACGACCAGGGTTTCCTGAACTACTACTACTACATGGCATCGCAATTCGCCCTGTCCGACCGCTGGTTCTCGCCGATTTCGAGCAAGAGCATTGACAACCGGATCGCGACCTTCACCGGCGGCACCACGCAGGGGCTGGTGAAAGACCCGGGCAACGACGATCACCTGCCTCAACTCGACATCAACAACATTTTCCAGGAACTGGACGCGGCGAGCGTCTCATGGAAGATTTACTACTCCGACACGGCGAACAATTGCCTGGTAGGCGGCTCCTGCAACCCATCCGGAAACGCATACTATCCGGCGACGAATTTCTCCGCATTGAGCTATTCCTACCGGTATCTGTACGAGAATCCAACCGGGGCGCCCTGCACGGCTCCTACTCAAGCTTCCAGCGTGGTCGGGGACACGACGAATTCCTTCTGTATCGATCCGACTCACCTGGCTCCGCTGACGCAGTACTACACGGATCTGACGAATGGCACGCTCCCGAGCTTTGCCTTTATTGAGGCTGGTTACGGCAACAATGACGAGCACCCGGGATCGGGTCAGTCGATCCTGCTCGGGGAGGCACGCGTGGCCCAGATCGTAAATTCGCTCATGGCCAGTCCGGAATGGAAGAGCTCCGTTTTCTTCCTGAGCTATGACGAGGGTGGTGGGCCGTATGATCACGTCCCGCCGGTGCCCGGCTCGTCAAACAAAAATACCGATGCTTCTCTGGGCACCATTCCGGATATTTCGGCAATCGCAGTTAACCCGGACAGCTACAATCCCTGCCTGCCGCCCGCGCCGGGTACCCCGACACTGCATTGCGATCTTTCCTCAACGGATCCAGGCGCCAATCCTCTCGATGCTCCGGCGCAGCAGGGCTTCGCCGCCCAGCTTGGGTTCCGGGTGCCCAACATGATCATCTCTCCGTTCGTGCGGCGGCATTATGTTTCTCACACGCCCATGGATCACACTGCGGTCATCAAGTTCGTCGAGAACCGGTTTATCGGGCCGGCCGCGCATTTGACTGCCCGCGACAACGCACAACCCGACCTTTTGGAATTCTTCGATTTCAACGCTGTTCCGTGGGCCACGCCCCCTACGCCACCCACACCTCCTGCCGTAGGTACCACATGTACGCCTGCGAGCATGGGGCCATAAGTTACCGAATGGGTATAGAAGAACTAAGCTAGACCCCTCGGTCATGTCGAGGGAAGTGAAGTAGACGATCTTCAGCCAACCAGCGGGATTGACGCCTACTTCACTTCTCTCAGGAATATGAACAATCCGCCCGCTCCTAAGTCCACATAACGAAGGAACGTAACGTGTCCAACCTGGAACTCTATGCTGTCCTTGCAAGTCTTCTGCTTCTGGTCGGTCTGGCGCAGCTGCTCGGCTATGCCTTCGCACGCCTTCATCAGCCGAAGGTCATCGGCGAAATCTTGGCGGGCGTTCTGCTCGGCCCGGCTCTACTCGGACGCTTCTCTTTCATCTCCGGTTTGCTCAGGTCGGCGGATCATGGACATGTACTGAGCTTTATTTACTGGCTGGGGCTGCTTCTCCTCATGTTTCTATCGGGAACGGAGACTCGAGAACTCTTCAGCAGGAATGAACGAAGTGAAGTGGCTTGGCTGGCTTTCGTGGGAACGGGCTTCCCCTTTGTGCTTGCAGTTCTCCTGGGTCCATGGCTGATTCGCCCCGCGCTGGCCGGTCCGCACGGAAACCGTATTTCCCTGATTCTGGTTCTTGCCGTCGGCGTCGCTGTTACCTCAGTCCCCGTCGTTTCCAAAATTTTTGCCGATCTTAGAATTCTTCACACGCGGTTTGCGCGGCTGGTGCTTGGTGTCGCTGTATTAGAGGACATTGTCCTCTGGCTGGCCCTCGCGGTCGCAACCGCAATCGCGGGAACGACTGTATTCGACGTCCGCAAGCTGTCTCTCCACCTCCTGATTACGATCCTTTTCTTTGCGCTGGGACTCACGGTGGTGCCCAGGGCAATTAAAAGGTGGAACAAGGCACGCTTCAATGTTCTGGCAAAGCACTCGCCGGTCGGCTATGCCATGGCAATCCTTCTGGCCTATTGTGTGGTGGCCGGGGCGCTCGACGTAAGCCTGGTGTTCGCAGCCTTCCTGGCGGGCTTTGCCGTTGTGCACAAGAAGCGCAGAATTTTCGCCGAGGCGCTCGAAGCGATCGGTCAGGTCTCCTTCGCCGTCTTTATTCCGGTGTACTTCGCGGTAGTGGGATTGAAGCTCGATCTGGTTCGGGGATTTTCCTTCAGAATGCTGGGTGCGTTTCTTTTGGGAAGCTGCCTGATTAAAGTGCTTTCGGTGTCGCTGGCCGGGCGGTTCGCCGGATTTCGAGGTCTCGATCTAATCAATCTCGCGGTTACCACCAATGCGCGGGGAGGCCCTGGCATTGTGCTGGCCAGCGTGGCATTTGACGCAGGAATCATCAGCGCTCGCTTTTACACGACGCTTGTGCTTGCAGCGGTGCTGACTTCCCTCATCGCAGGTGCGTGGCTTGATTTTGTACTACGAAAAGGCTGGCCGTTGCTCAGCGCTGGCGAGGAGACGGACCTCGGGATTGCGACAGTGTCTCCGGCAAATGCCAGCGCTTCTCCGACCTAGTCCGCGCGTTTGGGTTGCGGCGAACTGGTTACGTCGATCGTGTCGGCCACGTAATGGCTGCCGTCAAAGCTCGCCTTCACTCGAACCGGAGTTCCCTGATGCAGTTTCTTGGTGATTGGAAATCGGGCGGGATCGAAAGAAATGCTGTAGCGCTTGTCATCGCGAGGATCGGTGATTGCAAGCAGATTGGCGTGGAGATCAAGAAACGTGATGTTCCCGCTGAACACGGCCGCTGAGCCTGGTGCCGCAAGAATGGAGATGTGGTTGGCCAGACCCTCGCCGTCGCCTGAAGATGCGAACTGTACAGAAACCAGGCTGCCCGGGACGAGGCTGCTGAGCCCGGCAGGCGCGGAAACTCCATTGACCGCAGCCTGCCCTGTAAGCACCACAGGCGTACCCTGGGCCACATGGAGCCTGACCGGTTCCCGGGAGATGGCAGTGGCGACCTGCAATTCACCTTTAGCTGAATCGTAACTCAGGATCTGCCCCTCGCATTCGCCCTCCGGTGACTGGGAAAGTGCGTGAATGCTGAGGGCATAGATTTGAGTTCCGTCCAGCACGGTCTGGATTGAGGCATGGGACTCCGGCCCGAGATCCCGCAGAGGAGTTTTTTTACCGTTGCGATAGAACTGTGTCCGTGCATCGAAAAGGATTTTGACTGGATGGCCGCCAAAAACGTGGAGCGTGAGCTCATCACGGACCGGATCGACTTCCCGGATTGCGCCGCCCAGGACGGTACTTTTTCCCCGGGGAGCTGGCGGGAGGCCGGAGGGAACGCCGGGATGGGTTTGCGAGGATGTACCTGGCGCATTGGTTGTCGATTGAGCACTCGCTCCGCAGGCTGCCAGCTGTGGAACGGTGATGAAGGCCGCGAGCATGACTCCGGCGAAATTGGGGCGCATGGGGCAAACCTTTACCGTTAAGTGATGTTCAGGTACTTACTTTGGGTACTTCTGTCGGAGGTTACCTAATAAGGATAGCAAGTCTGACCCCGGCAGTGAGGATTATTCGAGGGCACAAATAGTGCGGGGTGCCGGCAACGCATTCGCGTGCAGCGCATCCTATAACAACCTGTATGCTGAAACTATCTCATCTCATGGGTGAAAGACAAGGAACAGCAAGCACATGTCTGCATTACGTTTCAGATTCATTGTAGGAATTGCAACGATCACTGGCTTGGGGTTTTCAACTGGTTGGGCGCGAGACGTCCGGCTTGCAATTCCGAAGCACAGTGAGCTGACGCCTGTGCAGCGTCTCAACCGGCAGGGCGTAGATGCCGTGCGCAAGCATCAGTATGAGAAGGCGGAAGCCATCTTCTACAAAGCCTATCTCTACGATGCTGCCGATCCGTTCACCTTGAACAATTTAGGCTACATATCGGAGTTGCAGGGAAACCTGACGCGCGCGCAGAAGTTCTATGCGCTGGCCTCACAGCAGGGTTCCGACGCGGTAATTGATCGCAGCAATACGAAGCGTCTGGAAGGCAAGCCGATGACCTCTGCCTTTAGTGGCATGCGGGACGTGCCCATGCATGTGAATCGCATGAATGTGGGGGCGATTCAGCTTCTGGGGCAGCGGCGCGACTTCGAGGCCGAGGCTCTTCTAAAGAAAGCGCTCACCCTGGAACCTGATAACCCTTTCACCCTCAATAATATGGGCGTGGCGGAGGAGGCGACTGGAGACCTGACTTCCGCGTTGAGGTACTACCAGGAAGCGGCCGCTGCGCACTCTACGGAACCGATCGTTGTCACCCTAGAGCGTTCCTCCCGCGGAAAGCCGGTAAGCCAGACGGCTGCGGCGAGTGCTCAGAAACTGAAAAGGCGCCTGCGCCACATAGACCCGGCCCATGCTCGCGCCACAATGCTGACGCTGCGGGGAGTATCCGCGATCAACCAGAACGATTGGGCCACAGCCAAAAAGGATCTCCAGGAGGCATATTCGCTGGACCCGTCCAGCGCGTTTTCTCTCAATAATCTGGGTTATCTGGCCGAGAAAGACGGCGACCTGGAGACGGCGCAGTATTACTACTCCAAGGCGCGAGAAGCTGAGGACGCGCGTGCACGCGTGGGACTGGCGACCCAGAGTTCGGCCGAAGGCCAGCATTTGGTCGCGGTTGCGTCCGATAGCGGTCAGAAGGTGGATACCGAACTCGCCCGGTACAGCCAGGCGGAACGCCAGCAGACCGGGCCCGTTGTACTGCTTCACCGCGACAATACTCCTGTGAATACCAATCCTCCGGCACCGGCGAAGCCACCGGTGCAGCCAGGCAGTCCGGCGGCTCCAAGCACCCCAAATCCTCCGAATGGAGCTTCTCAGCCCGGTCGCGCTCCCCAGTCGGGTTCCGGGGCGCCGCCTCAGGCTGCGCCCGCACAACCTGCGACGCCGGCGGCACCTAACACCGGCTCGCCAACACCTCATTGATTGACTGAGAGATAATTGTAGCCTTATGCAGACCATGACTAACTTTGTTCCAAACTCGCCGAAGTCTCTCATTCTTTTGTCCCGCCTTCTATTGCCATCGCGCAGCGGCGGGGCGGAATTGCACATGATGCCTGAAGTGGTTTCGGATCTCACTGCGCTCAGCCGACAAGACTTCGACGAGCTGCTGCGGCTGGCGAACTCGAATCACGTGATTGTTCGAGCCTTTGATGTTGCCGCTGCGATCTTCCGCGAAGCAAAAGACGACACCCGCCTGGAGTGGGTGGAGACCGCACTGAATGCGGAACGCGCCCGGATTCGATCGGCGTTGCCCTTCTTGCACGCGATCTGCGAAGCGTTTCGCGAGGAAGGTCTTGACATCACGGTGATCAAATCTCTGGATCACTGGCCGGATCTTGGGAGTGACCTGGATCTGTACAGCGGCGCAGAGCCGGACAGAATCGTGCAGCTCATGAAGGCTCGCTTTCAGGCGCACACCGAAGCGAGGAGCTGGGGAGACCGGCTGGCCGGGAAGTGGAATTTCAAAATCCCGGGGCTGAACGAATCTGTGGAGATTCATATTGGGCGCCTGGGTCAAACTGGCGAGCAGCTTACGCTGGCAGCACGCGTTCCTCAACGTGCCCGTTCTTTTCGCATTGAGGACTGGACCTTTCGCGTACCGTCTGCTTCCGAGCGGCTGATGATATCAACCTTGCAGCGCATGTACCGGCATTTCTATTTCCGCTTGTGCGATGTGATCGACTCCGCAAGACTGGTGGACGCAGGGGAGGTCGATTTTGAGGATCTGCGCTCCTCGGCCGAAGCCTGCGGTATCTGGGAAGGCGTGGCTGCCTATCTGGCGATTGTGTCGAATTACGTTCAGGGGTTTCGAGGCGCAGGACTGGATTTGCCCGGTTTCGTGAGAAGCGCAGCGCGATTCGGCGGAGAGCAAATTTATTTTGCACGGGATTTTCTGCGAGTTCCCATCATGCCGCAATCGGCGCGGCTCTACAAAATGCAGCTTACCGGTCTGATTCGGAAGGGGCAATTGCACAGCAGCGCGCGGCTAGGTCTGCTGCCATGGCTGGCCACTGCGGCTGCTGTTGGACAAAAAATTACTGGAAGCGACAAAGGTATCTGGTAAACGCATCCAAGACATAGTCGCAACAAAACTGAGAGCGGCGATTGGCACATTACGTGCATCATAAACTGCATTGAAATGCCGGGATTCTGCCCCCGGTGGAGACGGGTGATAAAGACATGGGAAATTTGGCGCTCACAGACCAATTACGGGAAGTCAGAAAAGAACGTTTCGGCCGTGCGCATGATACGGCGCACC
>DASSZI010000262.1:0-22755 GCA_035713565.1 Acidobacteriaceae bacterium | reverse complement strand
GCAGGTTCCAGCACCTTGGATCTGCGCCAGGTGGATGAACGTGTCACCATTCGCATCACGTGGTCCACTTCCCATCCTGATCAGGCGGGCCAGACTCTGGCGGAAATTGCGAATTCCTGGGGTGTCACTCAGCAGGAAGCTGCGCGGCGCCTGCAGCCCGCAGGCGCGATCTATCACAGCATTTCCGAGCAGGACATGGAGACGATTCTGCGCCATCCGGCTACCATGATCGGTTCCGATGGCCTGCCCAACGACCCACGTCCTCATCCCCGTCTTTGGGGCACGTTTCCGCGCGTGCTCGGTCACTACACACGGGAGCAGAGCTTGTTTTCACTGGCGGAAGCGGTTCGAAAAATGACCTCCCTTCCCGCTGAGCGCTTCGGGCTCAGCGGTCGCGGGTACGTTCGCGCGGGCTATCAAGCCGACCTTGTTCTGTTCGATGCGAATACGATTCGCGATTTTGCGACGTTCGACAATCCCACGCAGCCTTCCGCCGGGATTCAGGCAGTATGGGTCAATGGAATACTGACTTATCATGAACAGGCGCACACTGGAATGCGCGCTGGGCAGTTTTTAGAGCGATAGTCGAGAACAGAATCTGAGCAGGCTGACCACCGCGAGAATTCCAGGGCCTTCTCAAATTAGCAACGAAGGAGTGACACCAGCATTATGCAGCGATATGGCAGTGAAGGAGGCAAAGGACTCGGCGGTCAGCACATGCCCTTCTCGCGGGCAGTCGAGGCGAACGGTTGGCTGTTTGTATCCGGCCAGGTACCGATGCTGAATGGTGAGCTCGTTGCCGGAGGAATCAGCGCGCAGAGTCGGCAGGCCATTGAGAATGTTCTAGCAATTCTTAAAGAGGCCGGCTACACCACGGAACACGTAGTACGTTGCGGCGTTTGGCTGGATGACCCGCGCGATTTTGCCGCATTCAATAAAGTATTTCAAGAGTATTTCGGAGAACATCCGCCTGCGCGGGCCTGCGTCGTTTCCAGCATGGTCATCGACTGTAAAGTTGAGATCGACTGCGTCGCATACAAGCCGCCCACAACCTGACATTGGTCCGAACACCCCATACCCACACCCGCATTCACCTTCAACGGAGCCCATGCAGCATCTTTTCCTGCTCAGCCACAGCACGATACTCCTGCTCTTCGCAGTCGCTGCCGTTGCTTCCTTGATCGTCCTGATTGCACGTTACAAGGTCAACCCATTCATTGCGCTCATGTCGATTTCCATTGCGCTGGCTCTGGCCACGCGCATGCCGGTCTCCATGATTGTGACCTCGTTTGAGAACGGGGTGGGTGGCACTCTGGGTCACATCGCAATCGTAGTCGGACTGGGCACCATGCTCGGCAAGATGATGGCCGAATCCGGCGGCGCGGACCAGATCGCTCATACTGTCATCGATCTGTTTGGCGAGAAGCGCATTCCATGGGCCATGGTTGTAATCGGGTTTCTCGTAGGCCTGCCGGTTTTTTTTGAAGTAGGTTTCGTCCTCTTGATTCCGCTTGCATTCAGTGTGGCAAAACGCACCCGCACCTCCCTGATTCTTGTCGGACTGCCCATGGTCGCGGGACTGTCAGTCGTGCATGGGCTGGTGCCTCCGCATCCTGCCGCGCTGATTGCGGTCTCCGCTTACCACGCAGATATCGGCCGCACGATTCTTTATGCATTGATTGTCGGGATTCCCACCGCCGTAATTGCGGGCCCACTCTACGCAAAAGTCATTGCGCCGCACGTTCAACTCAACCCGGAGAACCCTATCGCGGAGCAATTTCTGGAGCGCGATCCGAAAACCAAACTTCCCAGCTTCAGCCTGACAGTTGCGACAATCCTTCTACCCGTGATTTTAATGATGATCGGCAGCTGGGCTAACGCACTTACAAGCCCGCATACCGCCCTAAACCGAGCACTGCTCCTGCTCGGAAATGCGGATATCGCGCTCCTGGTTGGTGTGCTCATCAGCTTTATCACGCTCGGCAAAATGCGCGGATTTGGCCGGGAAACCATTTTGCGGTTTACCGATGAATGCCTTGCGCCCACAGCGACCATCACTCTATTAGTCGGCGCGGGCGGCGGCTTCGGAAGAATTCTTCAGGACAGCGGTGTTGCCCAAGCGCTCGTGAGTGTTGCTCTTCGCGCGCACATCCCGCTGCTCCTGATGGCTTGGCTGGTTGCGGCCCTGGTTCGAATTGCCGTTGGCTCCTCCACGGTCGCCATGGCGACGGCCGCCGGAATCATGGCGCCGCTCGCGCTCCACGCCCGCGGAATCTCTCCCGAACTGCTGGCGATCGCCACCGGAGCCGGAGCACTGGTATTTTCAAACGTCAATGACGGAGGTTTTTGGCTTTTGAAGGAGTACTTCAACATGAGCGTGGTACAGACCTTCAAAACCTGGAGTGTCTGCGAAACAATAATTTCCGTTGTGGCACTCCTGCTGACGTTGACCTTGTCCCTAGTGGTCTAAGCCGCTTACGGCTGGTTAAAAGGGCAGGCCCAACAGCGTTCTCAAGGCCGACTGAGCATTCTCGATAGAAGCGCGCAGTCGAATCGCGTTCGCCTGATTGGTCAGCAGACTGGACTCAGCCCCGACATAGAGACTCGCGTCCGTATTGCCTTCTCGAAAACTTTTTTCCATCGCGGTCGCACTATTCTGCAACAAAGGTAAAGCCGCATGCAGCTCCTTCATCTGCCGCTGCATGATGGCAATCTCCGACCAGACCTGATTAGCATCGCCCACAGCCTGGTCCAGCCGCGCCTGGTATGTCTGCTGCATCAGCGCCCGCGTGGCACGTTGTTCGGCGATTTTTCCTCGATTTCGATTGAACAGCGGCAACGTCAGGCTGACATTTGGGCCAATGTAGTCGATCCCCTCAATCGGATCACGACCCTGCTCGACTCCTGCGCTCATGGATGGAAATTGCGCAAGGATGGACTCGCGGACGCTCTGCTCCTGGCTCGCGTACCCGGCCTGAAGCGCCAGCAGGTCAACCCGGGTGTGCTCAAGTTGGCCCACGGCTGCTTGAAATTGATTTTCGGAAATTTGCCCGCTTTCGCTCGGTCCGATCAGCGGAAGCCGCACTTCCGGTTGAATGCCCAGCAAAGCGTTGAGCTGATGCCGCGTCAGGTTGGCCTGTGTATCAACTTGGCGAAGGCTGGTCTGCGCATTGGTCAGCAATGCCACGTCAGAAGATAACGTGCTCAAGGTGACGTTCCCCTTTTCCAGGGCCTTTTTATCCACTTCATACCGCTCGGCGAATAAGTCGCGGGTTCGCGTCATCACCTGCTCCAATTGCTCATTCGCCCGCTCCTGAATGAACAGCTCTCTGGCTTTTTCGGCGACCTGCCATTCCTGCCAGAGGATTTCCAGGTCCACCTGCTTCTGGTGCGCTGCAGCTCCAGCCCGGGCAGCGCCACGGGTTATCAGGGCTTGAATGTCCTCGCTCAACCCGAGGCTGTAGCCGTATTGCAATGTAGAGGTGGCGTATCCCCCATTGAAGACGGGGTCCGGCAGCAGTCCGGCCTGCAATAACTGCGCGCTTGCGACGCCCGCTTGCAATCGAGCGGCTTTCAGGTCCGGATTGGCGAAAACGGCGAGCGTAATGACGGAGGTTTCGTCCAGCCCATTCGGCGGAAATGGATGCGGCTTGACTCCGGCAGGCCAGAACCTGCTGGCCGGAGCGGTTACAACAGGGTTCGCCGCGAGATCAGGTGCAGCGGGCAGCGGCAGCGGCTTGTATCGGGCGCAGCCTGAAACAAGTATCGCTGCAGCGCAAACCACCCCAGGCATCCCGCGAAACAGACATCGAACGCGGCTTGAAACCAACGAATCGGATTCAGCTAATCGGCTCACTTCGCTGTCTCCTTAAGAATTTGCTTTCTGCGCTGGCGTACGTAGAGGGCTGGAATCAGGTTGGTGCTGAGCAGCGCGCTCCAAACGATGCCGCCCAATACCACCACGGCCAGGCCCTGCTCGGGCGCTGCTCCTTGTCCCCATCCCAGTGCTGTCGGCAACATCCCCAGGACCGCTGTCAGAGTTGTGAGCGCAATCGGGCGGAAGCGCACATGGACTGCTTCTTCAACCGCTTGCTCCGGAGCCATGCCGGCAGCTTCATTGCGGCTTGCGCGATACAACAACACGATTCCATGGTTCAGGCCGATACCGACCAGCGTCAAAAAAGCGACTAAACCCATGGCGTTCAACCCGACGCGGCTCACGACCAGCGCTATCGCGCCTCCGGTAAAAGCCAGCGGGATTTGCAGAAGCAGCAGCCCGGGCACAAGCAGGCCGTCAAACTGGAGAATCATGATCCCGGCCATCAGTATGAAGGCCGCTACAGCCGCCAGCGCCAGTCCGAGCGCCGCTTTCTCCAATTGGGGATACAGGCCCCCAAAGCCGAATCGATAGCCGGGGGGAAGATTCAACCCGGCGAGCGCCCGCTTGGCAGCCGCAATGGTGCTGCCCAACGGCCCAGCCGGGGTCGCAAGAATTTCCAGAGCTCGCGCACCTTCGATGTGACGGATCTGGTTCGGAGTCGTGACCATCTTGATATCCGCAAGCTGGCCGAGCGGCGTCCAACCCGTGGTCCGGACCGGCAATTGGTTCAGCGAGGGAATGGATTCCTGGGTAGCCTCCGCCAGACGAACATAGAGATCGAGCGGCACATTTCCTTCCGGCACCTGCGCCACCACCTCACCGTTCAACAATGGTGAAATCTGACCGTAAAGCTGGAAGGGTGTCATCTGGTAGGCGGCGAGGGCTTCCGGGCGCGCCTGCAACTGCAGTTCCGTAATCGGATAGGCATCGTTGTTGAATACGTCATGGAGCGCGGGAATGGGCCTGAGCCGAGCAGTGATTTGCTGGGCAACACTGCGCAGATGCTCCACACTGTTTCCGAAGACATGAATAACAAATGGCTGGGGAAGCCCGGAGAGACTTTCGCCCACGCGCTCAACGGTCGGTGTATCAATCGATAGCTGCACGCCGGTCGTCTGGCTTTCCTGAAGCAGCCTCGCAGCAACTTTATCCAGGCTATCCACATTTACGGTGGACTTGAGGACAATCTGGATTTCGCCGGCATACGCGGGTTCCGTGTAGGTGCCGCTCTCAGATGAACCGATTCGCGCGAAAATGTGTGCCACGGCGGGGTCGGCCTGCATCCGCTTGGTCAGGGCGCTGACGGCGGCCTCCGTATCGACCATGGAACTGCCTGGCGGCAGGCTGAAACTTTCAAGCAGCACGCCTTCATTGGGCAGCGGTAGAAAGTTGACCGGAACCAGCGCCAATCCCGCGAGGCTCACCAGCAGCAGCAGAACACAGAGGGCCAAACTGAGCCGCGGAGAACGCATGACGGTATGGAACAAACGTTCATTCCACTCCCGCATCTTGTCCAAACCTCGTCCCGCGGCATTCGAATGTGCTTTCTCCGGTCGCCCCTTCAGGAAGCCCAGCCCTAAAGGAACCAGGCTGAGAGAAATGAGCAAGGAAGCCAGCAGAGCCAGTGCCATAGCCAGCGCGAATGGGACAAAAAACAGGCCGGCTAAACCTCCGACAAACAGTAAAGGAAGAAACACGGAAACCGTTGTGAGCGTCCCGGAAATGTCCGGACTGGCAATGTCTTTCAGACCCTGCATGATCCCGGGCCAGCTTTCGTCACCCTGCTCCCAACGATGATAGATACTTTCCAGAACGATAATTCCATCGTCGGCAAGCAGGCCGACTGCAACGGTGAGGGCTCCGAGCGTCATCAGGTTCAGGCTTTGTCCCAGCGCATATAGACCGGCGATGCCCAGGAGGAGCGACAGAGGAATACTGAACGTGAGAATCCAGATTCCGCGACCCGCGCCCAGCAGCCAGAACATGACGGCAATTGAGAGCAGTCCGCCGATCACCAGGTTCCGCGCCAGATCCACTCCTACGATGTGCACCAGATGTCCCTGGTCGTAGATTCCAACCCAGTGCACTCCTGCGGGCAATTGGTTCAGAGTGGAATTGAGCGTGGCCTGCACCGCCTGAGTTACGGGAACGGTAGAGGCGTCGGGCTGCTTGAAAACAGTGAGCGCAACGCTAGGCTCCCGATCGAGCGAAACGGAGTTGAGCGAGGGAACGGGTGCCCGCACGATGCGTGCAAGATTACCCAGCGGGATGGGGCCATTGGCGCCGGCGACCGCCAGTTGTTCCAGTTGCGCAATATGCACCGGCAAGTTGCGCACTTCCAGAAAGATGTCCTGGTGCCCCTGGGTGACATAGCCGCCGGGCTGCAGCAGGACCTCCTGCTGCAAGGCCCGGGTAATCGCGGTGATAGGAACCCGGTAACGCACCATCGCACCAAGGTTCGGCTGCACCCAGAGCGCTTCCTGCCCAGTACCGTAAAGCTCCACTCGCTGCACGCCAGGCAATGCACGCAAAGCCGGTACAACATCCGCAAGAATGGCTCGTTGAACTTCGGCGGGCGCTATATTGTCCGGGACCTGCAAGGCATAGTCGCCGACCTCGTTGATGGCATCGCCCATGATTTGCGCGAAGGGATGAACCGAGGCCGGGATTTGTCCGCGTGCGCGGTCGATAGCGCCATTGACCGACTGCAGATCTATCTGGGTCCCGGTGCCCTGCTCAAACCGCGCATCGGTTTCCACCGTACCGTTGCCCATGGTGGAACGCACATCCGCCAGGTTGGGCAGCGCCAGAATCTCGCCTTCCAGCGGCCACGCGATCTGGGTTTCCAGTTCCGAAGCAGTCGCGCCGGGTTGATGCGTGATGACGCTGATCTGCGGAAAATTGAAACGGGGCAGCACTTCGACTGGGATCTTCCAGAACGCGTAAACTCCGTACGCAATCAGGCCGCCATAGATCAGCACCCAGAACAGGGGCTGCACGAGGAGGCGCCGGAAAGTACCGTGTTTGTTCTCCATGATCACTCAATCCGGCAACTGAAAATTTTTAGAAATCCCGCGATGAAACAGCAGATAGGCGTTTGCCACCACAATCTGCGCGCCGGGATTCAGTCCTGCTTCCAAGAACGTCTGCCACCCGCGAGCAGGCCCAGGCACAACCGCCTGGGGACGGTCGCCGTTTGGGGTATGCACCATGACCCACCATTTGCCCTGGTCCAGGATCAGGGCGCGAGTAGGCACCGCGACCAGTTTGCGTTGGGCCGCATACAGCGTGACTTTGCCAAACTCCCCGTTGATCCACCTTGACTTTGGGTTCGTACTGACCAGGGCAATGGATTCGCCTCCGCCGGACATCATGGAACCGAATACCGCGCTTACCTTGACGGGAATCGCTTGCGTGCTGTCCGCCGGCACAAAGCTGCCGGCCATTCCTATGCGTATCGCCCCCAGGTCCGCTCCATAGTAGGAGGCCTTAAGCCACAACTGACTCACCGTCTGAAGTGTCACAATTGGCTGCCCCGCACTCACCAGCGCGCCATCTGCGGCATTCAACGTAAGCACTGTGGCGTTGGCGGGCGCTGAAATCGTCATCATCTGGCGGGCTGCTCTCAGCCGCGCCTGGGCGTTGTCCCAGCTCGTTTGCGCCTGCGCAACGGCGCTTTCGGCCTGATGAACGACTTGCCGCGTGCTCAGATGCGCAGCGAGCTGCTGTTTCTGAATTTCCAAAGATTTTTGGGTTGCGTTGAGCTGGGCCTGTGTACTCCGCACATCCGCCTGACTTTGCATCAGCAGAGAATTGATCTCCGGCCCGTTGAGATGAGCCAGCTCCTGCCCTGCCCGGACATGCATTCCAGGTACCACCTTCAGGCCAGCCACAACCCCGGTTTGCGCCGCGCTGACTGGGACCACCGCGATGGGCTCCACCTGCCCGTAGGCCTCCAGGTCAGGCGTAACCGCACTCAGTTGAGCCGTCACATAGCGCAGATGCACCGAAGATTTCTGCGGTGTTTGTGCATTGGCCATCAGCCCAAGTCCCACAGCCGCGAGTACACGGGCCAGGCGAAGGATTCCTTCCCGCCGCATTGTGGAGTATAGAGAGATTAATTGGGTCATCCGCTTGACTCCCGATTCTGCGCTGAGCACGGTTGCACGAAAGAAAATCCGGACGCAGGAGCATACCTCCGGTGCGGATTATCTGGGTTTTGGGCGCAAAGGTATCCGGAACCGCTAGATTCTAAGAGGAAGGAGCAGATCAGTGGAGCCTAAAAAACACGAGGGGTGAGACAGATCCAGGGCATTGCCCGAAAGCAAGTTGAGGCCAACAGGCATGACTTGCGATCCAACAGGACGCCCCCACCGGATCGCCTGGAAAAGAGTGATCCCTGCACAGGCAAACAGCAGAAACATCACCAGAAATCCATGAGGGCCCAGATGCCGGAGATTGTCCAGACGATCATGACACTCCCACAACGGGTTGAGCACGAGCAACACGATCATCAGACCCAGCAGCAAACCAGCAATCCATCGCCTGGTTGCCCCTGGTCCCGCCTGCACGGATTGGCGGCAAACGAACATATCTCAGGGTCATCATACCTCCGCCGAAAAGCCGATGCCAAATCTCGGGGTCTCTGATAAACGCATAGGAGATTCCTCAGGTTGCGTCTCTCACAAGAACCCTGATCCGTCTGCCGAGGCAGAGATACCCCTGTTTCCTTGGACCATGGGACAGAAGGCTGTGGCGATTCGCTGGGTTCCAATCTTGAAATGGCTTTTCTCCTTTGTAATCGCAATCCCGGAAATAGCTCCGGAATCGTTGCGTCGGCTCCCCGGAATGCTGGCCAATCTGTGATAATTTGAAGCGGGTGGCAAGCTGTCGCCCTACCGACCGGAGGAACCAAAATTGGGCAAAACGATGGTCCCAAAACGCCTCTTTTTCACTAAGGGCGTTGGGAAGCATAAAGAACGTCTTACGTCATTCGAGCTGGCTCTTCGTGATGCTGGAATCGCCGCACAAAATCTTGTGCGTGTCTCGTCGATTTTTCCACCACAGGCCAAGATGGTGCCGCGTAAGGAAGGCTTGAAGTATCTCCATCCCGGCGAGGTGGTTTTTGCCGTGGTGGCCGAAAATACGTCGCGCGAACCTCATCGTTTGATCGCGTCAAGCATTGGAGTTGCCATCCCTTCGGACAAAAATATGTACGGCTACCTGAGCGAACATCATAGCTTTGGCGAGACGGAAGACCAGGCGGGCGATTACGCGGAGGAACTTGCTGCGGAAATGCTTGCGACCACCCTGAACGTGGATTTCGACCCCGATAAAAGCTGGGACGAGAAGAAGGAAATCTACCGTATCTCGAACAAGATTGTACGAACCGCCAATGTTACCCAGTCCGCAGTCGGAGACAAGCGCGGCCTCTGGACCACGACCATCGCGGCCGCAATCCTGATTTTCGAATAAGGTGCGTCAGCTTTGACCGGGCAGAGTCCGCCTGTCCATTCTGATTCCAAACCATGCCCGATCGCAAAAACAACTTCCGCGTAGCGCTGATTCAGATGTCGTGCTCGCCAGATCCTGACGCAAATCTGGACAAAGCCGCAGACCTGGTACGCCAGGCCGCGCGCTCCGGCGCTCACGTAGTCTGCCTGCCAGAGCTATTTCGTACACAATATTTTTGCCAGCGCGAGGATCACGCCCTGTTCGACCTTGCCGAGCCGGTCCCAGGACCGTCGACCGAAAAGCTGGCTCGCATTGCCCGCGAAGAAAAAGTTGCCGTGATCGCTTCCCTGTTCGAGCGAAGGGCCGCGGGCCTCTACCACAACACGGCGGCCATTCTGGAGGATAACGGCTCGATCGCAGGTCTCTATCGCAAAATGCATATCCCGGACGATCCGCTTTATTACGAGAAGTTTTACTTCACTCCGGGCGATCTCGGCTTCCGCAATTTTCCTCTCCATGCCGGCAATGTTGGCGTGCTGGTCTGTTGGGATCAGTGGTATCCGGAAGGTGCGCGTATCACCGCTCTGAAAGGCGCGGACGTACTGTTTTATCCCACGGCGATCGGCTGGCATCCTGCGGAAAAGGCGGAATACGGCGACGCGCAATACAGCGCGTGGGAAACCATCCAGCGTGCCCATGCCATCGCCAACGGGGTCTACGTGGCAGCAGTCAATCGCGTGGGATCAGAACACGGCGATGTTCGCGGCAATCGCGTGGAAGGCGATGGTCTGGAGTTCTGGGGCGGATCATTCCTGGCCGACCCTTTCGGCCGCATCATTGCGCAGGCATCACACGATCAGGAAGATATTCTTCTCGGCGAAATCGATCTGCGCCTGATCGAAGATACGCGCCGCAACTGGCCTTTTCTGCGCGATCGCCGCATCGACGCTTACTCACCGATTAACGAACGTTTCCTCCAATGAATCTCGATCAAACGCACGGGGCGCCCGGTGTGAAGAAAACACCCCGGGAACTTGGTCTGCACATGCCCGCAGAATGGGCACCCCACGACGCAACGTGGATTGCGTGGCCACATAATCCGGAAGACTGGCCGGGCAAATTCCACCCCATTCCCTGGGTGTATGGGGAAATTGTGCGGCAGCTGGCCCGTGTGGAAGCTGTCCGGATTCTGGTGAACGATTCGGCCGCCGAAAAGCGCGCGCGTTCTCTACTTCGCCGCTGCGGAGCAGATCTGACGCACGTTCAGTTTCACCACTGGCTAACAGATCGCGTGTGGCTGCGCGATTCGGGCCCAATCTTCCTGACTCCCGCATCCAGCAACGCCCCCCCGGTGCCGCTTGGGGTTACCGATTGGAAATTTAACGCGTGGGCCAAATACCAGAACTGGCAAAATGACGACAGGATTCCGGCCCACGTTGCGGAACTGCTTCAGGTTCCGGGGTGGCAGCCGGCGATTCGACTCGCGGACGGCACAGAGCACCGCGTGGTACTCGAAGGCGGCAGCATTGACGTAAACGGAGCCGGCACGTTGCTGACGACGGAAGAATGCCTGCTGAGCGAGGTCCAGCAGCGGAACCTTGGGGTCTCGCGCGAGCAACTTGAAACGTGTTTCCGCGAGTTTCTCGGAATCGAACAGACCATCTGGCTCGATCGCGGAATTGCGGGAGACGACACCCATGGCCATGTCGATGACATCGCCCGTTTCGTGGATGGCGAAACTATTGTCGCTGCCGTGGAAACCGATCGCGAGGACGAGAATTACCACCCTCTGCAGGAAAATATGGATCGGCTTCGCTCGGCGCGCTCGGTCAACGGCAACCCTTACCGTATCGTCGAACTGCCGCTTCCCTCTCCCGTCGTTTTCGAAGGTCAGCGACTGCCCGCGAGCTACGCCAATTTCTACATCGCCAATGAGCTTGTTTTAGTGCCGACCTTCAATGATGCAAACGACCGTATTGCGTTGAACGTCCTTGCGAAACTGTTTCCAGGCCGATCGATCGTGGGAATCCACAGCGGAGACTTCATCTGGGGCTTGGGTGCCATGCACTGCATGACCCAGCAGCAGCCTGCCGCGCCTGGTCGGAAGCCGTAGTTAACTCCTTGCTAATTGGGCAATCCACCGCGGCTGGCCAATCCAGACGCCACGGATGGTCTTCCTTTCAGCCAGTCTGCTGAAACGCCCGACGCGTTCTTGCGCGCAGTTCCATAAGACTGCGCCGCCCGGTTGGGCGCGACGGTTCCGGAGGTGACCGGCTTGCGTCCGCCGATGCCGCTCTGTACCAGACGGTGGCGCAGCATGACCAGGGCTGCCGAGTGGATCTGAGACACGCGTGATTCCACCACGCCCAGCTTCGCCCCAATCTGCTTCATCGTCATCTCCTCCACGTAATACAGCGACAACACCGTTGCCTCGCGCTCAGGCAAGCTGGCCACAAGAGCCGCTAGTCTTTCCGCCATCTGACCCTTCATGCAGAGGAAGAGAGGATCCTGATCCGGTGATGCCGGCACGTAGGCTAGATCTTCCTCCGTCGAGTCCTCTGAGCGGACCTCGTTCAGACTGGAGACTTCCAGCCCCTTCAGTTCCCCGAGCAGTTGCTGGTAAGCATCAAGGGAAATTTTGAGTTCCTCCGCGATCTCCGTCTCCGAGGGTCTGCGCCCCAGCCTCTTCAAGAGGGTCTGTGTCGCATCTTCAATTCCCCTGCCTTTGCGCCGCAAATCTCGCGATCCCCAGTCGAGAATTCTCAGGCTGTCGAGAATGGCGCCGCGGATGCGGAACTGAGCATAGCTGCGAAATTGGACGTTCTTCCGCGCGTCAAATTTCTGAAACGCATCCATCAGGCCGATCATTCCGGCACTCACCAGGTCTTCCATCTCGACGTGCTGGGGCAGGCGCTCATGGAGGCGACGCGCCACAAAACGAACGATCGGCATGTGATCCAGCAAGACTTTTTCCCGCGTAGCAGGATCCAGCGGTTCCACTGCGGAAGCCGCTTTCGCTCCTGGCGTGAGTTCTCCAGGCACATCCACTTCGGTTGTCAGGAACGCCGGTTCGGCTTCCTGTAGAGGTTGATCCATCCAGGCAGTAAGCGGGACAAAGCCCGCAAGCAGTGCATTCGAGGTGCTTGTGTAGGAGGAGGTTGCCATGGTTTGCCCTTTCGTATCCGTCCCCGGTAGATTTGGCGGGAGCCAATCTCTCCGGACACTTTTACCTTCGCGTGAAGAGAGGGTGAAAGCAACGAAAGAACGGGCCAGAAAAAGCACGCAAACCCGTTTCGGAACAGCAGCTTGGACGCGTTCCATTTTGGAATCCACGCGAATATTTTTACGCTGGCTCGCTGTGCGCGAATCCGGCAAATTTGGATCAACAATGCACACATTAGAGTTGCGACTTCGCCTTCTATTCGCTACCATGGAGAACACTATGGCGATTACGCGAAGGCAAAAAGAAGTGCTGGATTTCATCAAGAACTTCGTTGAGCAGTGCGGATTTTCTCCTTCCTACGACGAGATTGCCCACGGGCTCGATCTCAGTTCCCTTGCAACCGTGCATAAACATATCTCGAATCTCGAGCGCAAAGGATTACTGCAGCGAGCTCCGAATCGCAGCCGCTCCATTGACGTGTTGCCGGAACGCAAGGCTTCTCACCTGCAGGAGATTCCCATGATGGGCCGCATCGCTGCGGGTCGTCCGGTGGAAGCCATGGAGGCGCATGAAACCCTGTCGCTGAACGATCTGGTCGACAACAAGCCGGTGTTCGCGCTGGAGGTCCGCGGTGAGTCGATGCGGGACGACCACATCATGCACGGTGATTATGTGCTGGTGGAAAAGGCGGAGACAGCTCGACAGGGCGAAATTGTCGTCGCACTGGTGGATGGTTCCGAGACGACGCTCAAGCGTTATTTTCTGGAGGGAGATACGGTACGCCTGCAGCCGGCCAATAGCGAAATGGAACCTATCTATGTGCCCGCCGCGCAAGTCGCGATTCAGGGCCGGGTGCTCGCGATCCTGCGGAAGTTCGCGTAGTTTTCAGGTGCTTCTAATGCACTGAACCTGCCGGATCCGGTGCCGAACCGACGCGGCGGAGTGTGGGCTGCGCGGGCGTCGTCCCATCCTTGAGCGGACGCCTGTTCTCCATCCGGAGCAGGCGAGCCTGAACCTGATGAAATTCCGAAGTATCGACCACATACTCCTGGCGAGGCGGCAGGATGGTCCCGATTTCGTGCTGCGTGCGTTGCACCCGCGCTGGCGTTTGGGGGTGAGTGGCAAAGGTCTTTGAGATCAGCCGAGGCCTGGCTTTCTCCAGCGCCTCAATTTTTTCAAAAAAGGCGATGAGTTGCTGCGGATCGTACCCCGCTTTGTAGAGATACTGCACGCCGAGCCAATCTGCCTGAGCTTCAAAGTCACGCTGGAATTGCAGAAACGTCAGCGGAACAGCGATTGCAGAAGCTTCATAAATTCCATATCCCGCCATGCTGTAGCCGGTCATCATCACCAGCGGCACCATGCCCAGATCGGCGTAATGCATTCTCGTCATCTCACGGGCCTGATGATGGGCGGCCACGTGCGCGATCTCATGCGCCATGGCACCGGCCAGTTCGGCCTCATTGTCTGCGGCGAGAATCAAACCCGCGTTCACAAAAAAATAGCCGCCAGGCAGCGCGAACGCATTGATCTCATCCGTGTCGATGACCTTGATTGTGAATGGAACCTTGGCGTCGGAATTCTTCACGATGTTCTGCCCTACGCGATTGACGTATTCGTCGACCACGGGATCGTGAATGATTTTGGCCGACTTCTGCACCTGCTGAGCAATCTGGCTGCCCCAGGCCATCTCCGTATCGGCGGAGTACCAGTTGCCAAGCCCTCGGGCGCCGATCTTTCGATTGCCGACGGCGTTTACATCATTGATGCTTCCGCGCTTTACCCCCGGCATGATGGGATTGGATCCGCTGCAGGCTGCTTTGGTAGAAGAGTTCGAAGAACACTGCCCTTGGATTGACCGCTCCCCATATGCAAGAAGGCTGGCGAGGGAGAATGAAACGAAGACCACGCCTGCAAATTCCAGAGCGCAGCGGCCCCAGAAACAACGCCTCAAGGCAGGAAGCTGATGCGGCTTAGAATGCTCACCAGCTTCTTCGCCCGGCTCAGAAGAGTGCGTCATGGAAGCGCGATTCGAAAGGAAAATCGATCGTTAGTCGTAGTACTCCAAGCCGAGGTGTGTAATGAGTTCCTCACCTTGGATGTGGCGCAGCGTGTTCTTCAACTTCATCGACTGAATGAACAGATCGTGTTCCGGATACAGTCCTTCCGGGGTCATGGGAGATTTGAAGAAGAAACTCAGCCATTCCTGAATGCCGAGTCCGCACAAATCTTCGGTCCGCTTGGCTAGATCGAGCAGCAATACAATGTCCAACGCAATTGGGGCAGCGAGAATGGAGTCGCGGCAGAGAAAATCGAC
This sequence comes from Acidobacteriaceae bacterium, assembly GCA_035713565.1. GTDB lineage: Bacteria > Acidobacteriota > Terriglobia > Terriglobales > Acidobacteriaceae > JAKAAZ01. Next base: position 7,941 of record DASSZI010000262.1, on the reverse strand, counting down.
CTTGATCTGCATGGGATACCCGAGCCATCCAAAGATGTCGATGTTGTCCCAACCCTCTTTGTTGTCACCGCGAGGCGGATAATAATTAATCCTCACCTTGTGGTAGATATCCTTGTAAAGATCGGGGTAGAGATCAGGCTGCAGGATGTAGTCGAGAACCCCCAGCTTGGATTCTTCTTTCGTTTTGAACGATTCCGGATCGTCCAGAACCTCGCCGTCCCGGTTTCCCAGGATATTGGTCGAATACCAGCCGCTGATACCGAGCATTCGCGCCTTAAAGGCGGGCGCGAGAACTGTTTTGATCAGTGTCTGCCCTGTTTTGAAATCTTTGCCACAAATTGGAGCGCTGTTCTTCTTGGACAGCTCGAGCATCACCGGCAGATCCACCGTAAGGTTCGGAGCGCCATTGGCGAACGGCAGTCCCTCCGACAGCGCGGCGTAAGCATAAATTTGAGACGGGGCAATTCCAGGATCATTCTCCTCAAGCCCGTTCTCGAACGCAGCCAGGGATTGATGAACCGCGGAGGGCTCCAAAAAGATTTCCGTGGATCCGCACCAGATCATCACCTGGCGATCGGTCTTCTTTTTGAATTCTCGGATATCGGCCCGTACCTGCTCCGCGAGATCGCGCTTGTTTTTCCCCTTCTTCACATTGGTTCCATGCAGACGCTTGACGTAATACTGATCGAAGACCGCGGGCATGGGCGCGATGGATTCCAGGAACGGCTTGATCGAATTCAGCAAATCCTTGTCGAGCACCTTGGCCGTGCTAGCAGCCTGGAACATATTGCCAGGAAAAATATCCCAGCCAGTAAAGACCACGTCATTTAAATCCGCGAGAGGAACAAAATTCTTCATCAGCGGCGCCCGATTTTCGGTGCGCTTTCCCAACCGGACCGTACCCATCTGCGTAATAGAGCCAATCGGCTTCGCCAAGCCCTTACGGACGGCTTCAACGCCTGCGATGAGGGTGGTCGCAACTGCGCCCAATCCCACGACCATGATTCCCAATTTGCCCTTGCTGGGCTCAATTTTTGCTTGCCCAGCGGAGGTTTTCTCGCTGGTTTCGTGAGTTGCCATGCTGCCGGAACCGTCCTTCAGGATTGGATTTGCATTAATGGGAAGACTCTTTAGTCTATCAGCGGGCAATGGTTTGGCCAATGGACGGCCCTGGTTTCAGCCGCGCGGAATCGTTCTCGCCACATGCTTGCGGAGGAAGCGGTCGCGCCAAGCCCGTCGAAGATCAAGAGGGCTCCGTCGGTTTGATGGTTGTCTTCTCAGTGGTAGTCTGTTCGCAAGGGTTGGCAGAGGGATTCGCGGGTTCCTTGGCCTGTTTACGGGATGCGGTTGCGCGCTTCTGGGCAGCTATATCTTCCGGGCTGGAAACTCCGAACACGGAAAGCGCGCGTCCGATTTTGCTCATAATGCCGCTGGGCATGTCGCGCCTCTCTTCTCTGTCCTCACTAATTTTAGATACAAGACTATCCAATACTAATTCTCACATTCTCATTCGGGATAAACGATGAATTTTCTACCAGCTAAGCATTGCTCGAATTGCTGTCCGAAAAAATTGCGCTTTTTACTCGTGTGGCTTGCCGCATTTGGCGCATATATCCTCCCGCTGTACGCGGCGGACTCCAGCTCGAAGCCCGGCGCCGACATGCTGGTTTTCACCAATGGGGACAAACTGGCGGGGCATCTGGATCACGAGGCGGACGGCATTGTATTTTTCGACAGCGATAATGCTGGCACGGTACAAGTTCCCTGGGCGAAGTTGAAGTCCCTGAAGACAGGCAAGCCTTTCGCCGTCATCCAGAACGGAACATCCGTAAAGCGGAAGAATCCCAATCTGAATGTTCCGGTGGGCACGCTTGAACTTCACGGAGACACTCTTTCAGTGGCGACCCTGCAGGGAGTGCAGGAGATTCCGGTCAAAAGCATTCAATATCTGGTCGACAAAGCCGCATTTGATCACGCCGTGCTTGATTCTCAGCGCTTGCTGGAAGGAATCACGGGATCGTTGAGCGCTGGGGACAGTACTGTGAACTCCACCCAGAACAGCCAGAGCATCAATACCGGCGTGACCCTGGCGCGCGGGGTTCCGGCAGTGACCTGGATGCCGCCGCGCGACCGCACGCTACTGAATTTCAGCAACACCTATGGCCGAATTTCCCAGCCCAACACCCCCACCGTGAAAACGAACATCCTGCATGGCGGTCTGGAACAAGATGAGTATTTCAACCCGCGTTTCTATCTCCTGGAACAGGTCATGTACGACCACAACTTCTCCCAGGGGCTGGATCTGCAACAAATCTACGGAGTCGGCTTTGGCTACACCGTATTCAAATATCCGAAGCAGGAACTCGATCTGACAGCGACTGTGGATTACACGAAGCAGCAGTTCACCTCATCCGGCGCAGGAACTGCGGCGGCCGCCCCTGGCGCGACCAACAATCTTATTGGATCCAGTATCGGAAACACATACTTTTACAAGTTCCCCCGGAAAATCCTGTTCAACGAGACCGCTACGATTACGCCGCAATGGAACGCGTTTCAGGACTATTCCGCGACGGCAACGGCAGGAGCCACATTTCCGATTTTCAAAAACTTCGGACTTTCAGCCCAGGTAATTGACAGCTACTTGAACGATCCGGCACCCGGATTCAATGGGAATTCTCTCGAATTCAATACAGGCTTGACCTATACGATTCAATAAAATCACCCCCAGCAATCCGCTGCTCTATGCATTTTCGCGCGTCGGATTGCCGCAGGTCGCTAAAACGCGAGCGGTTTCGCCAGGATATCCATCGCCGACTGCGGCAGCGGCTTGTCTGCGTTCGCCAAAAGAATGCTCACCTGCCACATCTGCGTGGAAGACAGCAGATGATCAAATGCGGGCATCCCCGTCAGACGGATTCCGTTCGCCACTTTCCAATAAGTCGCTCCCGGCGGGTCGTCGCTCACTCCGACGACATTATGCGGTCCGTGCGCATGCCACAGTTGTGGAGCATGCGGAAACATATTCGGGGCAATCGCGGAATTCTGGGCCGTCAGACCGTGACATATCGCGCAGTTTTGCCGGTACACCTGCGCTCCGGCGGTCAGGTTATCTGCCGTAGGCTGGATGGGAACCGATTTTGGCATGTCTCTGGCAATACGGGCGTGCAGAGGAATGTGGACGATTACCTTCTCAAACGGAAATGGAGCGTCGGCCACAGCGACTGGAGGGCTGCCGAATCGAAAGTACACCAATGCTCCCAACGGCAGAATCACCAGCCCGATAATCAGACCCAGAACAAACAGCCTCATAGAACCTCCCAGAATAGTTGCTCAATAAGAGCAACCGGATTTTCGTGCTCACTCCAAGTACAGCTAGACTACCGAGGACGCGACTGCCCCGCAAATGATTTAAGTGATTTAATGGAGTCTTAGGAGAAAACTGTGCTGTCTGATTTCACACGGGAAGCCCGGCGCTTCCCACGGTTTGCAACGCGCTGTCGAACTTCTTCTTCACCGCTTTTTATCATTGGACTGCTCCTGCTGACGGCAATTTCATGCCCTTCCTGGGCACAGAATCAGGACCAAACACCTGACAACCCGTCAACGCCAGCTAGCTCTTCTTCGTCTTCTATGACTCAACAGCAGACTCTGGAAAGCCGCCGTGGGCTGGCGTCGCGTCGGGCGTTGACCCGTCAACGTAGAGAGGCGCAGGCGATCACGGATACTTATACTCATCGCTGGGAAGTTTACACCGGCGGCTCCTATATGCGTTTTCGTCCAGGGCCATACCTGCACAATTCCGGAACGGGCTCCTGGACACTGGGTTTTACCCGCTACTTCACTCCTCGTTTCGGAATCACAGCAGATGCGCGCGGTTACTACGGCGGCACTTCCGGGATCAATAACCCATACGATACCTATAACGAAAGCTATAGCGTATTTCCCTTCACGATAGGACCTCAATATCGCTTTTACGGCAGTCCGAAATTCTCGGTCAGCTCATCCCTGCAAGGCGGCATAATCTACGGGTATTTCGACGCGGATACTAACGGCCATTCTCCGCAGAGCGTCGGCCTATACCCGGCAAGTGTGGTGGCTGCGGGGATCTTCAGCATAAATCTGGACTACAACCTAAGCCCGGGATTGGCTGTGCGCTTTGCGCCACACATCCTGTTTGATGATTTCGGCGCACAATTCAACCATAACCAGGGCTTTCTAGTCGGACTGGTCTACCGCTGGGGACGCCAATAACAGCATCCACGCTGAATTGCTCCATGGAACCTGGCAGTCAAAGGCGCGCAGCTAACCTGAACTCTGGAAAGCTCCGCGCCCTGTGCGTCCTTACGCTTTCGCCTTCACTGCGTCCCGGTTTTTCGCAGATTCCAGCGGATACTGCGGCTCGGTCATACGCACAGGATCAAGAATCTCCGCAATTTCGCCTTCGCTCAGCAGCTTCTTCTCGCGTGCGAGTTCAATAATGGAACGTCCGGTCGCCACAGACTCCTTCACAATTTCGGCGGCCTTGGCATAGCCAATGTAAGGATTCAGCGCTGTCGCAAGCGAAACCGTGCTCTGCGCATATTGCTGGCAGCGCGCCTCGTTCGCCGTAATCCCGGCAATGCAGAACCTATCGAACTGTCCCAGCATCTTCGCCAGAATAGAGATGGATTGCATCACGTTGTACGCCATGGTGGGCATCATCACGTTCAGTTCCAGTTGACCGGCCTGAACCGCGAACGCCACAGCCGTATCGTTTCCGATCACCTGAAAGCTGACCATCGCCGCCAGTTCCGGCATCACCGGGTTGATCTTGCCCGGCATGATCGACGAACCTGGCTGCAAGCTGGGCAGGAAAATTTCAGCAAAGCCTGTGTTCGGGCCTGAAGACAGCAGACGGAGGTCGTTTGAGATTCGTATGACCTCCAGCGCCAGTCCACGCAGAGCAGAGCTTACGTCGGCCATGCATGCGTTGGACTGCATCGCCCAACGCATGTCCTCGGCGGGCATCAGCCTTTGGCTGGAGAGCGTCGCCAAGTTGGCGACTGCTTTGGCGCGGTAGTCCGGATGCGTGTTGATGCCGGTTCCTACGGCTGAACCTCCCAGCCCAAGTTCGCGCAACGAGTCGCTTGCGTGACGGATGTTTTGCTGCGCCTTCCGGACGGCAACAGCATATGCGGCGAATTCCTGACCAAGACGAATTGGCACCGCATCCTGCATGTGCGTGCGTCCGGACTTCATGATGCCGTCGAATTCCTTGGCTTTGCGGTCGCAGCTCGCGGCGAGCGACTCCAGCACCGGATACAGAGTCTCCAGCGCGAGGAGCGTTCCAACACGCATGCCCGTGGGAAAAACGTCGTTCGTGGACTGCCCGTAATTCACATGGTCGTTCGGGTGGACACGATCGTACTCTCCCAGTTTGCCGCCCAGAATTTCATTGGCGCGGTTCGCCAACACTTCGTTGGTGTTCATGTGGAAGCTGACGCCTGCTCCGGCCTGAAACACGTCGACCACAAACTCGTCATTCCACTTGCCATCGATCACTTCCTGCGCCGCCTGGGTAATAGCGTCCGCGCGCTCAGGCTCGATCAGTCCAAGCTCCTTGTTGGCCTGCGCAGCGGCAGATTTCACCATTCCCATGGCCCGGATCAGCAGCGGATGAGCGCGCATTCCGGAGATGGGATAGTTGTCGATCGCGCGTTTGGTCTGCGCTCCGTAATACGCGTTGGCAGGAACTTCCACATACCCCAGCGAATCTTTTTCCTTGCGAACTTCAGCCATTTCCAGTGCTCCTTAAGAGAAAACAGACCTTCCAGTATATCGGTGCCTGTAGAACAAATAGCGCGTCAGTGGATCTTTGGATCGAACTTTGGCAGCCTCATCCAGCGAAGCGGTTTGCCTATTTTCTCAAACGAGGGATCTGCGGAAACCAGTGTGGCTTTCGATGCTATGGCCAAGGCAGCGGCGAAGCTGTCCGCATAACCCAGTTTGTATTGGTGCTTCAAAGTCGCGGCCTCGATTGTTCTGTTCGCGTCCGCCTCGATCATCGTGACTGCATGCTGCAATGCCTGAATGTGCGCCAAGGCCCTCTCTTCACCCAAATACTTAAGAAGAATGTAGAGGACCTCTCCCATATTGATCACGGACATAGAAAGGCGCGCTTGCTGCCGTTCGGCTTGCTCGAAAAGGGCGCGCACCTTGTCTCCGCCCTGACCGTCACCTGCACCGAAGTATCGGAGCACCGCGTCTGCATCGAGAACGTATTCTTTCATCGCTTGTTCTCACGTCGGCGCTCGGCCCTCCGCTCTTCTTCGAGACTGGCCTCAAGCGGGAATCCTCGCAGGCTACCCTCAAGGGCGTAAATCGCCTGATAATCGTTCGGTTCAAGAACGAGCCGACCGCGTTCCTCCTGAAACACAAGGGTGGTCCCTTCTCTTAGGCGGTACCTTTTTCGCAGAGCGGCGGGAATGACAATCTGCCCTTTGGAACTCATCACGGCTGTCGATCGCATTGGCTTACCTCATAGTTGGAACTTTCTTACTTCATTGTAGAACATTACACCCGATTGCCGCACCCGGGCCACACAGCAACCTATGGGATTAGAACTCCCCGCTTAGCCGAGCGGTCGGATTCCTTCCAAACCAGGAGCAAGGCGGCAAGTAGGAATTCTATTGATTTTTTAGGTTTGCTGTTATCACTACCTGATAACATGTACCCGTGGATCCGAAAAAGATCAGGGTCTTGAGAATCTGTTGAATCTGGATGGCGATACATACATAGTCCACGAAGCGGGCTTCTGGGTTGATCAGGTTCTAAAAGAAAGGAACATACATGAACACACTCAGGGTAGGAATCGCTTCCTACGAAAAGATGAAGGAACGCACCCGGGCCATCGCTCGCGGCGGATTGAAGCCGAGTCCGCGCGACCCCAAGGTCTGGTTCCCATCGACGGAGAGCATGGCGCGCATTCTCTCTTCAAAAAATCAAGACCTGCTGGAAGTGATCCGCAGGACCTCGCCGCAGTCCTTGACGGAGCTTGCCGAATCTACGGGACGCAAAAAGCCGAACCTGTCGCGCACGATAAAGACCATGCAGCGCTACGGGATCGTTGAAATCACGGAACTCAGCAACGGCAGACTCGCCCCCAAAGTCGCCTACAAGCGCGTCGAATTGACGATGGAATTGGGGGCATGACGGATTTCACTCTGCCCCACAATTACGGACTGATCGATCCGTTCAGCAATCTCTACGAAAGGAATACGGCCAATGAGCTTTCCTCTGCCTCCCGATGCTCTCGAAAAAAAACTAGTGTTCGAGTTCTTTTGGAAGTTTTCTGTCCTTGAGTTCGCACTAAAGCGCGCAGGCTATTTGAAGAAAGATCGTGAGAATGCCGAACCAGATTGGATTCGATTTTCAAAGGAGATTGCCGGTTGCTTTCAAGCTCTCCAGCTTGACGGATTCCAGCAAGCTGCAAGCGATCTCAGGGAACTCTCACCAAAGCGCCAGATCAATAAGAATGGCGCGCTGAGTTGGAAGCAAGTTCCAAGATTTTCGGAAGAATCAGAGGCTGAATACACGCTGCGTTTCCTCAAAATCGTGAGGGATAACCTTTTCCATGGTGGGAGATACCCCGAGGGTCCAGTTTTCGAGATAGCAAGGAACCAAAAAATACTTCGAACAGCACTGACAATTCTCGATGGGTGCTACGAGCTATACCCCGGCATCCAGCCTTGGATTGCGGAAGCTGCCGCGTAGGTACCGGACCGGCCACTGTACGAGAAGACCCTCGGAAAGCGGTCAACGCCATCGCTCTCGGTACACTGGAAGCATGATCTTAGGCGGCAAGAAGCGCGAAAGACGCAAAATTCATCTCGACAGCAGTAGACCGTTGCCGGAACCGGAAGAAGAACTGGAAAGCAGCGAGCCGAGTGAGATCTATCCTCC
>DASSZI010000261.1:0-16124 GCA_035713565.1 Acidobacteriaceae bacterium | reverse complement strand
TGCCGAAATCCCCGGGATTGCGGAGCTGCCGGGCCGCAGCTTGCCCTGCAAGGCTAGCAGTTCGGCGTTCAGCAATGCCGCACCGGCCGCGCCGCGAATGGTATTGTGCGACAGCACAGTGAACTTCCAATCCAGCAGGGAACAGGGCCGCAGGCGGCCAACGGTTGCTGTCATGCCGCGTCCGCGCATCCGGTCCAGCCGGGGCTGTGGACGGTCTTCGCCGGCGTCGTACTCGACGGGCTGGGCGGGCGCGGTAGGCAGGTTGGCGCCACGCAAGGGCTGAAACTCGCGCCATGCGGCGAGGATGTCTTCGCGGGTGGCGCTCTGCGAGAGTTGAATGCTGACGCTCTCGGTATGGCCGTCTTCCACGGCAACACGATTGCAATGCGCGCTTACCCTGGCATCGAGCGGCACGATCCTGCCGCCTTCCAGTTTCCCAAGCAAACGCTGCGTCTCCGCTTCCAGCTTTTCTTCTTCGTTGCGAATGAAGGGCACCACGTTGCCAAGGATATCGAGCGACGGCACTCCCGGATAGCCAGCGCCGCTGACGGCCTGCATGGTGCTCACGAAGACGGCGCGCAATCCGAAGCGCTCCGCCAGCGGCTTGAGCGCGAGCACCAGCCCGATGGCCGAACAGTTGGGATTGGTCACGACGTAGCCATCGCGTTTTTGTTGGGAAGCGTCGTTCCAGTTCTGCTGCGACAGCAGCGCCAGATGGTCCGCATTCACTTCTGGAATGACGAGTGGAACATCCGCCTGCATGCGGAACGCGCTGGAGTTTGAAATGACGGCGCAGCCAGCGGCGGCAAACCTAGGTTCCAGCTCGCGTGCGATATCGGTATCGAGCGCCGCGAAAATAATCTTCGGAGCACCGTCAGGCACTGCGGGGGAGATTGGCATGGAAGCGATCGCGGGCGGCAGAGGAGTGTCCAGCTTCCAGCGCACGGCTTCTTCATAGGCCTTGCCGCTGGATCGGTCGCTCGCAGCCAGCCATGAAACTTGAAACCAAGGATGATTTTCCAGAAGCTGAATGAATCGCTGGCCAACCATTCCGGTTGCGCCGAGGATGCCGACATTGTGTTTGATATTCATCAGGTTCATTGGTCCAATGAGAACAGGGATTGCGAGTTGCAACTATTCGGTCAATGTAAAGTTTGCCGTCGTCCCTACGATTGCAAGGATCAGCAGCAGGGAAGCGGCGATGGCCACGCGAGTTGAATCGACTTGCAACATACGGGCCTTTCTTCTCAAGATCAGCTTGTCAGCGCCGCGATGACGGCATCGCCAAACTCAGCGGTTCCTGCCGTGCCGCCCACATCGCGGGTCAGCGATTTTTTGCCTTCATACACGGTTTCAAGGGCGCGCTGGACACGATCCGCGGCATCGGTTTCTTCCAGGTGGCGCAGCAACAGGACTGCCGACTGCAGAAGTGCCGTGGGATTTGCGATGTTCTTGCCTGCGATGTCTGGAGCCGAGCCGTGGACCGCTTCAAAAATTGCGCATCCTTTGCCGAGGTTGGCCCCTGGAACCAGCCCGAGCCCGCCGACGAACGCCGCGCACAAATCGCTGATGATATCTCCGTAAAGATTTTCTAGCAGCAGCATGTCGTACTGGTAGGGGTTCGTTACCAGTTGCATACAGGTGTTATCGACCAGATGCTCGCCATAAACAATGTCGGGAAATTTCTTGGCTACGTCGCGTGCGCATCGCAAAAACAAGCCGTCCGACATTTTCATGATGTTTGCTTTATGGATGGAGTGAATCTTCTTGCGGCCTTGCTGCCGGGCATAGGTAAAGGCAAACTCCGCGATGCGCGTAGAGGCCTTCTCGGTGATTATCTTGATCGACTCCACCACACCGGGAACCACTTCATGCTCGATGCCGACGTACTCGCCCTCAGTGTTCTCACGAATGATCAGCAGATCGATGCCAGGGTAGTGGGTCGGAAGACCGGGAAGGTTCCGTATGGGACGGAAGTTGGCGTAAAGCTCAAAATGCTTGCGCAGAGTTACATTGATCGAGGTGAATCCACCGCCGATGGGCGTGGTTACAGGGCCTTTCAGCGCGACCCGATTGCGCTCAATCGAGAGATAGAGTTCCTTGGGGATGTACTCTTTGTAACGGTCGTAAGCCTCTGCGCCGGCCAGCGATTCTTCCCATCGGAACTTAACGCCGGTAGCTTCCAGAATTCGGACTACAGCTCGCGTAATCTCCGGCCCGATTCCATCGCCCGGAATCAACGTGACCCGATGTTCGCGTGCAGCGGATTCTGCGTTCATTGCGTTTCCCCCTCGGTTGCTTCTCAGTGCTGACCCAACCAACTTCGCTCAGGCGAGATGACCAGCCCCTTGATTAGAGCGAATCCAGTTCCGACTTAAACTCGCTGACATCTTTGAAGTCCCGGTGGACAGAGGCGAAGCGAATGTAAGCCACAGTGTCCATTGACTTGAGCTGGCGCATAATCATGTCTCCCAGTTCCGCGGAGCTGCGCTCGCGCTCTGCGGAGTCCACGACGAAGCTCTCCACCTGGTTGACGATCGCCTCCAACTGGGCTGCGGGCACAGGGCGCTTTTCGCAAGCGCGAAGCAGACCACTCAGTATTTTCTGCCGCTCGAACCTCTCCCGGCGGCCGTCCTTTTTCACAATCATGTAAGGAATTTCGTCCAGCCGCTCATAGGTCGTAAAGCGTTTTTCGCAGCGCTCGCACTCGCGTCTGCGGCGAATAGAGTCGGCTTCCTTGCTCTCGCGCGAATCGACAACACGGTCCTGCGTGAATCCACAATATGGGCACTTCATCGGTATATTTCGATTCTAACAACCCAGTTTTTCCGCCACTCTGTCATTTCTCTACCCAGGGGGCAGCCGCTATAGGCGAATGTGCCGCAGCCGTAGCGCATTCGTGATCACGGAGACCGAACTGAACATCATTGCAGCACTCGCAACTACAGGACTGAGCAGAATGCCGAAGAAAGGGTAGAGGACGCCTGCGGCAATCGGTATTCCCAGCGTGTTGTACAGAAAAGCAAACCAGAGATTCTGACGGATGTTTGACGTGGTAGCACGGCTCAGGCGACGCGCGCGCACAAGGCCGCTTAAATCGCCACCTACCAGAACGATTCCGGCCGTCTGGATCGCTACATCCGTTCCGCTACCCATCGCGATTCCGACATCGGCGACTGCCAGGGCCGGAGCGTCGTTGATGCCATCCCCGGCCATTGCAACCCTGCCATGTCTGCGCAGGCTCATGACGGTGGACGCCTTTTCACCCGGCAAAACGCCAGCTTCCACCTGATCGATTCCAAGCTGGCGCGCGACCGCCTCCGCAGTTGCGCGTGTGTCTCCTGTCACCATGACGATGCGCAGGCCATCCTTGCGGAGATCTTCCACCGCATGCCGTGCGGAGTCTTTGATCAAGTCGGCGACGGCCATGAGAGCGGCGAGTTTGCCATCCACTGCTACATAGAGTAATGTCGCGCCCTTGCCGGCCAGCTCTGAGCCGCGCACGTCCGCATCGGGCGCAGAAATGGCGTGATCCTTCATCAACGCAAGGTTTCCGACGGCAATGTGACGTTTATCGACGGTCCCCGTCGCGCCTTTACCAGGCACAGATTGGAAATCGGTAGCAGGCTCCAGATTGATCTGCCGGTCATTCGCTGCTCGCACCAAAGCTCCAGCCAGCGGATGCTCACTTGAAGCCTCCAGGCTGCCAACGAGACGTAGAAGTTCATCCTCATTCCATGGTTCTGCGCCTTGAAGCTCGAACTTTACGATCTGCGTCAGCCGGGGCTTGCCCTCCGTCAGCGTACCCGTCTTGTCGATGACAAGCGTCTTCACCTGCGCCAGGGTTTCCAAAGCTCCGGCGTTGCGGATCAGGACGCCGGCTTGCGCACCCCGGCCCATGCCAACCATGACCGACATGGGTGTGGCCAGACCAAGCGCGCATGGGCACGCGATGATGAGAACGGCGACCGCGTTTACCAGTGCGTGCGCCATATGCGGGTGAGGTCCGAAATGGTGCCAAGCGAAGAAGGTGACAATTGAAACAACCACCACGGCTGGAACAAACCAGCTCGACACCTGGTCCGCCAGCCGCTGAATCGGCGCCCGGGTCCGCTGAGCTTCGCCGACCATGCGCACAATTTGACTCAGGAAGGTTGCGCTGCCTACTCGCTCGGCGCGCATCAGCAAACCGCCCGTTCCATTAACGGTGCCACCGGTCAGCGGACTTGAAGGTCCTTTTTCCACGGGAATCGGCTCGCCGGAAATCATCGATTCATCCACGCTGCTGTTGCCTTCCAGCACGATGCCGTCCACCGGAACGCGTTCGCCCGGACGAATCCGCAACTGATTCCCGACCTTAACCAGCGGCAGCAGAATATTCTCTTCCGAGCCGTCGGCACGGACCAGCCTTGCCGTTTTGGGTGCCAGATTCAGCAGCGAGCGAAGCGCCGAATTGGTTCGGCTGCGTGCCCGCAATTCCAGCACCTGCCCCAGCAGCACGAGTGTGGTGATTACAGCAGCAGGCTCGAAATAGAGATGCAGCGAGCCTTCTTCGTCTCGGAGCCCGGGCATCAGCCGATGCGAAAGGACCAGCAAAACCACGCTGTAGAGATAACTGGCTCCCACTCCCAGTCCGATTAAGGTGAACATGTTCAGGCGGAAAGTCCGGAGCGAGTTCCAGGCGCGTTCGAGAAAGGGCCAGCCGCACCATAGTACCACCATGGATGCCAGTACCAACTGCAGCCATTCCACGAACGGGCTGGTCATGATCGTGTCGAAGTCTTCCGGCGAGAGTAGGCCCAGGACCATACGAACGACCAGAGGCAGAGTCAACGCGACCGCGACCGCGAACCGGCGAGTCATGAAGTCGAGTTCCGGATTTCCCTCTTCTACGGCAACGGCGCGCGGCTCCAGAGCCATTCCACAGATCGGGCAGTTCTCCGGTTCTGGCAGCACGATTTCCGGGTGCATGGGACAGGTGTATTCCACCATTTCCGTGTCCAGAGAAACCTGCGCGGGTTCCAAAGCCATTCCGCAGATAGGACATGGTCCCGGCGCGTTCTCATGGACCTGCGGATCCATCGGACAGATGTATTCGAGTGCCTCTTTTGCCGCGCCAGAGACTGGACTGGACGCTTGAGGCGTGGCGGAGGTAGTTGCTCGCGGTTTGTTTCGCTCCATCGATCTAGCTGAGGCTTCGGATTTCAGATGTTGTTCCGGAGCCGCTGCAAACCTGTCCCGGCAACCAAGACTGCAGAAAAAATACGTCGAGCCCGCATGCTGCAATCTAGCCGTGGCAGTAGCGGGATAGACCTTCATGCCGCACACCGGATCCGTTCTCGGTCTGGTGTAGTTGGCCGTATCGCTTTGAAATTTACCGGCGCAGGATTCTCCGCAGAAGTAGTAGGTTTTCCCTTCATAAACGCGGGTAATCGTCGCGGTCGCCGGATCGACTTGCATTCCGCAGACAGGATCCTTCAGAGTTTGTTGCGTCAGTTCCGCCATCGTTCGCCCCTTCCCAGATCTGCTTCCGCGTTCCTTCTGATCACGAGTTTCGCATGGAAACAGATCACGTGAGGGAGTTTGTCCTCACGTGAGAAAACTTAAGCCTATCGAGTAAAGACTGTGTGCAGAGAACAGGCTTTCCGCTGAAACGTTTATTGCGGCGGCTGGACCTCGTTGTTCGGTGCCCCCTGGTTCTGGTTCTTTTTGTCATCATGAAACGCACCGAATACTTTACCGAAAAAACCTTTTTTCTTTTTCTTCTGCACGGGCCCGTTCGGATTGGATGCGGCATTTGCATTCTGGGGGGCGCTTCCTGCAGGGGGCTGCGGTTGCACCACGTTTGGCGGAGTTGCCGGATTGACCGGGACCCCGGGCTTGGGCTGCCCACCCAGTCCAAAGATCTTCTGGAAGACGCTGCGCTGATCGGAGTTAGGGTGGTCGCACGTGGCAGTCGGCTGCGTGCCGTCGAGGAATGCGGCAATGTAATCCACTGGACAGGCAGGGTCGGCCAGTAGATTCGTATTCTTGTCGAGCGAAACCTCAGTTACTCCCGCGGGCGGATCAAAAAACTGGGTGTCGGAGTATTGCGGCAGCTTCACGGCAGTCTTCATGAATTCCGCCCAGATTGGCAGCGCCGCCTGGGCTCCCTCAAGTTTCAGATCGGTGTAGTCGTCATTTCCGATCCAAACCACACACAGCAGGTTACTGGTGAACCCGGCAAACCAGGCGTCGTGCTCCGTGCCAGTTTTGCCGGCGGCAGGAGCCTGAAAACCCAACCCACGAACTCGCTGAGCGGTTCCATGATCGATCACATCCCGCATCAGGCTCAGGGTGAGATAGGAGACACGGGAATCGAGCACCGGCTTGGAAATTGGTGCGAAGTCGTCTACCACGTCACCGTTGGGGCGCCGTACGGAGGCAATCATAGTTGGATCAATTTTGACTCCGTTGTTCGCAAAGATGGTGTAGGCTCCGGCGATCTGCATTGGAGAAGCATCATAGGCACCCAACGCCGCAGCCGGTGTGGCCTGGACTGAGGTGATGCCCGCCTGATGCGCCAAAGTCGCCACGTTATCGAAACCGACCATCTGGGCCAGGGATACAGTAGCGACATTCTGGGAGAGCATGAGGGCCATCCGCGCTGTAATCATGCCGAGATCTTCATGCTTGTAGTTGTGCGGCTCATACTGCACGTTGCCGTTATCAAAGCTGAAAGTGGTGTCGGAGTCGTTCAGCATGGTTACAGAGGTAAAGACGCCCTGCTGCCCGGGCAAGGGCACGCCGGTCAGACTGCTGTTGTAGGCCGTGGCGTAAACGAAGGGCTTGAAGACAGAACCGGTAGGCCGCTGGCTGATGGCGTGGTCGAGTTGGCTTTGACCATAGTTGCGGCCGCCCACCAACGCCAGCACCTGGCCTGTGTGAGGATTGAGCGCGATGAGCGCGACCTGGGGAAGAGTAACGTGGGGTACGATTTTTGATTTGCTGAGCCTGGCAAGACGCGCCGCACGATGCTGCAGCATGGCATCCACCTGTTCCATCCCGTGTTCCACAGCCAGGGTCGCGTCCGTCTGCAGGTCCGGGTCGAGCGAAGTGTAGATATGCAGGCCTTCTGCATTGATGTTGCGGTCCCCGTAGCGCTGGGTCAGCTTGTCCCGCACCAAGTCAACAAAGTACGGTGCTTCGCGCTCGTCAACACTGAAAGGCGCGAGCTTGAGCGGCGCGGCCTTGGCTTGCCGGGCCTGCTTCGGAGTTATGGAGTGAGTCTCCACCATGGCATCCAGCACCATGTTGCGGCGGACGATTGCTCGCTTGGCGTGCCGGTAAGGAGACAAGCGGCTCGGCCCCTGGATCATTCCGGCCAGCAACGCGCATTCCGGCAGAGAAAGGTCACGGATATTTTTTCCAAAGTATGCCTGCGCCGCTTCTCCAAAGCCGTTCACGGCAAAGCTGCCGCGCTGTCCCAGCGGAATTTCATTGGCATACATGGTGAAGATTTGCTGCTTGGTGAAGCGGCTCTCCAGCTGAAAGGCAATAGCTGTCTGGATGATTTTCCGCTTCCAGTGCTTTTCCGGAGAAAGGAACAGAAGCCTTGCCAATTGCATGGTCAAGGTGGAACTGCCTTCGCTGTACCGTCGCGTCTTCACGTCCGCGAGTATTGCGCCGGCTACGCGGATATAGTCCACCCCACCATGTTCAAAGAACCGACGGTCCTCGATGGAAGTGACAGCGGGTACGAGATATTTCGGCAATTCATCGTAGGTGACCAGACGTCGTTTCCCACGGTCTTTATCGGAGAGGCCGGTAATCAGCTCCGGCTCCAGCTCATATGCGCCGAGTTGCTGGCCGTCATCGCCGGAAATCTTTGTGACGACGCCCTTGGAGGTAAAGACCGTTGCCCCGTCGGGCGCGTGGTAGGACTGCGGTCCGGGTTGGATGTGGATGGTGGTTTCGGTCTTCGAAAATGTTCCAAGCTGCGATGGATGCGAGACGCCGACCGGAGTATAGCCAGCTCTTAACAGATCCTGGGCGATCTGCTGCACGCTGTACTTCTGTTTGGGTCGTACCTCGCGCGGGGCGGCATAGATTTTGGCGGTGTCTGCAAACAAGGGCTGACGGAGCCGTTGCTCCACGACACGCGAATATTCGTGAGAGTAATACGCGAAAATAAACGCGATCCCCAGGACAACGAGCAACAGAACCGCAAGAGACCCGAGCAGGAGCTTTTGCTTCCGGTCCAGATTCCACCTGCCGCGCTTGGCCGGGCCGGAGCGGCTCCGTGGCCGCCCGCTTCCACCGGATGATCCTCCAGACCTGCCGCCGTTCCTAGTGGCAGATACCCGTGATGTGGTTCGCGTCGCTCTCTCGTATTCCGCCATCAGTTCCTTTGACCTGCTTTCATCCACCCATGCGGCGTACCGATCGCCTGGAAATTGTGTGTCCCATTCTGATTGCGGGTTTCGGGTGTCGAATAGAGTTGCTATCTGCCTTCGCTGGCCCGAGCTGACGAAGCTGACATGGAACTCGAATTCACTGAACCGACCTGCCCGGCAAAGCCTCGCCAATCCGCTGCGTCATTCGCTCCACAATTCCATTCAGCGGAACATCTTCGCTGGAGCGCGTTGCGCGCGTGACGAGTTCCACGCCGCCCTCTGCCACTTTCTTTCCCACGTTGATCCGGAATGGAATTCCTATCAGGTCAGCGTCTTTGAATTTGACGCCGGCCCGCTCCGCACGGTCATCGAGCAGAACATCCAGACCTGCAGCTTCAAGTTCTCCGGCCAATTTTTCTCCGGCAGCCAGAAGCTCTGCATCGGCAACATCGGTGATGGTCACCACCACCTCATATGGAGCAATGGAGGGCGGCAGAAAAATACCATTCTCGTCAAAGTTCTGCTCCACGCACGCGGTCAGGATGCGCTCAATGCCAATTCCGTAGCTCCCCATAATAGGTGTGACCTCTTTGCCGTTGGGATCGAGCACACGTGCGCCCATGCTTTCGGAATACTTGTAGCCAAGCTTGAAGATGTGGCCGACTTCGACCGCTTTAGCTACCCTGAGCGGCGCATTGCAATTTGGGCAGCCTTCGCCTTCACTTACGCTGCGAACGTTCGCTGCCACGGTCCATGTAAAGTCGCGTCCTGCCGTCACATTGCGGAAGTGGTAATCCAGTTTGTTCGCGCCACAGATCATGTTCTGACGATTTTCCAGTGCATGGTCGACGACGACGCTTAATTCCGCAGTCATCAACTCCTTTGCCGGGGACAGGCCGACCGGCCCCAGATAGCCTGCTGGAGCATGGATGTAGGTTTCCAGTTCCTCCGCAGTCATTGGACGCAATTGACTGGCGCGCAGCAAACCCAGCAGCTTCGTCTCATTGACGCTGTGATCTCCGCGCAGGAAAACCGTGACAGGCAGCCAGTGTGCCTGTCCGGACGTGTCCCGCTGCTCCGCCATGTAGGCGACGCATTTGATGTCCTGGGACGCGCTGACTTTTAGAAAGGCGGTCACGTCGGCGATGGCGCCCATTCCGGGCGTATGCACCAGTTCCGGCTTGCCATCTCCGGTTGGCGGAAGGTCTTCCGCAGCCGGCAACTGCGATATCGCCTTCTCTATGTTCGCTGCGTAGCCGCATTGCGCGCAGCTTGCGATCAGGTCTTCGCCCGCTTCGGTATAGACCATGAACTCCTGCGACTGCGAGCCGCCCATCGCACCGGAGTCGGCATCGACGGCAACAAACTTCAGGCCGCAGCGCGAAAAGATACGCCGGTAAACCTCGTCGTGCTTCTTATAGCTTGCGTCGAGACCTGCGGCGTCGATGTCGAACGAATACGCGTCCTTCATTAGAAACTGACGCACCCGCAGGAGGCCGGATTTGGGCCGTGGCTCGTCGCGGAACTTTGTCTGGATTTGATACCAGATTTGCGGCAATTGCTTGTAGCTGCGCAGTTCCTTGCGGGCAATCTCCGTCATCACCTCTTCATGCGTCATGCCCAGGCACAGGTCCGCACCCTTGCGGTCCTTCAGGCGGAACATGTTGTCGCCCATCGCCGTCCAGCGCCCGCTCTGCTCCCATAACTCGCGGGGCAACAGCGTTGGCAGCAGAAATTCCTGCCCAATTATGTCCATCTCCTGCCGCACAATGCCGACGATTTTCTGGATCGAGCGCTGACCTAAAAACAGATAGGAGTAGATGCCCGCGCCCAGTTGCCGGACAAATCCGGCGCGGACCAGAAATTTGTGGCTTGCGACCTCGGCATCTGCCGGTGCTTCACGAAGAGTGGGAAGGAAAAGTTTCGACCAGCGATGCATCGTATGCGGGGGTGTCCTTGAAAAAGGTTAATAGATAATTCTACTTGTTTCCGCCATGGCAATACCGCACCAGGGTGTCTGCTCGTTCTAGATCAACTCCGTCCCCCACAAATCGTGCAGATGGACCACGCCAGCCAGCTGATTCTGCTCATCCACCACCACAAGGGAAGTGATCTTGCGTTCCTCCATCCGGCGCAGCGCTTCGACGGCGAACTCCTCTGGGCCGATGGTCAGCGGTTCGCGGTGCATGGCATCCCCGGCGGTCCTGGCCAGCGCAGCCGCGCCTTCCCGCTCCAGGAGTCTTCGCAAGTCCCCATCGCTCAGCAAACCGATCAACCTGCCGCCGTCCACGACGGTCGTCATGCCTAGACCCTTGCGCGACATTTCATAAATCACATCTTTCATGGGAGTCGTGACTTCCACACGTGGCACGGCATCGCCGGAGTGCATCAGTTGTTTGACTCTCATCAATCGCTTGCCCAGCCTGCCGCCGGGGTGTAGGTTGGCAAAATCCTCCGCCTGGAAGCCCTTGCGCGCGGAGACCGCAATCGCGAGCGCATCGCCCAGCGCCAGCATCGCCGTGGTGGAAGCCGTGGGCGCGAGGCCCAGCGTGCACGCCTCCTGCTCGACAGAGCAGTCGAGCGCGACATTGCTTGCCAGCGCGAGTGTGGAGCGCGTGTTGCAGGTCAAGCTGATCAGTGCATCTCCGATCCGCTTCAGCATCTCCAGCAGACGAAGGATCTCCTCCGTCTCGCCGCTGGCGGAAAGTGCAATGACGAGATCGCCTTTGGCCAGCATTCCCAGATCGCCATGGTGCGCCTCCGCAGGATGCAGAAACAACGCAGGTGAGCCTGTGGAACTCAGAGTTGCGGCTATCTTCTGTGCGATGATGCCGCTTTTCCCCATGCCGGTAACGACCACCCGGCCCCGCGTCTCGCCGCAGGCGAGAACCAGATCGACAGCGCGGGCAAAGTCGGCGGCCATCGGACCCTCAAGTCGCACCGCCAGTGCCAACAGGGCATGGGCCTCGATCCGAACCAGTGCGGCGGGTTCCGTGCAGGCTGGGTTTGTGCTGCCTGAAACTGAGGCGGGTTCACGCCGGGGTTGCTCCGCGTGGGGCAAAATGCTTCGTCTCATGTTGCACTTAGCTTACCGTGTTGAACCTGGAGCAGGGGCGGTCAAGCCGCCGATAATCGGCAACCATACCAAAACAAGCGCGGACGCTGTAATGTATCGCGTTGTCCATTATCGGATGGGGAGTCCAATGTTCCGGGCTGTTTGCACGTTTGGGCGCTACGATTCAATGTCAGCGAGGGGAATATAGCGTTGAATCCATATCGCTCAATCTGTGTCCGGCGGACTATTGGATTCCTTCTCTTCAATGAAGTGCTCTGTGGGAATCTTCTGGTAGAAAGGCTGGAATTTATTGGGGGCCTGGGTAAAGTCAAAGCAATCATTGAAATCATTCGCTCGCGCGTCTGCGGCCCCCAAAGTGGGCAGGCCGAAGATCGCCTCAATGAACTTGGCGACGCTGGTGCTCTCATACTGCACATGCGAAACGTAGCCATGCTTGGCGTAAGGGGAAATCAATATCATGGGCACACGGATCCCGAGTCCCCAGTCGTCCAATTGAGGCGGCGGTACATGGTCGTAGTATCCTCCCCAATCGTCCCAGTAGACGATGATGGCTGTCGAGTCCCAGAACTGACTTTGCCCGATCGCATTCACAACCGCCGCCACCCACGCGGGCCCGGTTGCACTCGCGTTTCCCGGATGGTCTGAATTCGCGAGGTCAGGTACGACCCAGGTAACCGGAGCGAGATGGCCGCTTCGCACGTCGGTTAAAACGGCGGTCTCCGGGGACACTACTTTGGTGGTCCAGTCCTTGCCGTACCGTATTTGACTGTAGGAATCATAGGACGACCAAATGTCCCCCGGATCTCCTTGGATGGCGGGAGCGTAAAACCTCCAGTCCAGGCCTTTGGCATCCAGTTCGTCCCCAAGGGTCTTGTTGCTGAAGCAGGGAAAAACCCCCGGTCCTATGACGCGGTTCGGCAGCAAAGTTGGAACCAGGCTCCCAGGCGCGGAATCACAACCCCATACGTGAGCGACAGTTTTAGTTATCCCGCTGATGGGTAGGTTCACTACCTGGGTTTTGGCGGCAACCATAAACAAATGCGCGGTGTAGCTGGAATCGATCTGCGAGGTAAAGAAATCGTCCGCCAGTACGTAGTTGGTCGCCATCGCAAAATAGGGCGCTGTTTCGGAGTGATCGACATAGCTGAACTCAGCGTTCCGCGGGATGGCAGTCGGGCAGACTCCACCATCAAGAGCGGCGAAACAAAACGCGGTTGCGCCCCCGTCCCTGTCGAACCCATTCATCCGGCCGTTGTTGAAGTCGATTAAAAAATCGTTCAGTTCATGGCCGATGTCATACCCGCCGGCAAAAGGAAGAGGTCGCAACGGAATCGTGGCACCGGTTGATAGTTGAGCCACGGTGGCCGTATTCGCCCCTGGAAAGCCGTAGAAGAGGTTGTCAAAGCTGCGGTTCTCCTGGACGATTACGACAATGTGCTTAATTTTGCTGGCAGCCAGAGGCGATAAGATTTGTTGGTTGACGCCAGACTTTCCGGAGCCGCATCCAGCGCAGGCGAGGCTCAGAGCGCTGCCCATGGCGAGAGATGCCGATACACGGGCCAGCGTGGCGCGGCCGGATCGAAGGAAATTTGAAAGCATCTTAGGGATTCCGTTCCGTCGGAGTTGTCGTGCAGTGCCTGTAGGCGGTAAGGTGCGGTCGCCACCGTGGCATGCCAGCAAACAATGTACAACAAGGAATGAGAATTTGTAATCTGCGCCTGAGCGAATCGACAGCCGGGGTGATATTTCTCTTGGGTGTCACACCCTATACAATAAGCAGGTAGGGTCGGGACCAAGTCCTGCCGCCAGGAGCATTCATGAAGCGAAGCGCCATCGTCGTGCTGGTTCTTGTCGCCGGAGTCACGGCAATGATTTGGTCTGGGGTAATGGCGTACCGCATTCGCAAGTCCATGCATACGCAGCCTGTTTCTCAGACTACTCTGGCGCAGGATTCCGTAAGCCATCAGCCGGCAACAGGCAGTGGCAGGGTGGACGATTCTCCTACGGCGCAGGGGTTGAGCGATCTGCGCGGGAAACCGGCCCCCGAATTCACGTTGAAAACTCCTGATGGAAAGACTGTTTCGCTGGCCGACTATAAAGGCAAGGCAGTGCTGCTGAATTTTTGGGCCACCTGGTGCGGACCTTGCAAGCTGGAAATGCCGTGGTTGATTGAACTGCAGAAGAAGTACGCCGCGCAGGGCTTCACCGTGCTTGGAGTTTCCGAAGACGATGGACCGGCCAAGCAGGTCGCGGATTTTGCGTCGAAGATGGGAATCGATTATCCGATCGTCATCAGCGATGACAAGTTGAACAAGGCCTACGGAGGCGTCGATTACCTGCCAACTTCCTACTACATTGGACGCGACGGAAAAATCGCGATTGAAACGGGTGGCATCATTTCTCAGAGCGCGATCGAAGAGAACATCAAAAAGATCATCGCGACAAAGGGAGTGTAAAGGTGAGGTGGCTTGACGTCGCCCGCAAAGTGGTTTGTGCTGCCGGGCTCTGCGCTCTTCCGCTGCTGGCCCAGTCCGCGTGGCAGCCGGAGCATCGCGGCATTGGGTTTACTGCGGCATCAGGAAAACAGTCTGTTGAGCTGGTATCGCCGGCTGAACTGGAGACCTCGAGCGCCAGGCCGCAAGGCGAGCAACTGCGCTTTGCAATCAATCCAGGGCTGCACATTAATTCGCATGTGCCGAAATCGAGCTTCCTGATTCCAACCAGGCTAACGATTGACGCTCCCGCCAGCGTACAGGTCGCCAGCATTGAGTATCCCCCGGGGGTCGACTATCATTTTGCCTTCGCCCCCGAGGATGCGCTGAGCGTTTACACTGGCGAATTCGCTGTGAAAGTTCAGCTCAAAGCCAAGCCGGGTCATTATGTGCTCCATGGCCAGCTCCACTACCAGGCGTGCGACAACCGCGCATGCAATCCCCCCAAAACGCTTCCCATTACGCTGAACCTGACTGCGCGATAAGCGGAGATCAGGGCTGCGCCGCCTGCGGTTTTGTCTGCACCTGCAGACGCCGCGCGACTCGATCTCGGCCCAGGTATGTCATGACGGCAAACAGGCTGGGAGCGACGCTCTGCCCGGTCAGCAGGACTCGAGCGCCATTGATCAGCGCCCCGGCTTTCAGGCCCTTTTCCGCCGCGAACTCCCGCAGCACCAACTCGGCACTGGC
Source organism: Acidobacteriaceae bacterium (assembly GCA_035713565.1). Classification (GTDB taxonomy): domain Bacteria; phylum Acidobacteriota; class Terriglobia; order Terriglobales; family Acidobacteriaceae; genus JAKAAZ01. Next base: position 1,491 of record DASSZI010000261.1, on the reverse strand, counting down.
TTCATTGAAATTGTCCATGGCCCCATAACGCTGACCCAGTTCCGCCAGCAGAGTCCGCAGGGAAGCATCGGATATGAACTTCGCCGCTGCAGCTGAATCGATCTCATACTTGTCGCCAAAGTATGCCTGAAACGTGGAGGCAAAATCCTTCAAATTGCGGGCTCGGGGCTGCAGGAGTGCGATGGCCGCGAGGATTTCTCCGGCGCTGCGATCAGGCCGGTAGGCGGCGGACTTCCACTCTTTCTCTATAAGCGGAAGGAGACGCTCCGACTGATACCGTCGAATGTATTCGGTGTTGTACCAAGCTAGCTTGTCATTGTTGAATACCGCGTTGGAGTGCGAGATGCCGTCGAGAGAGAACATTCGGATCAATTCTTCCGTCGAGAAGATCTCGCGATCCGGACCTTCGGCCTGCCTGGCAGCCTCACCCGGACTCCATCCCAGGACGGCGAGGAAATTGCGGAAAGCTTCCGGAATAATTCCCATATCCCTGTAGGCCATCACGCTGGTGGCTCCATGGCGCTTCGACAGGCGGGTCTTGTCTGGGCCAAGAATCAAAGGCAAGTGGGCGAAAACGGGCAGGGAAGCGCCGAGAGCGCGATACTGGAGTACCTGCTTCGGCGTGTTTGACAGATGATCGGCACCGCGAATCACGTGTGTGATTTGCATGTCGATGTCGTCCACGACGACACTCAGGTGATAAGTTGGAATGCCGTCGGAGCGCAGGAGAACGAAGTCCTCCAACTCTGCGTTGACGAATTCCATATGGCCGAAGACCGCGTCGTGGAACTCGGTCACCCCGCTCTGGGGAACCCTGAAGCGCACGACCGCGGGCTCACCGGATGCACTGCGCCGGATTGCCTCAGCAGTTGGGATGTGTCGGCATCGACCATCGTACCGAGGTGTCTCTCCGGCTTCGGCCGCGGTGGCACGGCGCAACTCCAGTTCCTCCCGCGTGCAAAAACAATGGTACGCATGACCCGTCTCGAGTAGCTTGTGGGCTGCATCACGGTAGAGCTCGAGCCGCTCGGATTGGTGGAAGGGGCCCTCATCCCAATCCATTCCAAGCCACTGCATTCCCTCGAGAATTCCCGTGACCATAGCGGCGGACGAACGTTCCATGTCGGTATCTTCAATGCGCAGGACAAGCTTGCCTCCAAAATGCCTGGCGAAGAGCCAGTTGAAGAGAGCAGTGCGTGCTCCGCCCACGTGGAGGTAGCCGGTGGGCGATGGCGCAAATCGCACGCGTGTCGGGGTTGCCTTTTCAGCCACTGAGCGAATGGATTGAGAGTCGGTCATAAAAATCGAGATGAACTTTTATCCTAACCGTTTCGTGGACTCAGGCGAATCTCGTGGCGAAAAAAGCCCCGCCTGAAGGCGGAGCTTTTCAGAATGCACGAGCAGACAGGATCGTTAGAAGATTCTGTAGGAAACTCCAGCGGAATAGACCCAAGGCGTCAGACCGGTAGGAGGGAAGTCCCAATGCTGGTA
>DASSZI010000260.1:0-3365 GCA_035713565.1 Acidobacteriaceae bacterium | reverse complement strand
CAATCCTGCGGCTCGCGCGTACATCCGGCTGATCATGAAAATTGTTCCAAAGCCGAACGTCAGCTATTTTCTGGATGCAGACCCCGTGCAGGCGCGTGCACGCAAGCCGGAATACCCGCTCGATTTCCTGTATACCAGCCGTGCTTCGTATCTTGCGCTGAGCCGCCTGCTTGGCGGCATCACGGTCGTTCCTCCCATGCCGATTCCTGACGTCTCCCGCAAGATTCTGGAGCCCGTGCTCGAGCTTCTTTCCCGAGAGGGCATTCCAGTCGACCGGATCAATCCTGCGGAAGACTTTGGAACTCCAATGCTTTCGTAAAGCGGAAGTAGCCGAACCCGCTAGCGAGTGTTATCCCAACGGTGGGCCGATCTACTTCTTCGGGCTGATCTTCAGAATCACGCGGAACACGCTGCGACCGTCGAAGGAACTCAGTATTTTGGTTTTGCTCTTCGCGCCTTCAAGCTGCGCCCAGAGTTTGTAATCGTCATTCGGGGAAAGCTGCTGAAATCGATACGCTCCATCTTCCTGAGTGATGTAGCTTTCTACAGTTTTGGTCCGCTGGTCGCTCAGATACACAATTGCGCTGCGAAGCGGAGTGTCCTGGTCATCGACCACCCGGCCCTGCACAGAACGGTCGGTATTGTCCTGCGCGTAGACAGGTCTGGACGCTCCCACAGCAACGATAAGGCCAGCCAAACAGCTCGCCCGCACGACAAAACTACAGGCGCGCCAGAAAAGCGTGCGCGTCTTCTTCCAGTCCTTCATGCTTGGAACCCTTCTATTCTTCCTCGTCTTCTGTAAAGGCAATGGCGCTTTCGTCGTACCCACCTTCTTCCACTTTGCTCAGCTCAATCGGATCGGTGTTGACCACTTCATATTCCGAACCGCATTCATCGCACAGGATGACTTCTCCCTCTTCCACTTCATCTTCGGCAAAATTCAACGGATTTTCGCACTCTGGACAGACTTGCATGACAGCTCCTTCAGCGTCTTTTCGGTTTAAGATGTGCAGCCAGCCTGGAAAGCTGTATTGGGTGCTGCTCACCCAACCAACGGTCCGTGTACCTCTAGCGAAACGACATCATCCTAATGCTTCACAGGGCGGCTGTGGCTGTACCTGATCAACAAAATCGACCGAATCCCGATAATTTGTTTTTACCTTGCCCTGCCCCGGCTGTCTACTGCCGGAACGGGACAGCGGTCTTCTACCAGTTTGCTGTGCTGAGGTTCCGCCGCACAGCATTCCACTGGACGTACCGGAGAGTGACACGTAGGCTGATAGTGTATGCCACGTTCCGGGTCGATGATGCTATCGTTTCCGCCCTTTGCCGGGATTGTCCGGAAGATCATTCTGGCGACCATCGCTGTGTTTTTTACGCTGACTCTGCTTCGCTGGATTGCACCCGCCGTCGCCGTTTCAATTTTCGCGGCTGGAGCACTCACGCCCGTGATGGTGCTCCATGGAGCGGTCTGGCAGGTCGTTACGTACAGCTTTTTAAGCGGCGGCATTTTTCAGATTGCGTTCGACATGCTCTCGCTCTGGTTTATCGGTTCGTATCTGGAAAACATTTATGGCACCCGCTGGGTTGCGGAATTGTATTTCATTTCGGTGGTGGGAGCAGCTATCACCGCTGTCGCGATTTCTTACACCCATGTTTTTCACATGTCGCCCTACGCCACGACCTATGGCGCAGCGGGAGGGATTTTTGGGCTGCTGGCCGCCTTCGGAGTGCTGATGGGCGATCAGAACTTTATGCTGTTTCCCCTGCCGATCTCGATCCGCGCAAAGTATCTGGTAATCATCTACATGCTCATTGCGCTGGCCAGCATTATGCAGGGACCGAGCGGCTTTATGTATCTTGCTTACCTTGGCGGCGCGTTGTTCGGCTACATCTACGTCAAGCAGGCACCCCGCCGCGGCTATGCCTTCGCCATGTCGGAGCGCGCATACGGTCTGCGAAATGGATACTACCGCTGGAAGCGCCGACGCGCCGCTCGCAAGTTTCAGGTCTACATGCGGAAGCATGACCGTGACGTAAAATTCGACGGACAGGGCCACTACCTTGATCCGGATGACAAGAAAGACCCCAACGACCGCCGCTGGATGAATTAGACCTGTTCACCCCAGTTTGCGGATCACTCTACAGGGATTGCCCAGGGCCAGCACGTTCTCAGGCACGCTTCGGGAGACTACACTGCCCGCACCAATCACCGTGCGAGTTCCTATGTTGACTCCCGGCAAAATGATGGCTCCCGAACCTACCCAGACATCTGCTCCAATCGATATTGCAGCCCCATACTCCTGCTTGCGCCGCATCTCCGCATCCAGTGGGTGCAGCGGCGTAACGATCTGCACGCCGGAACCGAACTGACTGTACTCCCCGATCGTCACCTTGCAGACATCGAGGACAATGCAGTTGAAATTGAAGAAAACCTGCTCCCCCAGTTCTATGTTGGAACCATAATCACAGTAGAAAGGCGGCTGCAACGATACTGTATCGCCGCCGCAGCCAAACAGTTTGCGTAGCAGTTCGCGTCGCACTTCCCGGTCCGCTTCATGCGTTGCGTTCAGAATCCGACAAAGATCATGGGCGCGAGCACGGTCCTGCACCAATTCAGGATCAAGCGCGTTGTAAAGCTCTCCGGCCAGCATCTTGGCGCGTTCGGTCATCGCCGTAAATCCTTCGGCACGCGCGTTTTTTTAGGTCGAACGCCCGCGCCGTCGCTCATCCGTCTATTTCGTCCCCGCCGTCTCGTTCCATAAGAACGCCAACTCGTCGGCGTAATCGTCCACAAGTTGGTGGACCGAGACTCCCGCGCTGTGTCCGGCATTCAATTCGTAGTGCAACAAGATGGGGCGATCGCTTCCGCTGGCGGCCTGCAGCGCTGCGGTCATCTTCCGCGCGTGGAGCGGAGCGACTCGTGTGTCGCTGTCGCCGCTGAAGAACATGATGGCCGGATAATTGGTTCCGGCTTTCACGTTCTGGTACGGGGAGTACTTCAGCAGGTAGGCGAGTTGGGATGGATCTTCCGATGAGCCGTATTCCGTTGTCCAGAAGCGGCCCACCAGGAAGTTTTGATAGCGCAGCATGTCCAGCAACGGGAAACCGCACCAGATTGCTCCAAAAAGATCCGGGCGCTGGGTCATAGCCGCACCCATCAAAAGGCCCCCGTTGGAGCGCCCCCGAATGGCCAAAAGTTTTGCGGTCGTGTATCGCTGCGCGATCAGGTACTCGGCAGCTCCGTAGAAGTCGTTGAACACATTCTGCTTGTGCTCGAACATTCCGGCCTCGTGCCATTTTTCGCCATACTCGCTGCCTCCGCGCAGATTGGGGAGAGCGAAATACCCGCCCTGCTCCAGCCA
>DASSZI010000259.1:0-10905 GCA_035713565.1 Acidobacteriaceae bacterium | reverse complement strand
GGGAACCCAACCGGGAAAGGCCCTATCGTGTGCCTTTTTATCCATGGCTTCCGGCATTTTTCGTTGCCGCTGCCGCAGTCGTAATCGCCTACATCCTGGGCAACAATTGGCGCAATTCTCTTGGTGGAGTTGCTGTCATCGTGCTCGGATTGCCCATGTATCTCTGGATGGCGCGACGACGAAAGCAGTGCGTCTGAATACCTATCCCGGAGCACAGGGATCGGCGTGGCCAAGGACGCATGAGGTTACTCCCAGATTAATGTAGTCACGACAGCTCCATCTGCATCTAAAGGTGCTGTAGGTTCCACCGCTGTCTTTGCAGCTAACGTCTTTCAAACGGATCGGAGAACGTCTATGAATTTCAAATTGTCCGTCGGCAGTGCCGCACTGGCGCTCGCCATAGCGGGGGGAACCCTTGCTGCTCAAACGCCTGTGAATAACGTGAACGGCTCCGTGCACCCTAATCTTGCTGCGGCACAGAGATTGGTGACCCAGGCCTTCCAGAAACTCACAGTGGCTCAGCAGGCCAATCACATGGACATGAAGGGGCACGCGGCGAAAGCAAAGCAGCTCTTAATTCAAGCGAACCAGGAGATCAAATTGGCTGCTGAAATGGCAAACCAGAAGCACAAATAACGTTTGCCCAATATGGAAAAACAAGGACTGCGCCGGCGACCAAACACACTCGCGGCGCAGTTTCTCCGTTATGGCTGCTGCACCTTCCTATTGGACGTGAGAAGCTGTCGATATAACGCAATCGTCTGATCCGCGATGGCGGCCCAAGCAAATTTTTCTTCTACCCTTCTGCGGCCAGCCTCCCCGAATTGTCTGCACCTGTCCGGGTCCGCCAGCAGATCGGCGATCTTAGCCGCCAGGTCATGTGCAAATTGCTCCGGCTTTACCGGGAATCCGGTCGAAGGGTCGGGCTCGAAGGGCACCAGATAGCCAGTTTCATCATCGACGACTACTTCCAGGATTCCTCCAGTGGCGCTGGCAACCACGGGAGCGCGGCATGCCATCGCCTCCAGATTGATTATCCCGAACGGTTCATATACGGAGGGGCAGCAGAAGACGCGGGCATGACTGTAAAGCTGGATGGCCTCGGGCTTGGTCACCATTTTTTCAATCCACACCACATGCGGATTGATACGGCGCGCTTGCTCAACCTTCTGGCGCATTTCGGCAGCGATCTCCGGCGTATCCGGCGCGCCCGCGCATAGCACGACCTGTGTGTTCGGAGGCAGATAGCGGATCGCCTCCACCAAATGCGTCACACCCTTCTGCCGGGTGATGCGCCCAACGAACAAGACATAGGGCATCGCTGGGTCTACGCCGTATTTCTCCAGCGCTGCAGTATCGCCGGTTTTTTCGTACTCCACCAGATCGATGCCGTTATAGATGACGTGGATTTTCCTCGGATCAACCCCAGGATAAGCACGCAGGATGTCGGCTTTGGTTCCGTTGGAAACGGCGATGATCGCGTCCGCGTCCAGCATGGCAGTGCGCTCCATCCACGAACTCATGGCGTATCCGCTGCCCAGTTGTTCCGCCTTCCACGCTCGGAGGGGTTCCAGGCTATGCGTGGTCAGGACAAATGGCACATTGAAAAGCTTTTTAGCTAAAAAGCCCGCCATGGAAACGTACCAGGTGTGCGTATGGACCACATCGATATTGGCCAGCGATTTCACCTGCGCCAGATTCAAGCTCAATGCCTGCAGCGCAGCCTGAAATTTCTCCGGCTGTCCTTCGGAGAGCAATCCCCACGGTTGCCCACCGCGGACATGCAGCTTTCCCTGGTCTAAGTTCTGGTCGCCCCAGCAATGGACCTCGACGTCAATCTTTTTCGCCAGCTCACGGCTCAAGTATTCAACGTGAACGCCTGCCCCACCATAAACGTTGGGCGGGTACTCGCGCGTCATCAGTCCTACTCGCATTTCTCTTCTCCTGGGCTCTTCCAAGGTGCTTGTTGGCTTGCCGATTCCCGCCAGCTTCGCCAACGTGAGGCACCCGGGAACAGGCGTACACGGCACGAAGCGATATTCTAGTCGCAGCCTAATCCTGCGGCAAACGTTCTGATTTCTTTCTAGATGACTCCAAACAAACCCAAGCTCGGCCAGAATTTCCTTGTCGATGCCGACGCGCGGCAACGCATCGTAGACGCGCTGGGGCCGCTTTCCACCAGTACGGTTCTGGAGATCGGGCCTGGTCGCGGCGCACTCACAAATCTGCTGGTACCTCGCGCGCATCGTCTAATTGCAGTCGAATTGGATCGGGTGCTTGCGCCCCGGCTGGCGGAAACATGGAAGCACGCCAACCATGTCGAAATTCACGCTGGCGACATTCTGGAGATGGAGCTAAACAGTCTGTCCAGCGCTGAGCCTTTGGTGGTCGTCGGCAATTTGCCGTACTACATTACTTCAGACATCCTGCTGCATCTGTTTGCGCACGCGTCTGCCATCCGGCGCGCAGTCCTTATGGTGCAGGAAGAAGTTGCGGATCGCCTCGCAGCGCAATCGGGCACGAGCGCCTATGGCGTGCTCTCCGCAACTGCACAGATGCATGCCCGCATCGAAAAATTGTTCGTCCTGCCGCCCGGGGCATTCGCTCCTGCTCCCAATGTAAATTCCGCAGTGGTAAGGCTGGAGATGCAATCCAGATTCGAAGCGCTGCGGGTAGAGAGAATTGCATTCATGCGATTTCTGCAACTCTGTTTTGGGCAAAAGCGAAAAACCCTGGCCAACAACCTGAAACGTGAATTTCCTCAAACCTCTGTGCAAGCTGCAATCGAGGAGATTGGGCTGTCGGCTTCCGTCCGCGCGGAGGCGGTTCCTTTGCAAGAAACAGCCCAATTGTTCCGTCGGCTACAAGGGCTGGCATAGGTTCGTTGCATCCCTCAGGAGAAAACAAAAAGGACGGCCAAAGCCGCCCCTGTTGCTGTTGAACGAGAATTCCGTCTAGTGAATGACCGACTGGAAAAGCTGCGAATTCAGCAAGGTCGCGAACTGATCGTCGGAACTGGCGAAGCGAACCTGCAGAGTGGGGCCGCTGGATGTGATGTTGGTCGCGTTGATTGCCTGGGACTCCGCTGGAGTGGCATTCATTTTCTCAAACAGTGCCGCAGCACTCATCAGGGAGGACATGGTCGCCGCCGTCACCGCATCGGGCGTAATCACATCCAGGTTGAATTTCACGCCCTGATCGAAATCCATGGTGTAGCGCGACCCAAGCAGACTATTTTTCACGGTGCCGAAGTCCGCCACCTGGGAAGCCTGTCCGAGCACCGACTTCATCATGAGCTGGGTGCCTTTCTGGTCGAGAATGCTCCACACCGCGTAGTCCTGAGTGGCGGGGATAAGGTTCTGCATTTGGTTGTTCGTCAAAAAACTTGGATTGATCCCGTCGCGGGCATCCAAGGAATCTCTGATCGACGGCAATGCGCCGAAGACCATCGTAGTCTGATCCAGGAAGACAACGCTCATCCCGGTGCTTCCCATGGGATAGACCGTTTCGTTGCGCACAACTGTTCCCTTTACGTGCTGCTTTTTGAATCTTGCAAGGAAATCCTGCACCGGGAACTGGCCCGTTGCAATGCCAACAATGCGGGATGACTCCTGACCGGCAACCCGGTAGGAGGCGAACGCGAGCTGCGTCACGCTGCGGTTGACATCCATTCCGGAGTGCTGGAGAGCTTCCTGTAGACGCTTCAACTCGGGCGGCATAACTTTAGCCTGCAGCTTGGTCGCGATGTTGGAGTTCTCCATGGCCTGGTAGTCCACCACGATTAGCTGCTGCAGATCTTTGGGGACAGCCGCCTGCGCTTCAGTCGCCAGGGGAGATGCGGACGCGGATACGGCAGAAAGAGCGAGCGCCAGCGCGCCCAATGTGGTACTTGCAATTGTGGTCCAGCGTTTCATTCGTTCTCCTTCAATGCAACTGCTCCACCTGAATGAATACCCGTGCGTGGTGCCATTCAGATTGGTCGCCAACAACGGCGGCAAATTGTTCCATCAGCTTGAAAAACATTTATGGCCAGCCTAATGGTGCTTCAAGTCTACTCTCCAAGGTCCTGGCAGGCGAGAAATGGGTTGCAAGCTCCAGCCACTCGCTTCCGGGCTCGATTGCCGCCTCGGGGACCAGGCCGATCAGTTCCAATTCTTCCATCTGCACGCCATACCTGGAGGCAACGGTCTTTATCGTGGCGTACACCGTATGAATGGGCGTGGAACGAAAATCGGTAATATTCATGGAAACCTGAGCCCGTCCACGCACCAGGACGCCCATCGCCTTGAGGCCTGCTAATCCTCCGTTGGAGGCCCGAATTTCCCGCGCAATACTTCGCGCAACCCCCACATTGCCAGTGCTCAGGTAGACGTTACACGCGATTAAAAGTTGCCGTGCGCCCACCGCGCTCGCTCCAGCGGTCGGATGCAGAGAAGGTCCACCCACGTCAGGACGACGCGCGGCATCCTGCTGCACCTTCTTCCTGAGACCTTCGAACTGGCCGTTGCGAACGTCTTCCAGCAGCCGGCGATCAGGCCTTAGCGCAGCGGCCTCATAAAAGTAAACCGGCACATGGTAGCGCTTCCAGATCTCCTGGCCAAGTTGATGGGCCAGTACCGCACATTCCGGCAGAGAGAGTCCTCGAATGGGAACCAGCGGAATTACGTCCGCCGCTCCAATCCGGGGATGCACCCCTTTTTGACTGGTCAGGTCGATGCGCTCCACGGCCATTCCTACGCCCCGCAGCATGCTTTCCAGAACTGATTCGGGTGCCCCGGCAATCGTCACGACCGAACGGTTATGATCCGCATCCAGCGAATAGTCCAGTAGAGACACGTCGTCCACTCGCATAGCGCCAACAATGCTTTGAACGATCTCGGAATTCGCTCCCTCAGAAAAATTGGGAACACATTCCAGAATCGAATCCTTCACGTTCATGCCAATGCGCTCGTTACTTCCACCATGTATATCCGATCTGCAACTGTACCGTGGCATTGACACCCGGGTTGGCGTCACCCAGGCTGGCGTTAGAGATGTGAACGGCGTTGGCACCAAAGGTAATGGATTGCTTCGGTTTAACAAAGTAGTGAATGCCGACGCCAAACTGTGGTTCAAAGTTCCACACGCTTGTGCCACGCGCGCCATTGGGGGGAAACTTGTGGTTCGTCCAGATGAGGCCCCCACCACCCTGCATCCAGGGCATAACACGTCTCCAGTGCACCAGGTTCCATCGCAGCAAAATCGGCGTCAGGCTCAGGCCGGTGTAGGTTCCACCGGTACCGACCACGCGCGCCTGCGCGGCACCCGTATCCAGCGTATACGTCGTTTTCGGGGTGAACGACTGCCAGTACGGGATGATCTGAATGGCGTATTCGAATTGGCCGCGCAGGATGCCCCGTCCAGCGGGGTCGGTCAGAACTTTCCCAAACCGGAATCCGGCGTTGAGAAAGCGGTCGCTCTCTTCGCCCGAGGTGCCAAATCCCCCATCAATGAAGACGCCGCGATCCCACGGATCGTGTTGCATGACCGCGTGCACTGGATCCTTGGCCGCCACGTCCTGCGCGGAATGTATGGAGTCAGTCGTTTGGCAGACAGCAAGACCGGCCCAGCCAAACAAAAGGAAAGCAAGAAGGATTTGTTGCTTCTTCAAGAATTCTCCGCGCAATTGCGCTTATTAAGGACTTGCGCGTGCGGTTCAGCCAGCAACTTCTTCCAGATGCTTGGCATCCATGTCAAAATTCGAATAGACGTTCTGCACGTCATCCTGGTCTTCCAAGGCTTCCAGCAGGCGAATCATCTGCGCTGCTGGCGCGCCCTCAAGCTTGGTATAGGTCGAAGCCAGCAGGGTCACTTCCGCCATTTGCGTCTCAATTTTCGCATCTTTCAGAGCTGCAACCACAGCATCAAAGGCCGCCGGATCCGTGATGATTTCCCAGGAATCGCCTTCGTCTCGGATGTCATCCCCCCCGGCCTCTAGCACAACGTTCATCAATTTTTCTTCGTCCGCGGCAGACTTGGCAACAGAGAGAATGCCTTTTTTGGAGAACATCCATGACACCGAGTTAGACTCGCCAAGATTGCCACCGTTTTTTGAAAAGCCGTGGCGAATTTCGCTCACCGTGCGATTGCGGTTATCTGTCGTCGCTTCCACAATGACGGCAACGCCGCCGGGCCCGTAACCTTCAAAGGTGATCTCCTCATAGGCTGCGCCCTCCAGCTCACCGGTACCGCGCTGGATGGCCCGTTTGATGTTATCGGCAGGCATGTTCTCCGCTTTGGCGGCGGCAATGGCACCGCGAAGCCGGGGATTACTGTCCGGGTCTCCGCCTCCAGATTTCGCCGCCATGGTGATTTCCTTGATGAGACGGGTGAAAGTCTTGCCACGCTTGGCGTCGGTAGCGCCTTTTTTATGCTTGATCGTCGCCCACTTGGAATGGCCGGACATGGAAACCCTCGGTTACGCCTTGGAATTCAGTGATCGTGAAGATCGGGATCGCATGGTCTGGATCGCCCACGCAAACATCGATTTTACCATGGGGATGAAGCCGATTCCCTGACCTTTGGCTTGCGAAAGGCGAACACAACCGCAAGTAAAGGAGGAGCGAGCAAGACACCCCAGAAAGGGATGAGAATTCCGAGTACGACAGGCCCAAAAATGGAAGCCCAAATCGGCACTCTGGCCGTGCGCTTCATCAGCCACGGCTGCAGCACAACCTGATCGATCAGAACAATCGAGGCATACAGACACAGCAGAAGCCCAAACTGTTCCCAGCTGCGCCCGCCAAAAAGAAGGCTGAGCGTGGGCCCGACCAGCGCAAGCACTCCGCCAACGTGGGGAATAAGCTGCACCATGCCAGCAAAGAATGCCCACAGGAGTGCCAGCGGCACATGCAGCAACGTCAGCCCGATCCACCAGAGAACGCCGACCATCAAAGCATCCAGAGTCACCGCGCGGCCCCAGTTGAGCAACGCCCTGCCGGCTTTAGCGGCTGGGTTTTGGATCTGAGTTGCGTTCCTGGAGTCCGACGAGATTTCTGAGGAGTCTCTCATGGGCAAGTGTCGCTCTCTAGTTAGATGGACTCCGAGCGGATCTGGAACACGCGCTGATAAACTGATTGCAAATGAAATTTGGCGTTCTCGTCTTTCCCGGCTCCAACTGCGACCAAGACACCTACCATGTCATTTCGGAAGTTGTCGGGCAGCCGGTCACGTTTCTTTGGCACGAAAGCTGTGACCTGGAGGGTTGCGACGCAATTCTGATACCTGGCGGGTTCGCGTACGGCGACTACCTGCGCACTGGTGCCATTGCCCACTTTGCACCTATCATGCAGCCGGTCAAGAAATTTGCCGCCGCTGGCGGTCTGGTGCTTGGCATCTGCAACGGGTTTCAAATCCTTACCGAAAGCGGGCTTCTACCCGGCGCGCTGATGCGCAACGCCGGGTTGAAATATATTTGCCGACAGGTGCACCTCCGGACAGAGACCGTGAACTCCGCATTTACTCGCCTGCTGCAGCCCCATGAGGTACTCAAGATTCCCATTGGGCACATGGAGGGTAACTACTTCTGCGACGCCGCAACTTTGAGCCGGCTGGAAAACGAGGAGCGCATTGCCTTCCGTTACGCCACGCCTGAAGGGGAAATTACACCCGAGGCCAACCCGAATGGTTCTCTCTCGAACATTGCGGGCATCCTCAACGAGGGGCGCAACGTGCTGGGCATGATGCCCCACCCGGACAGGTCGAGTGAAGCTCTTCTAGGCTCAGCCGGTGGACTTCGCATTTTCCAATCGATGGTATCGGCGCTCGCGACGCACATCTCTTGAATCCAAGCTCACGGCAGACATGATCGACATCCATCACCACCTACTGTACGGTCTCGATGACGGCTCAAGCGATCTCGACACGTCACTGAAAATGGCGGAGATCGCGATTGCAGACGGCATCACGCACGTCGTTTGCACGCCCCATGCAAACAGCCAGTACGAGTTTTCTCTAGAAGAAAACGCTGCTCGAATGGCCTGTCTTCGAGAAAAACTGGGAAATCGGCTTGCTCTTGGCCAGGGGTGCGATTTCCACCTGAGCTACGACAACATAGAGAGCGCTCTGGCGAATCCGACCCGCTATTCGATCAACGGGAAGCAGTATTTGCTGGTGGAATTTCCCGACTTCGGCATCCCGCAGAATATCTCGAGCAGCTTTCACGAAATGTCGGTTGCGGGCATTGTCCCCATTCTGACACATCCTGAACGGAACGTAACGCTGATGCAGAATCCGGACAAACTGGTCGAATGGATTCGTATGGGCTGTCTGGTGCAGGTCACGGCCGGATCCCTAACGGGACGCTTCGGCAAGGGGCCTCAGCGGGTTTCCCAGCAGTTGCTGGCAGCAGGACGCGTCCATGTAGTAGCGACGGACGCGCACAACATCACGTCCCGCCCGCCAGTCCTCAGCACAGCCTATGCGTACGTCGAAACTAAGATTGGGAAGGAGGCCGCCGAGCGCCTGTTTGTGGAAAATCCGCGCAGAATTTTTTTTGGTGAGCCGATACCGGTTTACTCTCCGGCTGAGAACCAGCAGGACGAAGACATGGAAGAAACCGCATCGCGACGCAGCAAATTTTTCTCGTTTTTTCGCCGCAAATAAAGCCAAACAAGGCCCAGTAGTTTAAGGCAAGAGGATGATCTTGCCGGAGGTGCGGCGCGCCTGAAGCTCTTCATGCGCGTTGGCAGCCTGGGAAAGCGGATAGGCGTGTTGCATGTGAAGCAGCAGCGTGCCTCTCGCCAGCCCGTCGAAAACATCCCTGGAACGAGTGTCTAGCTCGCGCCGCGTCAGCGTGTAGTGGGAAAGGCTGGGACGCGTAAGGAACAGCGAACCCATGAGCGATAAATGGATGGGGTCTACTGCCGGTACGGCTCCGCTGGATGCACCGTAAAGTACCATCATTCCGCGCGGACGCAAGCACCGAAGGGACTGCTCGAATGTCGATTTGCCTACCGAATCGTAGACGACATCCACGCCGCGACCGTCGGTAATCGCTTTGACTTCAGCTTCGAAATCCTGATGGGAATAGAGAATGACATCCTGCGCACCCACGGACCGGGACAGCGCAGCCTTCTCGTCGGTAGAGACCGTAGTGATGACGTGAGCTCCCTTCTGTACCGCCATCTGCGTCAGCAGCAAACCCACACCTCCCGCGCCAGCATGGATCAAGGCCACATCTCCCCTTTCCAGCGGGAAGGTGTCGCTGGAAAGGTAGTGCGCCGTCATGCCCTGCAACAGAATGGCTGCAGCCTGCTCCCATGAGATGTTCGAAGGAACATGCACCAGATGTGCTTGAGGGACCACTGCGTACTCTGCGTACGCACCAAGATACATACACCAGGCGACGTTGTCGCCAACCTGGAAGCCGCTGACGCCGTCCCCCACCTCGACGACAACTCCAGCTCCCTCCTGCCCGAGTGTGAGCGGAAGAGTCGCTGGGTAGGTTCCCTCACGGTAGTAGACGTCCACGTAATTTACGCCGGCTGCGCGGACATGCACCAGCACCTGATCGGCGCGGGGCTCAGGACGATTGACGTCACCATAGTGCAGGGCGTCCGGGGCGCCGACCTCCGTAACCTGGACAGCTTTCATCATTGCCATGTGGACTGCCTTCCGTAATTCGTTCGTTTACGAAGGTAGATGCGCGGACTGAGCCTAGCCTTCGGACAAAATGCTGGGCTCTTCCGGGCTGCGCAGACGCACCACGCGGTCCACAGTGTAAGGAGCTCTATATTGACTCTGGTAGAAGTGGCGCACTTGGAGTTCGCCAATCAGGCCGATCGCGAGCAGTTGGATACCGGCAAGGATAAGCACCCCTGCAACTACAAACATGGGCCCGTGCTGATCCATCACGTGTTGATGGGTAAAGATCTTCAGCATAAGAAGCCACACGGACAAGCCCGCGCCGCTAAACATTCCTGCGGCGCCCAAGGAACCGAAAAAGTGCATTGGGCGCGACATGTACTTGAGCAGGAAGCGGATCGTCATCAGGTCGAAGAATACGCGAAAGGTGCGGGAGATTCCGTAATGCGATTTCCCGCGTTCACGGTTCACATTTCTGATTGGAATTTCGCAGATGGACGCGCCATACCATGATGCAAGCGCCGGAATAAACCGATGCATTTCCCCGTACAGCGGGATGTTGTGAATCACCTCGCGGCGGTACGCTTTATACGTCGTGCCAAAGTCGTGAATGTCCACGCCTGATAGTTTCGCCATCAACCAGTTGGCGCAGCGGGAAGGAATCCGGCGCATCACAAAGTTGTCGATCCGCTCCTTGCGCCAGCCGCTCACGACGTCATATCCCTCTTCCAGCCTGGCCAGAAAATTCGGGATTTCCGAAGGATCGTGCTGCAGATCGCCGTCCATCGCCAGAATAAAATCGCCCTGAGCATGATCGAAACCGGCGGCAAGCGCGCTGGTCTGGCCGAAATTGCGGCGCAACTTCACCACCATTACCCGGCTGTCCACCGCGGTAATCTCTTCCAAGAGTCGGTAGGTGCGGTCCGTGGACCCATCATCCACAAAAATAAGTTCAAACGGATCACCGACCTGCTCCATGACGGCTTTGAGGGCATCGTACATGGCAGTGACGTTTTCCTCTTCATTGTGGTAGGGAACGACAACCGAGTATTTAGGCATGTGTATGAGTATAAATGCAGACTTCTGAAACTTGGTGCGGCTAGTTTTCGCGACGCACCAGTCTGGTACTGCCATTTAGACGCGGAAGCTCAATTTTTGTCGCGGTAGACCTACAAGCCCGTTACCTGCCGGTCCACCCTCTTTTTGGTGCAGGAATTGGGTGGAGCGTCTCCAACCACCCACTGATTCCCCTGTTTATGCAGCAGGTATAACGCCCCGCCA
>DASSZI010000258.1:0-4297 GCA_035713565.1 Acidobacteriaceae bacterium | reverse complement strand
ATCGCGTTTTTCCAGAGTCATCACGATTTGAAATTACGGCAAACCTATTCTGTCATTTAGCACTCAAATCGGAATAGCGGCACTCAACGCAGCGCTCAGGAACTCCCCTTCATGGCAGCCGTCATACGAGCGGTTTTCGGGTATTGCCTTCTTGTCTTCATCGTCCGGGTGGTTGGCCGGCGTCCTGGCAAGCAGATGACGCCCTTCGAATTCGTTCTTATTTTCTTTATTGGCGGACTCGCGCTAACGGCCATGGTTGGCGAAGAAGTCTCTTTCACGAATGCGCTCTGCCAGATCATCACGGTCGCGCTCGTCCATTACTGCATGGTGTGGATGCGGTCCAAGTCGTCCAGAATTGCGCGTTTGTTTGACGGTACTCCGTTGGTCCTGCTGGAAAAAGGGCAGTGGCGCTCGACCACGATGAAGAAGATGCGCGTCTACGATGATGACGTGATGGCGGCGGCCCGTGCGAAGAAGTTTATGCGCCTGGGTGAAATCGAGTACGCAGTGCTCGAGCGAAATGGAGAAATCAGTATTCTCGCCGCACCGGACTCCTCTGAAGAAGGTTGAATATGACAAAACCGCCTGCCACAACTCCGGTACAGGACTCCGTTTCCAAGGTCAACGACGAAATTGCAGTCGGAGAAGATCTGAAATTTCAGCGGAAATGGTGGAGATTTGAGCGCATTATTTGGGTGCTGTTCGCCATTATTGTAGCCTTGGACTTATCTGGCGCGTTTGGCCGGGGGTATCTGGCGAACAGCAGAATGCGGGCATCCGACCACACCATGGATGTCAAGTATGAACATATCGAGCGATTCAGCACCTCCTCCATTCTAAAAATTCGATTTGGACCGGCAGCCATCCACGACGGAAAAATCAAGCTGTACGTAAGCCAGAGCTTTGTCAGTGAGCTTGGAAATCGCCGTATCATTCCTCAACCTGAAAGCTCCGAGGTGGCGGCCAGCGGAATTGTGTACACGTTCCCGGCAAATTCCTATAAGGCGTCCGTGGCATTCGCTCTCCAGCCGTCGCGTCCCGGCCTGTTCCCAATTGCTCTTCAGGTATTGCCGGGGGGCGAGCAGTTGCGCAGCAAGGTATTTGTGATGCCCTGATTGGAAAATATTAAACGCGACTGCTGTCGTGCCGCAGGAATCAAGGGAGAACGGCGATGTACACGATCATCCACGCCATGCTGGGCTATTTCTTTTTGCTGCTGATTGTCCGCGTACTCAGCCGGCGTCCGGGAGGACAACTCACGCTCTTTGAATTTGTCATCGTGTTTTTGATGGGCGGGATCATTATTCTTTCCACTGTCGGAGATGATCGGTCCGAGACTAATTGCACTTGTGCCATCATCACGATCGCGATGATGCACCAGATTGTGGCGTGGCTGAAAGGAAGATTTCCACGTTTTGGGGCCGTGGTGGACGGGACTCCGCTAGTACTTTTGAAAGATGGTGAGTGGCAGAATGAAGCAATGCATGGGATGCGCATCGACCCGGAGGACGTGATGGCGGCTGCGCGTGGAGTAGGTCTGAAATCCCTGACGCAGATTCGTTATGCGGTTCTTGAGCGCAACGGAGCGATCAGTATCATCCCGCAGAAAAAATAAAACTAGGCCGCAGCAAAAGAAAGACGAGCAGAGCGTATGCCCGGAGAACGCACGATCGAGACAGACGTCCCGGCGAGGCTCGACCGTCTGCCATGGAGCAGATGGCACTGGAAAATCATTACGGCGCTCGGCACCTCCTGGCTTCTGGACGGGCTGCAGGTTACGCTTGCAGGATCGCTGGCAGGAATACTCCAGAATAAAAAGGGCCTGGGTCTCTCCGACACGCAAGTCACGGCGGGTGCAACGACTTATCTTGCAGGTGCCGTGATGGGCGCTATCCTGTTCGGCTATCTGACTGACCGGCTTGGCCGCAGAAAGCTGTTCCTCGTGACGCTCGCCACGTATTCCGCAGCCACGCTTGCCACCGCTTTGTCATGGAATTTCTTCAGTTTTGCCGCTTTCCGTTTGGTGACTGGTTTGGGCATTGGGGGGGAGTACGCGGCGATTAATTCCGCCGTCGATGAACTGATTCCCGGTAAGCTGCGCGGAACGGTTGATCTTGCGGTGAACGCGACCTTTTGGGTGGGCGCAGCCGTTGGCAGCCTGGCATCCCTGCTGCTGCTCAACAGGCATGGTATCCCGGTGAACGTGGGCTGGCGAGTTGCTTTTGGAATTGGCGCGCTACTCGGCGGGGGAGTGTTGTTTCTGCGCCTTGGCGTGCCGGAAAGTCCCCGCTGGCTGATGCTGCGCGGCCATGAGCAGGATGCGGAACAAGTTGTATCGGACATTGAGAAAGACGTCTCGAAGGGAAAGGGGAACCTGCCCGAGCCAAAGGGCGACAAGCTTAAGCTGAAGGTGCGCGACCACACCCCGTGGAAAGAGATTTTCCAGAACATGTGGCACGACAACCGCAAGCGGTCGCTCCTTGGACTGGCGCTGATGGTCGGACAGTCGTTCTTTTTCAACGCAGTGTTCTTTACGTACGGACTGGTTGTCAAAATGTTTTTCCATGTCCGCGATAACCGGCTGCCGCTGCACTTGCTGCCGTTCGTGCTGGCGAGCTTCTTCGGGCCACTTATTCTTGGGCGTTTCTTCGACTCAATAGGACGCAAGCCGATGATCGTGGCGACCTATGGGATTTCCGGGGTGATGCTGGCAGGTACTCTGTATCCCTTTGCCAGCGGAATGCTGTCGGCCAAAACTCTGGATATTTCCTTTAGCGTGATCTTTTTCGTCGCGTCTTCTGCTGCGAGCGCCGCTTACCTGACGGTCAGCGAAATCTTTCCGCTGGAGATTCGTGCCTTTGCGATTGCGATTTTCTATGCGATCGGCACGCTGCTGGGCGGAGTCGGAGCTCCCATTCTTTTCGGGGTGCTGATCGCGTCCGGATCTCGCGTCATGGTGGATATCGGCTACGGCCTGGGAGCAGTATTGATGCTCACCGCAGCCATCTGCGAGTGGACGATTGGGGTGGAAGCAGCAGGCAAGTCGCTGGAATCGGTTTCCAAACCGCTGCAGAGCGAGGGGTGAACTCTCCCGGGATAACGGACGGGTATGAACGTGGTCTAGCTGAAGAGATCAGACCCCGGCCGCCAGCTTCCGTCGGCGCTTCCATAAGGACTAGCGACCACGACTGTGTATCCATCCGGGTCGCGCATCCAACACTCCCAATGATTGGGTCCACCATTGCCATCGGGCGGGTTACGATGCCGACCCAGCACGATCTCCACGCCCATTTCGCCAGCGCGCTGCATTATCTCGTCGAAGTCATCCACCTCAAACCAAAGCAGCACACCGTTACCGTAGGGTCTGTCGGCGCGATTTCCGATGGAACCGTGATGATGTTCGACTTCAAAGCTGTGCAATTGCAGAAGTAGTCGCCCATCCTTCACCAGTTGCTCATATTGCGTTCCGCCGTGAGCCCCGCGGCAGCCCAGCAGGCGCTGATACCACCGGCTGCTGGCTGTAACATCCATGACACAGATGAGAGGCTGTGGGCGCATGGGCCGCATCTTAGCAGAATTCCCGCTTCGGCGGGCACATATCAAGAGAGTTCAAACAATAGGGAAGGTCATAGCTTCATCCATCTCTCTCATCATCCGCCGAAGATCGCAGCAGCAGGTACCGGTCCTGGCGAAGCTAAGGTGGGAAAAGAACGAGGCCCGTGTTACAGAAACAGTGAAAATGCTTGAACCAAATCGAACAAGCGATCCTCATTGCTTGGTATTCGCAACAGCAAACTCCTTGTTCATCCAATCCTCAAATGCTTTCAGGTTCTGTGGACGGCCAAGGAAGCTTTTCACCAGGTCCGCGCCAGGTTCTGAGCCGCCGGGTTCAAGGACCATTTGGCGATAACGCAAAGCGGCTGGACCTCCGATCAAATTCTGCGGGTCGAACTGATGATAGAAATCCAGCGCGATGACCTTATCAAATAAATAGGTGTAGTAGTTGGACGAGTAGCCGGTAAGGTGGGTGAAGCTGGCGTAGAACCGATTGCCGCTGACCCATGTGTACGGCAGCGCGGCGGTGTAGTCAGCTTTCATCAGGGTGTCAAGGTCGATGCTGGCCGGGGGACGATCATGCACATCCAGCGCAAATCGCGTATAGAAGAGCTGACCGCGAACCCAGTTCCCCCGCCCGAAGGCGCTGGCCCGATTCATCCGCTCGACCATCTCCGTAGGGATCGGATCGCCGGTTTTGTAGTTTTTGGCAAAGGACTGCAGCACAGCGGGGCTGCGGAAG
>DASSZI010000257.1:0-12136 GCA_035713565.1 Acidobacteriaceae bacterium | reverse complement strand
CGTACGGCGATGCCGTGAGTGGCGAAAAACTCCACGGCCGAGTTCAGGAAGCCGATGGTGGTTTCCGCCTTTTGATCGGGCAGCATCTGAGTGAAGGCCATGCGGGAGTGGTCGTCGACGGCCACATGCAGGGCCAGGAAGCCGGGATGCTGGCGCTTGCCGCGCAGTCGGCCATCGCCGCGCAGGCTGACCTCGGAGAAGCGGGTCATGCCCTTGATGTCCAGATGCAGCAGGTCGCCGGGCCGGGGATGTTCGTAGCGCTGGACCGGCGGAGGCGGGTTCAAATCGCGCCAGCGGCTCAGCCTGGCCCGGCGCAGGATGCGGCTGACCGAAGCCGGACTCAGCCCTGTGCGCCGCGCAATCTCATGGCCGGGCATGTGCTGGCGGCGTAAAGACAAAACCCTTTCTGTTAATGAGCAAGGGGTCTGCCGTGGCGAACGATGCGGCTTGGAACTTAGATCTCTCAGCCCGCCAGCTCCCTGGATCCCATAGCGGCGCGTCCACTTGGCGGCGGTCTTGGCGCTCACATTGAAGCTGGCCGCGGCCAGCTTCAATGTGCATCCCTGATGAAGAACTCTTCTGGCCAACTGCTCTCGACTATGGATCGTCCAATCGGGCATTCTTGTGATAGTCGATTCGGTCTCTCCAGAGCTACTGCTTGCTCGTCACAAACAGCTTCTCCGGTCCCAATCGAATGGACAACCTCTTGAAAGATCACAGGTGACCCAACCGAGCACCGCTTAATCTGTCGCGCACGGACAGCCGAGTCTGAGCTGGAATTTTTAGGGGAATGAAGTGGGAAGAGCATTAGTCTAAGAGCGTGAGGAGAGCAACGGCCGCGAGTTACTGCGGCGAGGTATAAAGTTCGCCTGCTGGCTGCCGTATCCGGAGCCAAACTTCAAGATGTCAGGCGACTTCGAGATGCTGCATCTGCTGTTCCAGAAGGCCAATAATTTGAAAGCTTTTCAGCGATTGTTTTGGAACGAATAAGCAGCGGTTGTTGGTCAACTCATCCACGGGAAAGAGGCGAAACGCATTTTGGGTGAGGAGATCAATTCCGTTCGAAACGCGGCCTTCCATGATCTCTCCATCTTGAAAGGTCATCCGCACCCAGAGATACGGGTGAATGGAAAGTGAATCGAAGAATCTTACATCCTGCTGTTTGGGAGATCCGGCGAAGCTGCGCACGAAAAAGACGGCTTTTGCGTCCTGCAGCGCGATTTCCGCGTTCCCACTGCCGTCCTGCAACTCGATTGACATAGTGGTGGGGAGATCGACAGGGATTTCGCAAGGGGAACCAGCATGCTCCGCCGAGGGGTTTTGCGAGTCCCGTCGGACGATATCACTGGCGATCAGGCCGGAGTTTTCGGAATGATAGTACCCGCGGAGGATGGTTGAGTTTTTAAGATGTACGACTACGGTGTGAACCATTGCGTCTTCCTCTCCTAACATCTGAACCGCTGTCCCCAGGTTATGCAGATTGCGCCGGAGCAGCCAGATTGTATTGACGGATTTTGTAAAGCAATGCCTTATAGCTGATGTTGAGGCGGGTTGCTGCAATGCGACGGTTCCACTTAGTTTCAGTGAGGGTTTCGCGAATGGCCTGCATTTCCGCCTGGTCCTTGAGGCCCCGTACCATAGACTTCAGGTCTGGACTGGTGGTAGCGGTCACATTGCTCACTTGCGCGGCTACCGGCGGAGCGAAGTACCCCGGAATTTTAGATTCCAGATCGGCAACGGCTGCGGGTTCATCTCGCATGACCAAATACCGCTTAACGAAATTACCGAGCTCCCGCAGATTCCCTGGCCAATGGTAGGCGACACACGTTGCGATCATGCGGGGAGAAAACTGCACCGGCTCCAGGTTATGCGCGGTTGCAAGCTGCTGGGCAAGCTGAGTGAGAACATAAGGTATCTCTTCCCGGCGTTCGCGCAGGGGCGGGATGTGCAAAACGAAGGTGCTCAGGCGGTAGTACAAATCCTCGCGGAACGTCTTTTCCAGCAGAGACTTCTGAATATCTACATTGGTTGCCGCAAGAATGCGTGTGTTGGTGCGTTTCTCCCCTCGCCCTCCCAGGCGTGAGTATGTGCCGTCCTGGAGCACGTGCAGAAGCTTCGCCTGCAGTTGAGGACTCATTTCCCCAATCTCATCCAGCAGAAGTGTCCCTTTATCGCAAACTTCAAATTTTCCGGGCTTGGTTTTGGTGGCTCCCGTGAACGCACCTGCCTCATATCCGAACAGTTCGCTTTCCAGCAGATCCAGAGGCAGGGCCGCGCAGTTGATCTTTAGCCACTCTTCATTGGATCGCCGCGACAGCCGGTGAATTAACCGTGCGACAACTTCCTTCCCGACGCCACTTTCGCCCGTGATTAAGACTGGGATATCGGCATGCGCGATGGCTGCGGCCTGTTCATAGATCTTCTTCATGGCGGGAGTCGCCGCGAGGAAAAAGCCGCCGTTACCTAATTCTTCGCGGATGATGGTGCTCGCGTTGGTGCGTGCCATGGAACAGAGAACGCGGTCACGGACGCGACGAAGGATCGCTTCTAATTGGTGTTTCAGGAAAGGCTTGGGAAGAACGTCGTAAACGCCCTCGCGAGCGGCAGCCAGAAATCCAACCTGATTGTGAGCGGGTAAGAGCAGGACAACACTGAGGCCAGGCCGCTCCTGCCTAAGTTTCAACAACAAAGGACCGACATCCACACCGGGGAGTGTCGTATCTAGTAAAAAGAGGTCCGCCGTGGATGCTGCGCGAGAGGTCCGCGTCACATCGACGGACGCCATGGAATCTACGGTGCAGCCGAGAGACTCCAGAAGATTCTGGATGTATCCGCGCACCTGGCTTTCATCTTCGACAAGCAAAACGTGCAGTTGATGATCCACAGACACCGTCCGGTAGTCCGATATTTTTGCTGCGATCCTTCGGGATCGTCAAAAAGGCATTGAATCAGCCGGGCAGAACTGGGGAACCGGACAACGAGGCGAATGTCGGTCGCAGCAGAATAGACGATTGCCAGGCAAAATAATGTTCAGAGGTGCAGAGAATTCAAAATTGTAGAACGTGCTGTCAAGTCGATGGACCAGCTTCGTAAGCCAGCTCCTCTGAAAGACTTGCGCTTGTTCCTGCAATGACTAAATGGATTCTGCCTGATTAGAACCCGCTTGACAACAAAATTTTAGTAACCACAAAAGCGGGTACCTGAAAGACTCATGGGTGCCTCTCTGCTCATTCAAGCTGAGCGACTGAGAAAGCCGTTTCCCTGTGACTCGCGACTTTCCTACCCAACTTCCCAATTCTTCCAGGCCATTGATTTTACCTTGAGGGCCGCAGCTATCCTGCTGATGATGCGGACTTTATCTCTATCGCGTTTCCACTTTGTGTGTCCAATGTCTTTTTGGAGACTTACGTGCATAGCATTGAGGGTGTGGAGAGTATGCACAGAATGTCATCGCAAATTTCCGCAACGCCGATGTTACTGGGAAACTCCCCGGCCATGGTCGCGGTGCGCAAACAACTGGAGCAGGCAGCTGCAGCCGGAATGCCGGTCTTAATCACGGGGGAGAGTGGCACGGGCAAAAACATTGTGGCGCAGGCGCTGCACGCATTGTCAATACGCCGCGAACGCGCCTTCGTGCAGGTGAACTGCCCCTCACTGCCTCACAGCCTGATCGAGAGCGAACTGTTCGGATATGAGCAAGGCGCATTTACGGGTGCCAATCAGCCCCGCAGCGGCAAAGTCGATCAGGCCAACCACGGAACGCTCTTTCTGGATGAAATAGGCGACCTCGACATTAGCGTCCAGGCCAAGCTGCTGCAGGTGCTGCAGGAGTTCCGTTTCAGCCGTCTTGGGGGATCGGAAGAACGCTCCGCCGATATCTGGCTCATCTGTGCCACGCACCGCAATCTGAAGGCCGAAATCGAGGCTGGCCGTTTCCGGTCCGATCTCTACTACAGGATCAACGTCGTCTCGATCGAAATGCCGCCGCTCCGCGATCATGGCTCAGATGTTCCGATGCTTCTCGACCACTTTTTGCGCCACTATCAGGACAAGTTTGACCGCACGGTTCCGCCGTTGTCGCATTCTGTGCTGCGCCTGCTGGAGAGCTATCGTTGGCCGGGTAACGTGCGGGAACTGGAAAACTTGATCAAACGCTATGTCGTACTGGGAACTGAGACTGCCATTGTGGAGGCGCTTAGCGAGAGCGAATCGGCTGCGGAATTCAATTTCTTCATTCCTGATGCCCATCTGCCTTTGCGGATCCAGACCCAGCGGGCGGTGCGCGTGCTGGAACGGCAGATCATTCTCCGGGCGCTGAATGAGCACCACTGGAACCGGCGCAAAACAGCACGTTCTCTCGACATCAGCTACCGCGCGTTGCTGTACAAGATCAAGGATGCCGGGCTGCCGCGCCTGCGCCAGGGAGAGGTTGTGCCCTATTCCCAGGACGAAGATTGATGCTCACTGAATGGATGGGATCAGCCGTCATATTCGGCGGGTGAGCTGCAGCAGGAGAAAGAATACCTCCTCACCTTGATTGCCAGCCACAGCCGGACCCGCTAATACACTTCAGAGTGGAGCCAGGAACGCGCAAAGTGGGCCGATGTGCGGCTTGGCGAAAGTTGTACATCCGCATTGGTCACGTTGCAGTCGTTGATGAGGACGCGCGGCATGGAGAAGGGATTGGAGCGGCTGTTCGCCAGGCCCGAATGATTTGACAGCGCAGCCTGGAAGCCGACAGCGCGTGCGATGTCCATGACCTGACGGTTGAACATCCCGTTCGGGTAGCTCAATAGCTCGGGCAGTACCCCGGTATTCTTATAAATTAAGGCTCGGGATTCCTCCAGCTCACCTCTTACATCGCGCGCATTTTCCACTGAAAGGGTGGCATGTCGGCAGGTATGCGACCCCGCCCGGACTAGACCTGTCCGCATCATGGCACGCAGATCGTTCCAGCGCAGAAACCGGCCCGAACTCAGGGCAGTGATTTCATACCGGCGCTCCAAATGTTCGAGCAGCAGCAAGGCGGCTGCGATCGGCATGCGCCGTAATTCATTGGACCAGTACAATCGATTTTTGAGTGGCTCACGCTGTTTTTCGTGTCCAATACCCCAGTGGTTCAGATCTCTGGTTAGCTCTTGAAGCTGGGTCTGAGACTGGCACTTTTTCCAGATCCGAGCAAATCGCTCCTCAGGTAAAGCGCCGACGGTATCCAATAGTCCCGCGCACGCAAAAATTGTTGCCGGCGTTTTGTAGGCCATTAAATGTGGAAAGGCGATGCGGTAATTGTCTTCCCACCCATCATCGAAGGTAAGGGCCACTTTGGGCCTCCCATTGGCACCGCGCGGATTGGCCAACAATTCCTGTAGATGAACGACCTCGTACTCCTCCTGGAGCAGGCGCAGCAGAGAAAGGAATGCGGGCTCGCTCAGGACCAGTCGCGGGTCGTAGCAGAGGTGGCGTTCCTGGAGAGGCAATACCCGGTGCAGGGCAAGGATTAGCCCGCTTCGTGTAGCCATCGCACGACGCAAGATTCCGAACATGCCAAGTCTGTCCATTGTGGAGCTTATTGCGATCTTCATTTTTTGTTGCATAGTCTCTTGCGCGGCCTGAGGGAATGCGGTTTTGGGGACCATTCAGGGTATCCCAATTCACTGGCAGCATGTTCAGGGCCAAACTAAGGGCAATCTTTTTGCTATGCAGCGGCGGAAATAAACCTCTGGGCTGGCAGCCCAACGTGCCCAAGTGGGAATTTGCTTAACAACTGTGCAACCTGGTGCGCACACCAACCAATGTCCCATGGCGCACGTCTCGACGGCGAGCTGTGATTTGAGTGATGGAATACTGCCCGAACTGCCTGATCCGGTCCCGCGCGAGTGTCAACAGATCTGTAGAGCGCAACAAAATCAAATGGCCTCTGATTTGCAACAGGGGAGATCGTAAGAAAACTGATGAATGGTCTTCACTCTCGAGGGGTGCAAAGTCATTCGAATTCTCTCTGTAGCCATGAACCGGTAGAGAGAGACTCCGAGCGACGGACGCCCAGACGAGTGGATTCCAGAACGAACGCTTCACTAACCAGATGTTTGCTGGAAAAAGGACACCAAATGACACTACTACAGCTAATGCTCATTCCGTCCGCCGCCGGGGGACTTGTTCTCGTTGCTTCCATGATCATGCAGCGGGTCCGCCACGACTGGTAGGAGCCGCGCGAGACGAGCTGAGTTCAACAATTCTGCTCGTCCAACGCGGATGCGAACAACACAACATAGGATCTGGAGGGGTAAAAAAAGTACTCCTCCAGGTCTTCA
Source organism: Acidobacteriaceae bacterium (assembly GCA_035713565.1). Classification (GTDB taxonomy): domain Bacteria; phylum Acidobacteriota; class Terriglobia; order Terriglobales; family Acidobacteriaceae; genus JAKAAZ01. The sequence goes on along the minus strand of DASSZI010000257.1, from coordinate 5,825 downwards.
GATCCGAGTAGCTCCACACCGGCTTGGGGACGGTATAGCTTAGCCGGAGGTGCCAACCAGGAGCAGGAAATTTTCAATTTAAATGTTCTCCCAGATCCAGAGAACCGCAGAGATGAGTGATGTTCTTGTCCCTGCTACATTGCGGTTTGAAGAGTCGTACTGCCTGGTGTGGCCTTCCCCATTCCTTGGCGGATAGGCCACATCAGGATGGAGCATGAAAAAACTACGCCCGCTGACCTGTTGCGGCACGGGTCGGGCGTGAATTTTCTGCTGATCGTTTTGCCTGTGCTGCCTATAATGCAATCATGCACCCAGCTCAGCAGCGCAATGCAAACGTGGGCGTGGTAGGCCTCGGCTATGTGGGTCTGCCTCTGGCCATGCTTTTTGCCCGGGCCGGATTTCCCGTCACCGGCTTCGATGTCGACCAGACTAAAGTAGACAAATTGAACGCTGGATCGTCCTACATCCAGCGCATTCTGCCCGAAGAGATTGTCCAACTGAGGCAGTCGGGTTTCAGTGCCAGCGCGGATTACACCAGAATTCGCACGATGCAGGCCATCATCATTTGCGTGCCGACTCCGCTGGACGAGCATCAAGGGCCGGACCTCCGCTATATCGAAGACACTGCGCGATCCCTCTCTCCGCACCTGCAACCGGGACAGTTGGTGATTCTGGAAAGCACCACTTATCCCGGCACAACGGAAGAAGTTTTGATCCCCCTGCTGGAGTCGGGCAATCCGCAGGGACTCCGCTGCTTCCGCGAAGACCGCGACCCGGAGCGTTGCTTTTATGTCGCGTACTCGCCGGAACGCGAGGACCCCGGCAATGTAACAGTCGAGCGAAGCGATATCCCAAAGGTAGTTGGGGCGTCCACCAAGCAGGCCGCTGATCTGGCGGAAGGTTTCTATAGTGCCATTTTTCACCGGATTGTGCGCGTCTCCAGTCCAGCCGCAGCAGAGATGACGAAGCTGTTGGAGAACATCTACCGGTGCGTGAATATCGCATTGGTGAACGAGTTGAAGCTGCTTTGCCTGCGAATGAACCTCGATATATGGGAAGTCATCGACGCGGCTGCTACGAAACCGTTCGGCTTCCAGCCTTTCTACCCGGGTCCCGGACTGGGAGGCCACTGCATTCCGATCGATCCGTTTTACCTCTCCTGGAAGGCGAAAGAGCTAGACTTTAGCACTCGGTTTATTGAGCTTGCCGGTGAGGTGAATACCTCCATGCCTTACCACGTGGTGGAGGCGGTGGCGACAGCGTTGAACGAACATAGTAAGGCCGTAAAGGGCAGCCGGGTTCTTGTTCTGGGTCTTTCGTATAAGAAGGATATCGACGATTTGCGCGAATCGCCTTCACTCACTTTGATTGAACAGTTGCGACGCCGCGGAGCTCTGGTGGACTACAACGATCCCTACTTTCCGACCGTAGGCCGCGGACGTCACTACGATCTGAATATGACATCCGTGCCCTTGGAAACTGTCGGTGATTACGATTGCGTGCTCATCGCGACTAATCATTCCGACTATGATTATGCCCAGATTGCGCGGGACGCGAAATTGCTTGTAGACACTCGCAATGCCACCCGCGCTGTCGTTGACCCGCAACTACAGGCAAAGATCGTACGGTGCTAAACCGTGAGGAAGCTTCTCCGGCCTGCCCAGGCACGTTTTCAGCAGACCTTGCGCACGCCAGAGAAGCACACTTTCGCTAATCCGGGAAAGTAAAACACTGCAGCGCGACCTGCTCCCTGTGCCGAATGGCGATGGTTCCCGCCACACCCACTGTGGGCTGCACTGCGAGCAACTGCCAGTCGATATGCACCGGACTTTGGGCTCGGACGGCCAGTAACGCGGCGGGCTGCCTAGGATCGGCCTGGATGTCGAAGGAATGCAGGGATCCGCTCAACCCGCGCCCCTCTCCCTTAAGCAAAGCTTCCTTCCCGGTCCAGCAACGGTAGAAACCCCGGAGCCAGAGTTCGGGCGGAAGAGTTCCCAGGGTGTGCAATTCCAGGGTAGAGAAGTACCTTTCGGCAACCTTTGCGTTTCTCGGATTCTCCGCCTCGACGTCGACACCGATCTCATGCCGCGCGCTTAGAGCCAGCACAGCAACATTTGCAGTATGGCTCAAATTGAAGAAGAGGCGACTGGACGGCTCTCCGTGATTGGGCCGGATCATCCGCGGTTTGCCGCAGGCGTCTTTTGAAAACTCCACGTCGCGGGGTTCGATCCGCGCGTAACTGCCCAACAGGCAGCGCATCCCAGCATGAGCACGGACATATCTGTCCCGGTCCTGGGAATAGACAAAGCGACGCGCCCGTTGCAATTCTTCAGGGTCGAGAAGCTGCCAATCAATCAGCTTCGGCTGACGGTCAAGATCCCAAGCCCAGGCCTGAACCTGATCGGAATGAAGCTCCGGCACGCGTTCTGGTATGGGCCAAAGGAAGCTTTCGTCACTCATTGGCGCAGTGGCTCCGTGGCAATGCCGGGCTGCTAAATGTCCAGATTCTTCACGTCCAAGGCATTGTCTTCAATGAATTTGCGCCGTGCCTCCACATCTTCTCCCATGAGCGTGGAGAAGATCTGCTCGGACTCTGCGAGATCTTCAAGCTTGACCTGCAGCAGGGTTCGGCGCTCTGGATCCATCGTTGTTTCCCAGAGCTGCGAGTCGCTCATTTCCCCGAGCCCCTTGTAGCGCTGTACCTGGTAGTCTTTGCGACCCTGATCTATGACATACTCAAATAACTCGCGCGGAGAAGTCTTCTCAACGGGGTCTTGTGCGGCTTTGCCGGACCGCTTGGCTGCTGGTTTGGCAGCGGTGTCCGCCGTAGCCTCAAGTCCGCCCTCCGCCGACGCGTCCGATTCCTCTGCCTCTTCCTGCGAGGCGGATGGCTTTTTAGCGTACTCGACCACGAACGGCCCGAGCAGTTGTTCTTTGATTTGCGAATACTTAGCCGTCATCTGGCGGTATTCCGGAGATGTGGCCAGAGTCCAGTCGATGCGACGCTCCGCGCCTTGCGCGTCTGTAAAGCGCAGGGAATAGGTCTCGTGCTCTTCGTCGTAAACCGGCTGGCCGACGGCTTTGAATTTGTATTTGCCGGAGATTGTCTCCAGAGCGGCGTGCAGCTTATTGAGCTTGTCCGGAGCAGCTTCAGCGGTCCCTTCAAAATCGACGCGCTTGAAAAGCTCCAGCTTCGCGAGCAGCTCCGTTACCTCGTCATTGCGCAGCCGCTTGTCAACTTTGTCGAAAAAGCCCAAGTATTCGTTCAGATGACCCATGAATCGGGTCAGGGCAGCGCCCTCCATGTGGCCACCGGCGTTGCCATACCGGACTACCATGCCGTCGGAAGCACGTTTGACCATCACGCTGACAAATTCCCGGTCATCTTTAATGTATTGTTCGAATTTGCCCTTTTTGATGCGATAGAGCGGTGGCTGCGCAATGTACACATGCCCGCGCTTGATCAGCTCCGTCATATGGCGGAAGAAAAACGTCAGCAGCAAAGTGCGGATGTGCGAGCCATCCACATCGGCGTCGGTCATCAGGATCAATTTGCCGTAACGTAGCTTGCTTGCGTCGAAGTCGTCCTTGCCGATGCCGCAGCCGAGCGCCGTGATCATGGCGCGAATTTCTTCATGGCCCAGCATTTTGTCGTAGCGGGCCTTTTCCACGTTCAGGATTTTGCCCTTCAGCGGCAGAATCGCCTGATAGCGGCGGTCGCGGCCCTGCTTGGCCGTTCCACCCGCAGATTCTCCCTCGACCAGGTAAAGCTCGCAGCGCTCGGGTCGCCGCTCGCTGCAATCGGCCAGCTTGCCGGGCAGGCCGCCGCCATCCAGCGCCCCTTTGCGGCGAGTTAGATCGCGCGCCTTGCGGGCCGCCTCCCGCGCCCGCGAGGCTTCAATCGCCTTGTTGATGATGCGACGGGTGATTGGCGGGTTCTGCTCCAGAAACATACCCAGACGCTCGTTCAAAAACGCCTGCACCGTGCCGCTGATGTCGGAGTTGAGCTTGCCCTTGGTCTGGCCTTCAAACTGCGGCTGCGGCAGCTTGACACTGATCACGGCCACGAGCCCTTCGCGGACGTCGTCTCCAGAGAGGTTTTCCTTGAGATCCTTGAACAGGCCCATCTGCTGCCCGGCTGCGTTGATGGTGCGGGTCAGCGCGGTGCGGAACCCCGAGAGGTGCGTGCCGCCATCGACAGTATTGATGTTGTTCGCGAACGTGAACACTGTCTCCGAATAAGCATCGTTATACTGCATGGCGATTTCCATCACCACATTGTCGCGCTCCGCCTCCATATAGATAGGCTTCTCGTGGAGCGTCTGCTTGCCGCGGTTCAGGTGCTTGATGAATTCCGCAATGCCGCCGGTGTATTTAAACTCCGTGCGTTTCGCTTCGCCGGTCTTGGGGTCCGTGGTGCGCTCGTCGGTCAGCGAAATTTCCAGCCCCTTATTCAGGAAGGCCAGCTCGCGCAGCCGCTGCGCCAGCGTGTCGTAGTTGTATTCAGTTACGGTAAAAATGCTCTTGTCGGGCAGAAAGTGTACCTTGGTCCCGCGCTTCTTGCTGGTCCCGGTCTGGGTCAGCTTGCTGATCGGGCCGCCACGGGCATACTCCTGCTCATAGGTGTGGCCGTCGCGCCAGATCTCCACTTCGAACTCTTCGCTCAATGCGTTTACGCAGGAGACGCCCACTCCATGCAATCCACCCGACACCTTATAGTTGGAGGCGTCGAATTTCCCCCCGGCGTGCAGCTTGGTCAGCACCACCTGGACGGCCGGTGCTTTCTCGCCGTTGGGCAGAGTCATTTCGTCCACGGGAATGCCGCGTCCGTCGTCCACCACTGTGATGGAGTTGTCCACGTGGATCGTGACATCCACCCGTGTGGCGTGGCCAGCCAGCGCTTCATCTACGGAATTGTCCACTACCTCATACACGAGATGGTGCAGTCCCATCTCGCCGGTTGAACCGATGTACATGGCCGGGCGCAGCCGAACCGCCTCCAAACCCTCGAGCACTTTGATGTTGTCGCCGGTATAGTTGTCGCTGGCCCGCTGTCGCGTGGCGGATTCCGTCGCTTCCGCAGCGATCCTCGCCGACTCGTCGGCGGACGGAAGAATTGCGGAGGATTCAAGTGAGTCGGCGGATGCGAGAGATTTTTCGGCCATGGGAACCCCAGGGAAGAAACTTTGCCCAGCACGCACATCCGTTCGTAAGGGCGGGCCGGCAAAGCAGCTAAACCTTGATTCCGAAGGGACTTATGCAGATGAAAGGCTATTAGCAATTTTACCATGCGGCAACAGCCGCAGATCACAGGAAAGAAGGCCGCCCAAGAGGATGCTTATTCATTGATGAGGGGGGACCAGTCTCCGGCAGATTGCATCGACTCCCGGAACTTCTGCGTACTATAGAAAGCAAAACCGATGAGCGGCGAGAACACGCGAAAAGCCATTCTGCAATTCGCTTCGACTTCTTTTGTGCAACGGATTTTCAGTGGCGGACGCGAGCGGCTATCCTGCGCCTTAGAGTTTTTGGGCTTTGCTGGCCGGAAGCAGCCATTGGCCTCTAAGCCTTTGAAAGACGGGTGAATTTTATGAAACGAGGGACAGAACGAGCAAGGTTTGGAGGGTGGCAGATGCGCCTGGGTGATATTACTTCGGTAACCTTATACGTAAATACACAAATACGTTTTCTGCAAAACTGGACGTCAAAGATTTTTGGCCAGTATACTCGGTCGTGTTAGCGGAACCAACATAGAAATCAACATATTGACATTACTAAAGGACTAATCCCATGAAAACTGCCGTTCGTGCCCTCGTTCTCGGAAT
>DASSZI010000256.1:0-8991 GCA_035713565.1 Acidobacteriaceae bacterium | reverse complement strand
GCAGCAGAGAAGATTTGCCGGAGCCGGAAGGACCGAAAACTACCGTTCTTTGCTCTGCAAGCTGGCAGTGAAGGTCGAGATGGCAGCCTGGGAATCTATGATCCACGCGAAGATCCAGCCACGGCGTGAGCGAAGGCTGCGTGGCTGCGTCGTACTTGCATTCAGACAAGCTCGGTTCTCCGCTGCCTGCTGTAGAGCAGGGTCAAGGCCAGCAAACAGATGCCGAGCAGGAAAAGTGCCGTCCGATTGGCTCGGGCGTACTGAAAATCCTGCACCTGGTCGTAAAGCGAAATGGACAAAGTTCGCGTAACGCCGGGCAAGTTTCCGCCAATCATCAGCACCACGCCGAATTCTCCAACTGTGTGAGCAAAGCTCAGTACGGCAGCGGAGACCAGTGATCCGCGCGAGAGCGGCAGAACGATGCGAAGCATCCGGCTGAGCGGGCTGCTGCCCAGCGTTGCGGCGGCTTCCAGCAGCGAGCGGTCTGTCCCGGCGAAGCCAGACGTCAGTGGATGCAATGCAAAAGGGAAGCTGTAAATGATCGAGCCGACGACCAGACCGGCGAAGGAGAACGCGAGAGGATGGCCAAGCAGATGGGTCACCAGTCTACCGAACGCAGTCTGCGGACCCAGGGCCACCAGGAAATAAAATCCTAAAACAGTCGGCGGCAAAACGATCGGAAGCGCGAATACCGCCTGCAAGGGCGTCTTCCACCGGCTGCGGGAAAACGCCAGCCAATAGGCAAGCGGCACGGCAAGCACCAGCAGGATCAGCGTGGTCAGTCCGGCCAGTCGAAGTGTCAGAAGCAGAGCAGCGGTGTCCATAGTTCTCTCAACGGAACGTCAGAGCGTTTCAGAAAATTGAAGGCAAACTGGACCTCAACGCGAAGAGGCGGGGGCATCCAGACCGCCCGCCACGAGCAGCTTGCGCCCTGCTGTCGACGCGAGATAGTGCAGAAAAGCTTCCGCTGCCTTCTGCTGCTTCGCGTTTCGCAGAACGACCGCTGCCTGAAGCATTCTGGGGTACAGGGACGCAGGAACCTCCACAAAGCTGCCTGCCTGCTGCAGCACCGGACTGATGGCAAGCGTTTTGGAAATCAGCGCGCACTGTGCGTTGCCGGACTGGGCCATCTGCGCCGCCTGGGCGACGTTTTCGGCATAAACGAGTTTGGGTCCAAGCTCCGCGTAGGACCCGGAAGAACGAAGCGCTGCGATTGCGGCGGCGCCATACGGGGCATGGTGCGGGTCGGCCACCGCAATGCGATGGATGGAGCCTGCGGTCAAGGCGTGCATTGTAAGAGGTTCAGACGTCACCCCATGCGCCGCCCACAGCACCAGCACGCCTCGGGCGTACACCACCGGACTCCGCTGCTCGGAAAGTTTCGCGTCCACCACTTTCTGCGGAAAGGCCGAGTTTGCGGCGAGGAACAAGTCGTAGGGCGCACCGTTCAGAATTTGCGTCGCAAGTGTAGCGGAGGAGGCATACGACACCTGGACCGGCGTGCCCGTAGAGTTTTGGAAGCTTTTTGCCAGTGCGGGCAGGAGAGGCTGCAGGTCGGCTGCTGCTGCAATCCGCATCGGCTGTTCTGGCAGAGATTTCTGTTCCCTTGTTCCTAAGCTGGGCAGCAGGAGGGCGCAGAGCACCAGCAAGCGAAAGCTATACACGGACCACCATCACTTCTGTTGCCTTGATCAGAGCTGCGGCTTTCATTCCCGGGCGCAGTTGCAGTTCCCGGGCCGCATCCGCAGTGATAATGGCCGTGACAAATTGGCCTCCGATGTCCAGTTTGACCTGAGCGAGTAGGCCGTCATAGCGCAACTGCGCAATTTTGCCGACTAGCTGATTTCTGCCGCTTACGGACGATGTAAGCTTCTTCTGTTGCGGCGCGGCCGGGGCATCCGTCCGCAGCAGAGATTGAATGTCCCGCTCGTGAATACGATAATGGCCGCCTGGTGTTTTAACGGCGCGCAGTTTGCCTCGATAGAGCCACTGCTTGATTGTGGGATAGGAAATTCCAAGTCGCTCAGCCGCATCACGGGGAGTAAAGAGGTCCGGCATGTGTCGATTTTATGTCAAAATATACGATATAGGCAATCGCGGCCAGCTTCTTTGGACGATTCTTCTATTTCTTCATCCACTCTTTGTTTCCTGGGAGAAGCCGCCGACAGACTGGAATCCGTGCACGGTGCGACGCGAAGCCTGTCACCTGATACGCTAGGCGTATCCCATGGTTGCACAACCCAAAAAACATTCAACCGCAGGTGCAATGGATGCTCCGCATTACCTGCGCTGCATCGGCTGCGCCTCGACTCTGAAGGGCCCGGAAGCGGCGGAAGACTTTCGCTGCCGGGAATGTGGAAGCCTGTTCGAGGTCGAATATCCTGACGCGCTTGCCGGGCCGCGCGCGGAGTGGCGAGAGGTTTGGAAGCAACGCCGCACCAGCCATCTCCCACTCGACCGCAGCGGTGTATGGCGTTTTCGCGAACTGTTGCCGGTCCTTCGAGATCCTCAAAACTCGGTGACTTTGGAGGAAGGGAACACCCCGCTGTACCCGCTCCCGCGCTGCGCCGAATCGGTGGGAATTGACCATCTGTATGCCAAGCATCAGGGGATGAACCCGACTGGATCTTTCAAAGACACAGGCATGACGGCGGCGCTGTCCGTGGCTCACGAGCGGGGATATCCATGGGTGGCATGTGCTTCGACAGGGAATACTTCTGCTGCAATGGCCGCCTATGCTGCGCGAGCTGGCATGGGCGCACTGGTCCTGATCCCGGAAGGCAAAGTTGCCTGGGGCAAGCTCTCTCAATCTCTCGATTACGGGGCTGTCACCTGTCAGCTAAAGACGGATTTCGATGGATGCGTAGCCGTGCTGGCGCACCTGGTGCGCCGCGCGCCCGTGTATCTGCTTAATTCTGTGAATCCTTACCGGCTGGAGGGACAGAAAACACCGGCGGCGGAGATGGCGGAGGCAATGGACTGGCAGGTTCCCGACCACATCCTTGTGCCGGGCGGAAACCTGGCCAACAGTTCCGCGCTGGGGAAAGGCTTCGCAGAACTCCTGGCGCTGGGACTTATTGAACGGCTGCCACGCATCAGCGTCATTCAGGCAGCGGGAGCCAATCCGCTGGTCACCAGTCTTCTGCAACATGGGGGAAAGCATCTTGACCCTGTGCAGGCGGAAACGCGCGCGACCGCCATTCGCATTGGGAATCCAGCCTCTTGGCAGAAAGCAGTTAAAACCCTGCAGCTTACTGGCGGCTGGTGTGAGCAGGTTACGGAGCAGGAAATTGCTCTGGCAAAAGCGGAGATTGGCCTGGACGGCGTAGGCTGTGAACCCGCTTCTGCTGTTACCTTGGCAGGGCTGAAGAAACTGGTGCTGCAGGGGAAGATCGAGCGCCGGGACAAGGTGGTTCTACTGCTGACTGGACATACCTTGAAGGATCCTGAGTACACCATCGATTTCCATCGCGGCGGACTGCTGTCCAGGGAAGAACTCGCGGAAATGCCGTTGGGTCAGAGAATACAGGCTGAGAAACTGGCCACTTCCCCTGTTGCCTTGGAGCCTTCGGTTGAGGAAGTGATGCGGGTTCTCGATGCGGCGGTGGGGAGTTGAGGGAAGTCTTTCATCTTAAGCTGCCTGCAACGTCCGCGAACCTGGGTCCGGCCTTCGATACGGCGGCGGTCGCGTTGAACTTGCATCTTGAAATCCAAGCGGAGGCTGCGTCGGATTTCACTGTCTCCGCTACCGGACGGGACGCGGTGGCGTGCGGCAGGATGGAAGGCAACCTGATTCTGCAGCTTTACAGGCATGTCTTGACGCTCCACGGAAAAACAGTGGTGCCTCTGCGCCTGGGTGTGCGGAATGGAATCCCGCTGGGGATGGGCTGTGGCTCTTCTGCTGCTGCCCGGCTGGCTGGAATCGCGATCGCTGCCCATTTTGGAGCGTTGGACTTATCCGGGGAGGAGATCGTTGCCCTTGCCGCTCATCTGGAGGGACATCCAGACAACGTAAGTGCATGCTGGTTTGGAGGAATGACGGTTTCCGCAGTCGCGCATGAGCTTGCCGGGCCAGTGCCCGGTACCAGCCCGCCGGCGAGCGTGACGTTTCCGAGGGTGAGTGTTGCCCGCTTTGACGTTTCGCCCCGTTGGCGTCCAGTGCTCGTTCTGCCCCGCGAGGCGGTTCGTACAGAAGAGTCGCGCAAAGTGCTGCCGGGTCGATACAGCCAGGCGGACACAGTCGTGAACCTGCAGCATACGGCGCTACTGGTTGCAGCCTTTGCCACGGGGGACAGCAGCTTGCTGCGTTCTGCGATGCACGACCGATTGCATCATCCCTATCGCAGCGCAATTTGTCCGCTCCTGCCGAGGCTCCAGGAGATCAGTCCAGAAGAAGGCCTGCTGGGTGTCGCACTCAGCGGAGCCGGACCGGGCGTCTTCATGGTCGTGGAACGATCTCTGAACGAGGATTTACTGCAGCGCCTCCTGCGCCACAAACTCGGCGGCCTAGACAGCGTCGAGGTCATGGTCTGCGAATTTGAGAATCAGGGAAAAGCATCGAGAGTTGATCGTTGGTGAATTGCTCCGCCATCTTTCGGTTGAGTAACCACATGTCAGTTACTCAAGATTTCTTTACAACCAACGACTCGCCCGATAACCTCATTTTCAAGGGGCAGTTCTGGGGGAGGGCTGCTCTTGCGCCCGTCGATCTTTCACTAGATCCGGGCGCTTTTCCTTTGCTCTCTTTTCTTCAGCTTGCCTGCTAAGCACGTGAAGAACTGCACTCCGCCTGAGTCGCCTCTGCGGATAGACTCTGCTTCAACCTCCATGCGACCAATCGGCCCGCTCGATCATCTTGTATTGTGTAGGGTTGGTCCGATTTATCAGGTAGCATCCCAGTTTCAGAGACCAAATTCTCGCTGGTCACAACGTTTCGATCAGCTTGTGCAACTCCAAAGGAGGAATCAATGGCAGGTCATGCAGTACATGAAGTGAACGACGCAACGTTCGAAAAAGAGGTTTTACAATCTGCCGAACCCGTTTTGGTGGACTTTTGGGCGGCCTGGTGCGGTCCGTGCCGAGCGCTTGCGCCAGTGGTGGATGAAGTTGCTACCCAGTACACGGGCAAGCTGAAAGTGATGAAGATGGATGTGGACAGCAATTCGGCGACCCCCATGCGCTACGGCATCCGAGGAATTCCCGCTCTACTGTTGTTCAAGGGCGGCAAAGTAGCGGATCAGATTGTCGGCTTTGTCCCAAAAGAAACGATTGAGAGGTCGATACAGAAGCTCGTCAGCTGATGTGCAATTGTTTGCGGATAACAGAAGAGGCCTGGCAAATGCCAGGCCTCTTCTGTTATCGGAACGGCACTGGCTCACTGGTGAGATACGATCTCCGAGGTTCCGGGTGCATTCGGAACGCTGACAAGAATGCGGGGATCATCCGGGGCAATCTCCGGCAGTGGACCTTCAAGCGCTATTTTCAGTACTTCGTCCATCTGCTCCACGAAATGCACCTTCATTGTGGACTTCAGCTTTTCGGGTACATCGGCCAGGTCGTTTTTATTTTGTGCGGGAAGGATCACCTCAAAGACTCCGGCTCGGTTTGCAGCTAGCAGTTTTTCTTTCAGTCCGCCTATAGGAAGTACCTTACCACGCAGCGTAATCTCTCCGGTCATCGCGATATCGCGGCGAACAGGAATCCGCGTGAGCGCGCTGGCCAAAGCAGTGGCGAGAGTGATACCCGCAGATGGGCCGTCTTTCGGAATCGCACCCTCTGGCACATGGACGTGAATATCCAGACTGCGATAGAAGTCGCGCGCCAGCCCAAGGTGATGAGCGCGGCTCCGGAGGTAAGAAAGCGCGGCCTGAGCCGACTCCTGCATGACTTCTCCGAGTTGTCCGGTTAATGTGAGCTTGCCTTTACCGTCGAGCACCTGTACCTCGGTAGACAGGATGCTGCCGCCCACCTCCGTCCACGCCAAGCCGGTGACAAGACCAATTTCGTTTTTGTCATGCACCAGGGAGTGGCGCACCTTGGGCAGTCCGAGAAACTCCTGCACGTTGGCAGCGGTGATTTCTTCCTTGTGCTTGGGGCCGTTCTTAACAACACGGCGCGCCACCTTGCGGCAGGCGTTCCCGATTTCGCGATCCAGATTACGGACGCCTGCTTCACGCGTATAAGATCGGATCGTTTCCAGCATCGCTTCGTCTGTGAATACAAGATTCTTATCGCTGAGGCCCGTCTGTTCCCGTTGCTTGCGGAGCAGGTACTGTTTGGCGATCTCCAGCTTTTCGTCTTCTGTATATCCATGCAGTCGCAGGATTTCCATGCGGTCCTGCAGAGGCGCAGGAATGGTGTGCAGGACGTTCGCCGTTGCGACGAACAGGACATGAGAAAGATCGTATTCGACGTCGAGATAATGGTCCTGGAACGCCGAGTTCTGCTCCGGGTCCAGGACCTCAAGCAGCGCGGAGGCCGGATCTCCACGAAAATCCGAAGCCATTTTGTCGATTTCATCCAGCATGAAAACGGGGTTTTTAGTTCCGGCTTTTTTCATTGACTGAAGGATCTGACCGGGAAGCGCGCCAATGTATGTACGACGATGCCCGCGGATTTCTGCCTCATCTCGCATGCCGCCGAGAGACATGCGGACAAATTTGCGGCCCGTCGCCTTCGCGATCGACATCCCGAGAGAGGTTTTCCCCACGCCGGGCGGCCCGACAAAGCAAAGAATCGAACCCTTGGGATTTTTCACCAGCTGGCGCACGGCCAGAAATTCCAGGATGCGCTCCTTGATTTTTTCAAGACCGTAATGGTCCGTATTCAAGATTTTTTCTGCGTGCTCGATGGAACGGATTTCCTTGGACTTTTTCTTCCATGGTACCGCCAGCATCCAGTCCAGATAATTGCGCGAGACCGTCGACTCGGCAGACATGGGAGGCATTGCTTCCAGCTTCTTCAACTCCTGAATCGCCTTATCGAAGACTTCCTTCGGCATCCCCGCCAGCTCGATCTTCTTTTTCAGTTCGTCGAACTCACTCTTTTCGCCGCGTCCGAGTTCTTTCTGGATGGCTTTGATTTTTTCGTTGAGGTAGTACTCTTTCTGCGCGCGCTCCATCTGCCGCTTCACGCGGGACTGGACGTTGCGGTCCATATTCAACTTTTCAATCTCAATCTCCAGCACGCCAACCAGATGATTCAAGCGTGCTTCCGGGTCAAAAATGTCTAGGAGACGCTGTTTTTCCTCAATGGGAAGTTGCAGGTTGGCGGCGATCGTATCGGCTAGTTTTCCGGGCTCCTCCATCCGAACTGCGGCGGCCACGGTCTCCAGGTTCAGTGCCTGCTGCAGCTTGACGTATTGCTCAAAAAGGCCAGAGACCCGCTGCATCACTTGCTCAATCGCTTTCGTGGTGTGCGACTCTGCAGTGTTGACGCGCACGGTAGCGATAAAAAATCCATCCGTGTCCACGATTTCCGTGGCTTTAGCGCGTTCCATTCCTTCCACCAGAACTTTAATGTTGCCGTCCGGCATTTTCACACTCTGCACAATGTTCCCCACTGTGCCAGTGGCGTAGATGTCCTTCGGCGTCGGTTCGTCCTGTCCTGCGTCGTGCTGGGTCGCAAGGAAAATTTTGCGATCCCCGGTCAGCGCCTCTTCCAGCGCGCGTACGCTCGATTCACGACCCACGACAAACGGAGTCATCATATATGGAAAGATAACCATGTCGCGGATTGGCATCATTGGCAGTTTGCGCAGCTCGAAATTGTCGCGTGATTCCGTCACATTCACCTCATTATGGTCCGGCTGTCCCTATTCTAATTTGTTGCAGCGCTCACTGCGACGTGCCAGTTCCAGTGACACTCAAGGTATCGTTTTTCGTCCCTATTCTAATTTGTTGCAGCACTCACTACGACCGCATGGGTCCTGAACCGCCTCGGATCGCGCGATCCCTAAGGATGAAAGTTTCGCGGGTTACGCGACCGCCTGCGTGCAATGGGCGCAGCGCCTTGCCGCCAGAGGGATCTCGCTCAGGCATTCCGGACACGGTTTGGTGGCCGGTGGTGCGACCGGCACCGGTTTATGGAACCTTGCCAGCAGTTTGCTCACGGGCAAGACCACGCCAAAGTAGATCGCAAGCGCAATGATCAAGAACGAGATGACGGCATTGAGGAACAAGCCGTACTGCACCACACCGCCATGCAAATGCAATGTGAGATAAGAAAAATCCGGCTTTTTAAAAATTGCCGAGATCAGCGGGTTGATGATGTCGCTGACCAGCGCAGTGACAATGCCGGTGAATGCGCCCCCGATGACGACCGCGACGGCAAGATCCACCACGTTGCCGCGAAGTATGAAATCTCGAAATCCTCTCAGCATATTGCCCTCCTTGATGGAAGTGGTTCGTTTTGCCGCCCGGTACGGCGCCAAGCAGAATTTTCCGGTGTTTGCCAGCATCCTATCACCGCCGCAGCAAAAACCTCCGAACTGCGTCCGATTGCAAACGAAACAGTTTTGGCTGGCGTGCACAGCTTGCGATATCCTCCAGAGTTCCATGCAGGGGAATTGCTGAATCTGGCGGGATGGCACTGATGAATAAAGTCTGGGCTAGTGCGGACGAGGCGGTACGCGACATCGACGACGGTACCACGTTAATGTTTGGCGGCTTCGGGCTGTGCGGCATTCCGGAGAACCTGATTGACGCACTGGTGCGCAGGGGTGGCCAAAATCTGCATACCATCAGCAACAACATGGGTGTGGATGGATTTGGAATGGGCCGCATGCTGGAGGCCGGCATGATCGCTTCTCACATCGGCAGCTACGTGGGCGAAAACAAGCTGCTGGAAGAACGTGTGCTGGCTGGCACTCTTGAACTCGCACTGGTGCCGCAAGGTACCTTGGCGGAGCGCATTCGAGCCGGTGGTGCTGGCATTCCCGCCTTTTATACTCCTGCGGGCGTGGGCACCCTGGTTGCGGAAGGCAAGGAGACG
>DASSZI010000255.1:0-6398 GCA_035713565.1 Acidobacteriaceae bacterium | reverse complement strand
AGGACGGCAATCTCTTCGGGTTTGAGCGAATTCACGACCTGCTGCAGAAGACCATCACCGCAGCGGAAGTGGCCACCGCCGCTCAGAAATTCGGCCAGCAGGATGACATTTCCGTCATCGTGGTGCAGCGAGCTCTGGCCGATTCGAACGGAACGGTTGCGGAGGCTTGCGCGGAGCGAGAGACCGGGCCGTTTACGGTTCCCGCCGCAGTGCGGATTTAGGCGTGTAGCCCGGCCAACCTCACCGGGGTAAAGGCGGCCGCTGGGGAAGTCCTCATGATTGCTGCGCGGGCGACCTCGCGATTCCAAACATCCGCAACAGGCTGTCAGCCGCTTCTTCCGCGGTGCGGTCCTTGAAGTCCGTGCTCAATCGCAGGATGACGGCCTTGGGAGCCAGGATGCCGAGAGATTGCGCAATCGTCTCGGACGATGCCTGTGGAGTGCCGGGACCGACGAGAATGAATTGGAAGCCACCCACCTGCAGCAGAACTTTGGCGTCGCGAAGCAGAGTTGCCGATTGCACGTTGAAACCGTGCTGCATCAGCACGGTTTTCACAAACACACAAAGGTCCGCCGAAGGATCAACCACCAACACGTGAGGGCCTTTACTTTCCTGCGGAGATTTCTGGGACAGCTTGCTCATGAACGAGGCGATCGCACCTTGCTCGGTAGAATAGGTCCGCAGAACGCTGGAGAGCATCGTCATCTCCAGCAGCTTGAGAACGAACAGAGGAGGGTCCGCCAGGCGAAGGTCGCCGCCTCGCTTGCGTAGATTGGTCATGTATCGCACCAGCAGCCCGAGCCCGATGCTGTCAAGCCGATCGACTCCGCCCAGGCCGAGCACGATCTGGTTGCAGGCTTCCGCGCATTTTGCCAACGCGGCTTGCAATGCGCTGACCTCCTCGCCCAGAACGACGCGGCCCGTGCATTCGATGACGTACACGCCTTCAGAGAATCTGGGCTCCAGCTTGAGTGGCATGGCTTCGTCGCGCCTCCAGAAGATCAGGTCGGGGCCGCCCTATCGCAGCAGGTCCTCGAGTTCAAGCGACAGTTCCGTTTTATCATCTCGATATTTCACGATAACTGGCGTATAGAGGCCCAAACCCCATTCGGCAGCTTTGCCCCGCTTGATCGCGCGCGAGCCCGGGACAAGCACGGCGCTCTCCGGAATTACCAGCGGGGAATCGGCTGTGGCGCGATAAACTTCGCCGCGCACGATGTCGTAGACCGGAGTGGCCCGCGTCAGGATGACGCCCGCACCCAGCACTGCGCCGCGCCGCACCAATGCGCCTTCATACACGCCGCAGTTGCCGCCGACGAGGACATCGTCTTCCAGAATGACCGGGCTGGCATTCACGGGCTCCAGAACTCCGCCGATCTGTGCTGCCGCGCTGATGTGTACGTTGCACCCGATCTGCGCGCACGACCCTACCAGCGCATGCGAATCGAACATGGTTCCTTCGCAGACGTGCGCGCCCACATTGACATACATGGGTGGCATGCAGACCACTCCGGGAGCAAGATAGGCACCACTGCGTACTGCGGAGCCGCCAGGTACCACGCGAATTCGACCTTCTGGAGAAAAGCGCTGCAACGGATAGGTGTGCTTATCGACATAGGAAAGTTCCTGCCCGCTCTGCTCCAGATGGCCCAGCCGGAAGCCCAGAAGAATGCCGCGCTTGACCCATGCATTCACCCGCCAGCCATGCGGGACGGTGGCATCCGGTTCCGCAGCGCGAATCGTGCCCTGCGTCAGGCCATCGCGCATTTCGTAGAAAGCAGCGACTGCATCAGGAGAACCGATGGCCTTCGGGCCAAGTGCAAAAGCTTCGTCAATGCGGGTCACAAGAGGGATTTCGGGCACCTTAGGAATGCGTCCTTCGATTGGAATTGTGTAGATCCGGATGATTCTGCACCTAAGAAGAACTCGTCTCCCTGAGCTCAAAGCGAAGCATCCAGAAAACACTTCGCGTTGGCTGCAACGCAGGCGTTCTATGGATTGTTCGCCGCGCTCAGAGTGACAGGCTGTAACAGTTAGAACACGCGCATGTCGCCGCTGGGCAGGGCGTGGGCCAGCAGTCCCAGTTCGCCGGACAACCGCTCCAGATAGGTGCGCGTAGGGGGTGTTACAGGCATGATGGGCAGCCGGTAAATCTCCTGGATTCGTCCCATCATGGCGAGCACGCATTTGATCGGCTGCGGGTTAGGCTCGATAAAGTTGCCAGTGATCAGCTTGTAATATTTGCGATAAATCTGGCGAGCGCGTACCCAGTCGTTCTCAAGCGCAGCCCTGGTCATCTGCGCCATATCCGCAGGGATGGCATTGGCTGCCACGGAGATGACGCCTGCACCGCCGACGGAAAGAATCGGCAGGGCCAGATTGTCGTCGCCGGCAAAGACGCGAAAGCGGCGCGGCACCGAATGGATAACTTCTGTGATCTGCTGCAGGTTGCCGCTCGACTCTTTAATCCCGACGATATTGGGAACCTCCGCCAGGCGCGCCGTCGTTTCCGGCAGCAGATTGATACCCGTGCGGCCGGGAATGTTGTAGATGAGCACTTGCAGGTGCGTGTTCTCCGCGATGGCGCGGAAATGCTGGTACTGGCCCTCCTGCGTGGGCTTGTTGTAATACGGGTTTGCCGTCAGCACGCCGGTTACGCCCGGGACCGCTTGCAATTTGCGCACACGTGCGATTGCCTGGCGAGAATCATTATGACTGCAGCCCACGAATACCGGCACGCTTCCGCCTGAGGCTTCAATGACCAACCGCACCACCCGCAGCCACTCTTCTTCGGTGAGGGAGCAGGCTTCCCCGGTCGAGCCGGTCGGGACGAAAAACTGGATCCCGTTCTTAACCTGCCAGCGCACGAGGTCTTGAAGCGCCTGCTCGTCGATGCTGCCGTCCAATCGGAACGGCGTGACCAGGGCGGTACCGCAACCGGAAAGCTCCATATTCTCGCAGTCTACAACGAAGTCGATTGTGTATAAACCCGATCTGATTCGATGGTGGCGATTGCCGGAGCACCGATCACGGAACCCAATCGACTTGGACCGTCGCCCCAGAATCTGCGGAGCAGGCGATTCATCGGCTCGGAGTAAGATCGCGCAACCAGATCTCCAAGCAGACCTGACAGGAGAATGACAGCGATAAAAAGTGCCAGGACTTCTTTCATCGGCTTGCCTGCACGAACGAAAAGCTGAAAAAGTCCGAAGACGATGAACATGTGCGTGAGATAGACCTCATAGCTGCGCTGGCCCAATTTCAGCAGGGGAGCCATCGCGCGCGGCGCTTGCCATCGCGTCTGCGCGGCGACCGCGATCATCATGCAAGTACCGACGGCAAGGATTGTCATCTCCAGCCCGCTGCGAGCGAGACCCCAACGATTCGCCTGGATGGAAAAGCCCAAAGTAAAAATCATAAGAATTGAGCCTATGGCAACGAACGTTCGCAGGACAGTTTGCGAAAAGGCGCGCGCCGTGACCAGAAGTGCCGTCAGGCAGCCCAGCGCGATCGCGTCCATTCCTCCCAGATACGAATACTCTCGCCAAACTCCGTTGCCGTGAGCAAATGCTGTGCGTCCGAGCGGGCCAAGTACAACAAAGACCCAAAGAAGCGCCATGAGCAGCTTTCCTCGGCCGAATATCCAGCAGATGAGTGGAAAAAAGAGATAAAACATTTCTTCCGCTGAGAGCGACCACAAGATGTCCCAGTTGGCGGGCAGATATCCGCGTCGGGCCTCCAGGACGTTCACATGGAAGGTGAGCGCGGCAAACAGCGCTTGTGCCAGACCGCCGGTCTTTGCCGATACGACGAAATTATGTACGTGCGCGAGATGCAGCGCACTCAGGACCGCGAGCAGCAAAAGCAGCAGCGGTGCAATGCGTGCGAAGCGCAATCGATAGAAATCGCGCACACATACGCGGGCAAGCGATCCCCAGCGTCGAAGCGACGTGATCAGAAATCCCGACACGGCAAAGAACATCTGTACGCCGAATTGTCCGTTCCAGAAGAGGGAAGTCACAAGTTGGGGCGGAAGATTGTGCGTGTAGGGAACGCGCGCTCCGAACAGCCGATGTTGACGTGGCTCATCAAGACCAGGAGGATCGCGAGGCCGCGAAGTAGATCGACGCCGTCGAGGCGCGTCCAACTGCGCGCAATGGCGATGGGTTCGTCTGAAGACATGTCCCATTGTGCATGAGAGACCTTCAATGGCCACACTTATTTCGCGCCATGATTTGTGGGATTGGGTTTGGCGTTCAGGAAAGAATTTCCTGAAACACATCCTGAAAGTCGTAACAACCGGTGCGTGTGGAAAGCCACTCCGCAGCGCGCACCGCACCGTAGGCAAAGCTGCGCCGCGACAGCGCCTGATGCTCCACCGCGATCCGTTCATCCCCCGTAGAGACTTCCAGCCGGTGCGTGCCGATAGCGTCTTCGACGCGATGCGCGGAGATAGTCGCCGAGGAACCAAAGGAAGTGGAGGCCAGGACCCTTTGCAGGGCCAGCGCGGTACCCGAAGGAGAATCTAATTTCCCCGTGTGGTGTGTTTCGTCGATCTGGAAAGTGTAGCCGCCCGCCTGATTGCCCAGTAGCTTCGCCAGTTGAAACATCATCTGCACGCCGAAGGAAAAGTTTGCCGAATAGAGCAGTCCGGCATCCTTGCGGAGCGCGAGCGAGCGCATGTCCGCGAGGTGCGCGTACCAGCCGGTGGTACCAACCACCACCCTGGCGCCCGTTGCCAGGCAGGCGCGCAGATTGGGAAGGACTGCCTCGGGCGTCGTGAAGTCGAGGATGACCTCAAACGATGCCAAACTCGGCGGCGTCAGCGAGCCAGCGTCCTGGTTCTCGCGTGCATCCAGTACCTGAACACTGTGGCCGCGTTCGCGGGCGATTTCGGCGACCACGCGTCCCGTTTTTCCCCGGCCTAAAATCAACATGCGCATGGCTAGCTCTCCTGGGCGGTTGCGACGGCGTCCTGCAGGCGTTCGCGCGGGGTCACGTCGAAAATGTTTGGATCGGGATCGCGGAAGAAATGTTCGTGTAAGGCGCGCACGGCCTCCTCGACGTCCTCTTCCTCAATCATAAAACTCATATTGATCTCCGAAGCGCCCTGCGAGATCATGCGCACATTCACGTGGCGAATGGCGGAAAAAACCTGCGCGGCGATCCCGTGCTGTCCCCGGATATTTCCGCCGACCAGGCAAACCAGCGCTTTCTGGCCTTCGTATTTCACATCGGCAAGCTGGCTCAGGTCGGCGGCAATCGCAGGCAGCCGCTCGTTGGAATCAACGGTCAACGACACGCTCACTTCAGACGTGGAGACCATATCGACCGCGCATTTGTGCCGGTCGAAGACCTCGAAGATGGCGCGCAGATATCCGTGCGTCATCAGCATCCGGCTGGCGACGACGTCAATAATGGTCAGCCTGCGCTTGATCGCAATGGACTTGAAAGGCGTGCGCGAGTGCGCGGCCACTGCGGTGATCTGCGTGCCATGGTTCGCCGGATCTTTGGAGTTGAGCACCCAGACGGGAATGTTCTTCTGCACGGCGGGAAGGATCGTGGCAGGATGCAGCACTTTCGCGCCGAAGTAGGCGAGCTCGGCAGCCTCTTCAAAGCTGATCGTTTTCACTCGCAGCGCGTCCGGACATACCCGCGGATCGGTGGTCATAATGCCGTTCACATCGGTCCAGATTTCAATGGCATGTGCGTTCAGTCCGCGGCCAACCAGCGCGCCGGTATAGTCGGAGCCGCCGCGTCCTAGCGTGGTCGTCACGCCCGCTTCGGTCGCACCGATAAACCCTCCAAGCACTGGAATGCGGCCCTGTTGCACCAACGGCGTCACATTCTGGCGGAGTTGAATCTCGATTTTGTCTTCGTTCGGCGTGGCCTTGCCGTGTTGCGCGTCGGTCAGGATGCAGGTGCGCGCATCAATGTACGCGCCGTTCAGTCCACATTGCGCGTAGAACTCGCCGATCATGCGGCTGGAAAGCCGTTCGCCATAGGATGCGACCAGGTCCGTGGTGCGGGGAGTCAATTCCTGCACCGCTGCCAGCCCGCGCAGCAGGTCGTCGAGCGACTGGAATTGCTCCTCCATCCACGCTTGCACGCTTGCCACAGGTGCGCCGGACAACAGCGCAGACGCAGCATCCAGATGGCGATTGCGCAGGCGGGAACTGATGGCCAGCGCTCCGGTCCGGTCCCCGCGCTCGGCAGCCGCGGCGGCGGCTAGCAACTGGTCCGTCACTTTGGCCATTGCGCTGACGACGACAACCGGTGCCATGCCGCGCGCGCGACGGCCTTCTACGATTTCCGCAGTGCGGCCGACGGCTGATGGGCTCTCCACGGAAGTGCCGCCAAATTTCATCACGACGATCTTCATGCCGAAATCCCCGGGA
>DASSZI010000254.1:0-29998 GCA_035713565.1 Acidobacteriaceae bacterium | reverse complement strand
GACGGGGACGAATTGCCATTTTCCGTTCATCTTGCGATACTGTTTAAGGCTTACCGGATGACGCTTCGACTCCACTGCGTTCTCTCCTTGAGCCCTGCCGCACTTGGTCGGAAGAGTGCCAGGAAGCCGGAAACCGTCTGTGAGTAATTGAAAATAGTGGCGCTATCGTCTAGGGGTTAGGACGTGAGATTCTCAATCTTAAAACACGGGTTCGATTCCCGTTAGCGCTACCAACGATCTTCCGCTAAGGCCCGCTATTTCAGCGGGTTTTGCTTTTGGCCTGAAAACGTCTTAGCGCGTGCTTGGTCACAATAACGCGTTTCGTGGTACACAGTTTGGTACACAGTGCGCCTACAGGTCTACTATCAGCCTGATTCGTTTTTCAGTCCGAGTCCTGAAAGCTTCCTCAGCACTTTCCGCTGCCTTCTTTGCGGCCAGCAGCAGCCGCGCAGCGGCGCGCGATTGAGGAGACCGCAGCGGATAGTCTCCCGGCTTCATTGTTCCGCCTCTCTCTCAGCTTCCAAACCTGCCACTCTCGCCCTTGCCGCGTTCATGCGCACAGCCAACCGTCCCCTGACGGTGTTTTCTTTGCCGGGCGGTATGCAAATTGGCGTCCACAGCTCCAAGGCTTCTGCACGCTCCTCGCGCTGGCGGCTACGTTCTCGGGCAGCTTCGAGCGCTTCTGCAATTCCGGTACAGTCGAGGGATTTATCCCAGTCGTCCTCCGCTTCGCTCTCCCGGCGGGCAGCTACCAGAGCGCGCGCAGCGGCTCTGGACTGCGGCGAGCCCAGCGGGAAGCACCCCAAACCCCTTCCCGCCGCTGTTGCGCGCAGGGATGGCCGTCCGGTGCGTTCTGTGCGGGTTTCTATCATTCGGGACTGTCACCCTCTGTTGCGCCCACGGTTACCGCCTCAAACCAATTCGGAACCCTTCCGCTCTGTGCGTATTCTTCAAGCTCCGCCGTGCTCATGCGGTCAAAAAGATCATTCAGGCTTACTTGCTCTGTGCGGTCAATCCACTGCCCCGCCGCATTGATCTTGCTGTACGCTTGGACAGCAGCCACAACCGCGCTCGCCGTCACGTCCACTTCGCCCGCCTTCAATGGCCGCCGGGGACCGCCAACCGATGAAAGCGGCTTCGATTTCCTCACGCTGCGCATGAGCGCGTCCCGCGAGAATGGCAAGCTGGGCGGGCGGCCAAAGGGCAGTAAGAATAAACCCAAATCGCAAGCTGGAAAGGGGAAGGCATGATCTACAAACGCGGCAAAGCCTACTCGTATAACTTCCGGTGGTCCATCCGGCTTGAGGACGGGACAGTAGAGAGCTTTCGCATCCGGCAGTCTGCCAAGACGCACAAACGGAAAGAGGCTGAGGATGCTGAAAATGAGCACAAGCGGGCGCTTAGACTTGGCGAGATTCACCCTAATGATCCTTGGCCGAAACCTGCAATGAATGCCGCGCCCGTCTTCCGTTCGTTTGCGAAGGAATTTCTGCAATTCGCAAAAACGCATACGAAGGCGGGAACGCACACGTTCTATAGCGTGTGTCTGGATAGGCTGCTGACCTTTGCTGCGATTGCAGATGCCCCGTTAAACGCGATTACAGGCGAGACGGTGAGTCGTTATGCCCGTCACCGGCAAGAGGTGCCGAAGAATTCTGTTGTCACTGTAAACGGCGATCTTCGCACATTGCGGCGTGTTCTGCATCTTGCGGTGGAGTGGGGCAAGCTAAACCATGCGCCCGCTATCCACGAATTGCCACAGCCTCAAGGCCGGGATCGTGTGTTGACTTTCGCGGAGGAGGCAAAGTATCTGGCGAAGGCTTCCGAGAATCTCCGGGATGCTGCGATTCTGGCGGTCGATACCGGGATGCGCCCGAACAGCGAGCTATTCCCACTCCGATGGGCTGATGTGGACTTGACGGCGGGAGTGATTCACGTTCGCCAAGGCAAGACGGACAGCGCACAGCGCAGCCTGCCGCTCACGCCCCGGGCTGCTGAGGTTCTACAGAGGCGGAAGAACACGGCAGAGGCAAAGCCATCCGCGTTCGTATTTCCGGGAGCGGGCATCTCCGGGCACATCACATCCGTACAGCATCCGCATAAAGCGGCGATTGAATCTGCGGGTCTGGCGAGTTTCGAATTCTACTGCTGGCGTCACACGTTCGGAACCCGCGCAGCACAGTCCGGCATGGACCGCTTCACGCTCGCCCGCCTGATGGGGCATAGTTCACCAGCGGTGGCCGCCCGGTATTACATTCACGTCACAGAGCGGCACGTTGCCGCCGGATTCGAGAAATTCGTGGAGTACCAAACGCGCAATGTTGCCGAGGGACTGGCCGCTGCATTCCCGCAAGCGAGTGAGTCTGTACAGTAGCCGATTCCCGTTGCCGGGGACACTGCTGCTCAGGAGTGCTGCAAGGACGGGAGCAAGTCAACCTTGATCGATTTGCGCTTCTCGATCTGCCAAAGGTCGTACTGAGCCTGCATTCCCAGCCAGACCTCGGGTGTGGACGTGCCGAAAGCGCGCGAGAGCCGCACGGCCATCTCGGGCGATACGGCGGCCTTGCCGTTCAAAACGCGCGACAGGGTGACTCGGCCCACGCCCAGATGCTTGGCCGCCGCCGCAACGCTCATCTCACCGAGGTACTCTCGTATGACCTCGCCAGGATGCGGGGGATTGTGCATACGCATATCGCTCTCCTCTCTCAGTGATAGTCTTGGTAATCGACCAGAATCGCGTCCTCGCCCTCCAAACGGAAGGTGAGACGCCAATTTCCACTGACCGTGACCGCCCAATGACCTTTCAGGTCCGCACGCAAGGGGTGGAGCTTCCATCCGGGAGCGTTCATATCCTCTGGTCTGCGAGCGTTGTCGAGCATCGCCAGTTGAACGCGCAGCCGATGGGCGTGCTTTGCCTGAATTCCCGCCAATGACCCGGAATGGAAGAACTTTTCCAGCCCTTTGTGGGCGAAGTTCTTAATCACATCCAGAGTGTATCGTTATGCGATACGGATAGTCAATCGGGACTGGCGTGTTCCCGCGAGAAAGAGGGGCGGCCAATAGGCCGGTCTTGCTGAATCTGGTACACACTGCGGTACACAGTTTGGTTGCAATCGGCTGTAAGTGATTGACAGGACGAGTTAGGCTACTAGATTCTCAATCTTAAAACACGGGTTCGATTCCCGTTAGCGCTACCATTCCAGCCTTCCAAACTAGCAAATACAGCGCTTATTTGCAGTCACTCGCGTCTTTCCTTCTCGTCAATCCAGCCAAGAATCAGCCACTTACAGGCAGTCTCCGAGAGGATTCGTCCCATTACGTTCTAAGCAAACCTGTGCCCCAGGATGAGGCGCCTAGGGCAAGCTTCCAAACCTTCGCATTCCATTCATACTCGGGTCGCACCAGGCCAATGCTTCCGCACCGGCTTGGCCGAGACGGTGACCGGCCGTGCGCCAAGCGTCTCACAGGCCGCAAGTGTTAGGTCCGCGAGATGCGTGGATACCACGTCAGAGTGCCGCTTTTCCGCCGATCGACCCATCTATTTTCCTTGCAAGGCATGGATCTGAGCGATCAGGCTCTGGATCTGGTCTGCTGTTAGCTGGCTTCCATATGCCGGCATTTTTCCTTTTCCCTTGCGGATGATTCCAGCCAGATCGGCGTCACTTTGTTTCATCACAGCCGCACTGTCGAACGCCGGAGTTTGAAACGACTTTCCAGCAGGCGTGTTCGCTTTTCCGTCGCTCCCGTGACACATGGCGCATCTGGACTGGTACACTTTAGTTCCCTTGTCCGCAGCCCACGCTGCTGCGGGCGTCGCACACAGCAGTGCAGCGAAGATCAGTATCGTTCTATTCTTTCCCATAACATCTCCTGGCTTTCTCTCAAATTCACTTTCCCTCGAATACAGCGGAAATTGAACACCTCCGCTCGGGAGCGGTAGCTCGGTTTATATATTTCCTCCTAAAACGCGTAACGTATCCCGATGGTGCCCAGATTTCCCCGGAAACTCCGGGGTGCGGTCGGTCCGACGGGTGAACCTTCACCGTATTCGTTGTAGGCCCAGCCGATTTTTACCATCCATCTCGGTGTGATCACCATGGAAGCATTGGCAAATGGAGTCTCATAAATGGACTGCAGCGAGCCGGGAACCTGGCGCGGATTGATGGTCTCCCCGTGGCCATCCACTGCGCTGGAGGTGTAACCCAGATTGGCCGTGATCCTGTCGGTGGGGTGCATTCCTACCGTGATGGTGCCAAAATTCGTCGGCTCATCGTAGGACCCATTCCCGCCGTAGTACCCCTTGGTAGCCGGGCTTCCGGGGCCCACGGTAATTCCGGCCGCGCTTACTGGGCAGCCAAAAGCCCCGCGGGGTGCAGGCGTGCTGTAGTAGCAGACGGTGGTACGGGTGTAATAGTCGACGTACGCGTAGTGGGCGTCGAGCGACCAGAAGTTGTTCGGTGTCATCGTAAGTCCGAAGGAATAATCGCGATTGTGCTGCCGATGGTTCACATTGGCAGCATTGTCGCGGCTCTGAAATAGAGTGATGCTGCTGGTCAGAGCCAGCCATGGCCGGGGATCAATCGTGGTATAGATCTGATAGCTCTGCAACCGGGTTGGATCGATCCGAGTGTACGCCCGGTCCGCCGACATGGTATCCGCGGTGAAGTTGACCACCATAGTCCGCATTGGTTCGAATCTTGCGCCGAACAGTCCCCAGTTTTCATGGATTGGGACAACATTCGTGCCGGCGGGCGTGAATGGCCCATAGAACGAAATAGTGCGGCGGCGATATCGATAACCTGCGCTAAGCCGCAGCATTCGCCCCATCCCATATTCCAGCAATGAGGTATCGCTCTCCATCTTTTGAGACAGAAAACCGTTGAACCGAGTAGTTGCTGGCCCGGTTGGACCGGGCACCGGAGTGGCCAACAGGGAAGCTCCGGTGTAAGTGGCCGTTGTCAAGGAGCTTCGACCAGGATCGCGGAATGCCCAGTAATCTAACGCGGTGCTGGCCGTCCACTTGGGACTGATTTGCCAGGTGATGCCATAATCCGCTGCGACGTTGATCAATTGGGTGCTGGCGTTCCCGGTGGTAATCGTTTCCCGGTCCTTCACCCGGGCATCGAAACCATTGAAGGTCTCGTTGTAATTGTTCAGATTTCCATGGCTGCCGCTATAAACCACACGTCCAGTCATCTGCACGTTCTTCAAAGACGTGCTTTCAAAGTGAAGCTGTTCCGTCGGATAAATCACTCGCGTGGGGGCCCTGCGGGAATAAGCCAAATATCCGTTGCACTTCGGATTGACTGTAGGGGGAGCTGTAGACGGGTTGCTAAACAGCGTTTTACACGTTGAAGAATTCAGACCGAAAATCGGATCAAGTCCGAGACTGACCGGGGTTCCATTGGAAAGCTGATAGTTCAAGCCAGCGAGATTCCAGGTTGTATCGCCCTTGTATTGCACGATGATTTCTTCGAAGCTGACGCTGGTCTGGCGCAACATCCTCCAGTCGAATCCCACAGTGTAGGTTTCGGTGCTGTTTCGCCAGTTCTGGTTAAGCAGCCCCTCCGATCCCACGTGCACGCTGCTGAGGGTCGGCCCTTCTGCAATATCGGGCGCATATCCAAATCGGAAATCCACGCGAGCGAAGGGTAATAGCGTCAATTCGAAGTTCCCCATCTTGCGCACTGTATTGAAAAGATGCGGTGAGTTTAAAACCGGAAGATACGGCTTCCGCGTTGCCGGAACTAGCGGATTATCCAGCAAGTCGTAGTCGAAATACTGGCGATCACGCCGGAGGAGCGAGCGGAACGTGTAGATTTTCCCTTTTGAAAAGCGCAACAGAGTCGACGTGTTCGGATCTCCGCCGTAGCCGAAGCTCTGCATGCTCAACTCGTCGAAGATTTTTCCCTTGGGGTCGATAGCATGCATATTGAGGGATTGGGTCAGAAAACGCGGCCCGCTGAATACATCTACCAGGTTGTCCCACATGGCGGCGCTTCCCGAATAGTTGACAATGTGGCCTCCAAGTTCAACCTCCTGGTGAATGACGTAGTCGCTGGCCGCCACTTCGCGAGGGTTAACGACCTTCTGAGAAGGCCCAGCGAAGTTCCGCCACCGCTCGGACTCCAAGCCGAAAATGTTTACGCGAACACCCGCAATCCGGCCTGTGCCTTTCTGCGTCGCCGCGCTGTTTTGCGAACCATAGAGAACTGCTGAACCTGATGATGTTGAACTGCCGGAAGCCTGCTGTGCCAAAGGCTGACTTGTCTGGGCACTCAGTCCGGCTGCGATGAACCAGGCCGCAGTTGCGAAAACACTTCGCTTCGACAATACCGTCATGACCTGCCTCCTTACTGGAAGAACACACTGCTGACGTTGGAGCCATGAATGGCGACGTGACAAAGTGTGCATGCCTGATATTGATTTGCCTGGTTGTGGAACGATGGCGTACTCGGTGCGCTGAAGTTCATCGTGCTGGTATGGCATTGCAGGCAAAGTATGTTCACGTTGTTCACAGTCAACATGCGGGGGTTGGAGGATCCGTGCGGATTGTGGCACGATACGCAGCCGTCAGTCTTTACCGGAGGATGTTCATGTACGAACGGCCCGGCATTTTCCGAGTGGCATTGGATGCATACCTGGTCCTGCGTCGCCGCCGTCCGAAGTTGCTTGCCGCGGAACGTCCCATGTGGATTGTGGCAGTCCGTGCAATTCATCAGTCCTTCATTCACGCGGTGATGGAATGGACGGTCGAAGTACGGCTTCACATTGGTGTGGCACGAATAGCACAGCGTCGGCTGAGAGGCGAGCAGCAGAGTGGTTTTCAATGCGGGGTGGTGCACGGAGTGGCAGGAAAGGCAGCCGACCTTTGCGTCCGCATGTGCCGAGCGATCGTAGTTATATTTGTGATGACTGGTCTGGTGGCATGAAAGGCAGCGCTGGCTCGCCTGCGCCGGAGTGGCTGTCGTGAAGCGGAAGATCTTTGTCGGATCGCCGCCGCTGTCCGCATGCGCTTTGCCCGGCCCGTGGCAAGCCTCACATGTGTCCGGCGCGCCGTTCGGGACCTGTTTGAGCGCGATCTTCCCATGGGGTGTCTGGTCCAGGTTGTGCAGTTGGTCCGTGTGACATAGCACGCAAGCGTCCGAACCGATAAACTGTGACCCATTCGCCGCGGAAACTGCCGAGGTTGGCCCAGGCGGGCTAGCTGGCGGGGCTTGCTGTGCCAGGTTCCAATGCGAAGTGAAAAACACCAGTAGTAGAAGAATTCCAAGGCACAGACGCCTAGCAAGGGCTAGTCCGGAGGTCTTGGAATGCAAGCGGCGAGGCGGATGGCTAATCATGAATCCCTCCTGCGGTGGCCAGGCAACCTGTGAGCTACTTCGTTTCCCGGGAACAATGCTAGGAGTATCAATCCTTAATTTCTGTGCCCCCTATCACTCGACCTTATGATTTGAAAAGAATAGCTTATGTGGAAATCGCATCTTGATCGTCGAAAGCAACCAATGCCACCACTCCTTATCGGCGGTCCGGCGGAAGCAAACACCGGTCTGGTTATGGTCTAGTCGCATCCATCCCGTGCTCACCGCCTAAGGAATCCAATTAGGCCGACTTGCCCAAAGAACAGTCATACTTCCGGGATGCTCTCAGTGGATGCGCTAACCGGTAGCAACCTGGTTCAAATCCGGCTCTCCGCATTGCATCTCAATAGATATGTCTGCCGTTGCTCATCCGGAATATTCTGCTCTGCCATTTATTCCTAAGAGCCATAGCGTTAAAAAGCTTAGGGAGGCCGCCCAGTACTGCCAAGGCTGCCCTCTTTTTGAAAATGCCTCCCAAACAGTTTTTGGGGAGGGTCACTCCGATCCCACAATCATGTTGGTGGGGGAACAACCTGGCGATCAGGAAGACGTCGCTGGAAAGCCGTTTGTGGGACCGGCAGGGAAACTGCTGGATATCTGCATGAGGGAAGCCGGTATCAGCCGGGAACAGGCTTATGTGACCAACATCGTTAAACATTTCAAGTGGGTTCAGCGCGGCAAACGGCGCATCCATGACCAGCCGAATGCGATGGAGGTTACTGCCTGCAAGCCATGGCTCGAAGCTGAAATGGAAGCCGTGCATCCTAAACTCGTTATCGCGTTGGGGGCTACCGCGGCCCAAGGTCTGGCCGGCAGAAATTTTCGAGTCACCAGGCAGCGGGGGGAAATCATCAGAGTAGAGAAGTATCCGCCGATTATGGCTACGGTCCATCCCTCTTCTTTACTTCGGCAGGCCACATCGGAAGACCGGCATCGCGAAACCCACCTCTTCATCGCAGATTTGAAGAAAGGCGCGGAATTCGTTTCTGGCAAGAAGTTTCTTGGAAAACTCTAGATCTACCCGGAGGATCGCCTTCTTCACTCCGACTGGATGACAGTCGGAGTGAAGAATCTGACGTAGTGTTTTGTTGCGGGAGCCACCTATGGGAGCACGCCTCCGGTTAACGTCGTCTGGCCTCCTCCATTGGGATAGGCGACCTGCAGGACCACATCTTGCCCGGATTTCAACGCGGAGACAATCGCGTCAAACTGGGCCTTATTCTGGATTGGCTTGCGATTGATCGCTTCAATAACAACTCCTTGCCCAACTGGCGGGTTGAGTTCATCCGCGAACGAACCCGGAACTACCGACTGGACCATGACGCCATGCATGCCACTCGGCGCGTTATCCGGCAGATCCAGGACGGTAACGCCCAGCTTTGCCTTTCCGGGGTTCGCCTGCGGTGTTCCCGGCGCATTCTCATGGGATTGCGCACCAGCCGCGTCAACGGTATCGGTCCGATCATCGATCGTGCAGGTCGTCGTCATCGTCTTACCATTGCGCAGATAGCCGATCGTAACTGTCGAGCCGGGACGGCGGGCGGAGATGTTGTCCACAAGGTCGTCGCCATTCTTTATCGGCTTGCCGTTGATAGAAACAATGACGTCGTTGGCTTTTAAGCCGGCATTTGCGGCCGCTTTTCCGGGAACCACCGAGCTGATGAGCACGCCTGTACCCGCGTCATACACCTTGGCAACCGCGCTGCTGATGTTTGGCTGAAAGCGAATACCAATCGAGCCGCGGACCACCTTGTGCGCAGGACCAATAAGCTGGTTGTAGACATTCACTACGGTGTTGGATGGTATCGCGAAGCCGATTCCCATGTAGCCGTTTGTCTGTGTGATTAAAGCGGTGTTGACGCCGATCACCTGTCCATCCATGTTGAGGAGCGGTCCACCCGAGTTGCCGGGATTGATCGCGGCATCGGTCTGGATGTAGTGCTTGAACTGGCCGCCTACGCCTCCCTCGATATTTCTGTTTTTGGCGGAAACGATCCCCGCCGTCACAGTCTGCGACAGGTCAAAAGGTGAACCAATTGCTTCAACGGAGTCTCCGACCTGGGCACTGTCGGAGTTGCCAAGCTTTACCGTGGGCAGAGATTGGCCCGCGTCGATTTTGATCACCGCCAGGTCCGTATCCTTGTCCACGCCCACGACTGTGGCTCGATGTCCCTGATCGTTCGGCGGGTCAGTGGTCAACTTGACGTAAATGCGATCGGCCTTGTCGATCACATGGTCATTGGTAACAATGTAGCCGCTGGGATCCACCAGGAAGCCGGAGCCCAAAGCGCGCTCCTCCTGCTGCTGGGGGCTAATTCCCGGAATATGGGGAATGATTCCGCCAAAAAAGCGGTTAAAAAAATCCTGCATGCTGCTGTTTGGGCCCGGCTCACCATTCTGTTGATCGCCGCTGCCGCCCTCGCGAGTTGCGGTCTGGTCTTTGTGGTGCGGCAAAATTTCCGTATTGATGTTTACAACTGCGGGACCAACCTGTTTTGCGATCTTGGTGTAAGGCGTTGATAGGTCTACCGGAGCGGCAATGGTCAGCGGTGCCGGGCTGTGGGAATTGGAAGCCGCATGCAGGCTCTGGTGGTTGAACAAGAGCGCGGAACCGAATACGCCAAGCACCGCGAAGCCGGTTGCCAGTCCCGGACGGCGCACGTTTGAAATTAATTTATTAGTTTCTTGGGGCACAAGTATCTCCTTAGTGATCAGGTGATGGTGGAAGTTAGAGTTGAATGAACAGCCAGCCGTCGCCAACCCGTACGGCCGCGTAGGAGGGTGAGAAATCAATCTTCAGCACATATACCGCACGGGCTGAGTTGCGACCGGATTCCGCAGCGGTTCGGCTGGACTGCGATTCCTTCCCAGATGTTCGTACAAGCCGCGGCGGAAAAGCTTTGTGCATTATTCGAATGCTGCGGATGGATGGTCGCAATCTGTGCGTGGCTGTCGTCGACGGAAGCCCAGCCGCAGAGTGCTGCGCAGGCTTAGGCAGTGGAAATTCGGCCTGTATCAATTGGGGACGAGACTGTATACCCGCAGGACGGTATTCCGCGGGAATTGCACGCGGGCCAGCGGGAGAGGATGAACGAAAAGCAGTTTGCTCCGCGATAAGGGTGGAGTTTTCGTTGTCGAAGGAGACGAGACGCGGCACGCGCGCCATCTCCAGGGATCCCGCTGCCAGGCGGAGACTGAGCAACGCGCCGAGCGTTCTTGCCTGCAAGGCAGACATTCTCCGCGCTGGCCGTAGCAGATTTTGAACTCGACACGCGAGCTCGGACCGACGCGCCCATGCCGAGAGACTCAGTGCGACCTGCCGGCGGACCATACGATACTCGGCCAGCCTGGTGAGGCAGTTTGCGTAATCGAATGGTGCCGCTATCGACATTACGACGCCAGCATCACAAGCCATTTCGCGCTCGAGGCTCATCCGCCGGTCCACCCAGAACATGGCCGGATTCACCGGAAACAGCGCGAGCGCAACCTTCTGCAGAACATTGATCCAGTCGTCCCTGCGGCGCAGGTGTTCGCACTCATGCAGCACCACCTGCCGCAGTTCTGCTTCAGAAAGCTGCGCAAACATCCATGCCGGAACCAGCAGCCGAGGGGAAAAAAACCCAATCACGCTCGGTGCATCCACATCCGCAGACGTGCAGAGCGTTGCTTTTCTTCCGGCCTGCTTAAAGATCTGAAGATTTTTGCCCGAATCCTGGACCGGTGTTGCGCGCTGCCAAATGCGGCGCAGGCGTACAGCATGGACCGCGAGCTGGCCCGTCCGCCAGACCATAAGCAACAGCCAGACCGCTGCAATCGCAAACTCCCAGGATCGCCCAACATGCAGGAGCGGTGGCATCGCATGAATGTGGCGGACCGCGCTTGTCCGCGAACTTAGCACCGGCAGCATCGTAAGCAGGGCAAACGCAATACTCCAAATAGCAAAACGGGCAGCCGCGTTGAGCCGGGGAAGCAAACGCAGACAGAGTGCCAGGGCCGTGATCATGGCAACTCCCTGCCACAAACCGGCGACGAAGGCCGAGGCAGCGAATCTGGAGAACTGGACAAGAAGGTGCATTGCGCCGTTCGCCATTTAGCTTCCCTCCGCAGCGGCGGTCGCTTCAGCCTGAGAAATCGCTCGCTTCAGACGCTGCAGTTCGTCTGGCGTGATCTGCCCATCTCCAAGCAAGGAGAGCATCAGGCGTTCCCGCGAATTTCCGAAGAATCGATGCATCACGTGCCGTACCTCGGATTGACTTGCGTCCTGCTCCGCCACACAGGCGCTGTATAGAAAAGCCCGGCCGGACTGCCGGTGCCGGACATAGCCTTTCTGTTCCAGAATGCGTACGGTGGTAAGCACCGACGTGTAGGCCAGTGGGGCTCCCGCCGGAAGCGCTGAGACAATATCGCTGACAAGGGATTCGCCGCGCGCCCACAAGATGCGCATAATGCGAAGTTCGGCTTCCGTTAAAGTGATGGAACGTTTTGGAGGCATTGCGTCCTGTGCGTCGCCCTGCGGAACACGACAGCTTTCAATATAGACTGCCAACTAGAAGATTAGTTAGCAGTCTCAAAAATCCTGATCCTCCATCCGCGGGGTTCATGGCCCGCGGTCCTTACCAGCAGCAGCGTCCGCACTCGCCAGGCACACTTACCATTGCACGCCGGGATAGAGACTGGGCAGCCGGTACGCCCGGTAGGCGTAATTGCTGGACACCTGGTCCGTCCAGACTTGCTGCGGATTGGTTTGCTCGGTAACTTCGAAAGCTTGCGAATGGGGTTTGCCGACCTCCCCACATACGTCGTATTCCACATCGCCATTTGCCAGCACTTCGGAGTTGCCGCCAAAGAAAGCGTACAGATTCGGAGGCAGGATCTGATGAAACTGAAACGTCGCCGTTTTCGCTGTTTCATTGATCTGGAGGACTGGTACCGTGCTGTAGAAACATGGTGGCGCACCGGCTGTCCCGCAAGTTACACCAGCGGGAAAGATCCGGAAATCTCCATTATCAAAGACAGTCAGGCCGAAGATCCCGGTCGTATTTGGCGTCGAAAAGGATGGGCCATGCTGCCCGTAGAACCAATCTGTTGGGTCGGTGCCCCCGACTAGCTTGAAATCCCCGCCCTCGCCCAACCGCCAGAGGATGTTCCCAGTTCCAGCGCCATTGTTATAGTCAACCTTCACGATCCAGCTCTGGTGACGGATGGAGACGAGGATATTGCCGTCGTCCTTCGAGTAGAGGATTGCATTCGTGTGGGTCCAGTCCGGGAAATGCTGGACGGCGGGATGGCGATTGACGTCGAGGTGGTCGAATTCATTCCAGACCCATACGGGCTTTAAATTGGTGTCCAGGTCGACAATTACATCCCCGAGCACTGCCAGTGTTCCAGGAAATCCCGGCAAATTCGTATAGTTCCTATATGTGTTCGCCAGCACCAGCCAGTGTCCATTGGGCAGCGGAGTCGCATCGTGATGGAACGCCTGCAGCACAATGTTGTAATTGGCAGCCGCGAGTCTTGCGTTGATCTCAGTCATTGTGATCTGTTTTACCGTTTTCCCGGTTAGATCGACTTCCCGCACCAGGTTCAGTGTTCCCGGCTTTGGCGGATTCGCCAGGATCGTAGACCCCGCAGGCCCAATCACAATCAGATAATCTCCATTGCTCATCTGCTTGGGTGCATAGATACTTGCGCCTGCGAGCGACTCGGTAGGGACGTATTGCCATAGCACGTTGCCCGAGAGATCCGTGGCTGCGATTTCGGCTGTGGGCGCAAGAATGGTATTCACCATTTCAATGCCCGCCTGGGGTACCTGGCCGGACGCAGTCGATGCCGAAAATGCCTGAATTTCGGTGGCAGGATAGCTGGATGTGGTAAACGTATGGTCGATATCGCTCACCGTGGTGCCGTCCTGCAATGCCACCGTCGCCTGCATGTGGTACAGGGTCTTTGCCAGCATTCCGGCAACATAGATACTCACCGGGCCGCCCCCGATCGGCGTCGGAACCGTCCAGGTCTGCTGACCGTAGGCCGTGGTCTTTCCGAAGCTGACCGTCACCGTTCCGGCGGAGGGAGGTATAATCGTGTATTGAGCCACCTGAGGGTTCGACGTTGCGGTCACCGTTCCGGGGCTCATCATGACCGGGGTTCCGGTTAACCTTACTGCGGTTGGGGTGCCCACGGCCGCATTTCCCAAGTTCAGGTTCAGAGTGGCGGCCCGTTGAGACGTATTCGCAGGGTCGTAGCTCACGATGATCGAGCAGCTCGTGTGAGGTGGTAGCTGTGCAGTACAGGAGCCCGAGGGTACCAGTCTAAATCCTGACCCCGCGCTCAGGCTGGGCCTCAAGGTCAACGCAAGTGGGCCTCCGTTGATAATTTGCACCACGGGCTTGGATACAGCGTTGTTGACGAGGTCCCCACCAAAGTCGTACGAAGTTCCGCTTAGCAGCACGATCGAAGATGTGGCCGCTGGCCCTGGGGTCATTTTGGAGCTGGAACTGCATCCTGCCAGCATGGTTATCAAACAAAAACTAGCGCCCAAACGGCAGAGGTGCTTCACAAATTGCATGGTTCATCTCCGGTGGTAAAGAGGGGAGTATAGCATGCGAGTTGCGGCAGTGACTCGAGCGATGAAAGGTCAGTACATCGGCGAGTACTCGAAGCCTTGCGAATGCAGCAGCGGGTATGTTCGGCGGGGGTGCGCATGTGCCGGTAGAGCCAAGGTTCCCGGCAATTGGCGAACCTCAAGACGACTGAAGATAGTCTGACGGATGGAAAGAAAGCTTCAAGGCGTTTCCCATAGCTGCGCTCATTGCTGAACTAACTCCCCGGCTCTGCGAACGCGGAACGAGCGTGGATGCGCCCATTGCATCTTCAAGAAAAAATTCAAGCCGGCAATCGATGACTTATTTAGACAAGCTTCTACAACGGTGGCGAGTTCGCAAGGCGGCTCAATTCATTCCACCAGGTGCCAGAGTTCTTGACATCGGGACGGCAGATGGCGCTTTGTTTCGTGCTCTCGCGGACGTGCGGGATTCTGTGGGTGTGGATCTGGACCTGGATCACAACAAACTTCCAAAATCGCCGGGTGTGACCTTTTATCAGGGAACATTTCCGCAGGTTTTGCCGAATCCCCGCACCTTTGATGTCATTACCATGCTTGCGACTTTGGAGCACATCCCGGAGAGCGCATTGGACGGGCTCGCAGCGGATTGCGCGGCACACCTGCGTCCCGGCGGTAAATTGATTCTTACCGTACCCTCTCCCAGGGTAGACACGATTCTCCCTGTGCTGCAGAAGTTAGGCGTGATCGATGGCATGGCAGCCGAGCAGCACCACGGGTTTGATGTGCAAAGAACGCCTTTCATTTTTCAGGCGCATTCCTTCAGGCTGCGCAGTCATCAAAGATTTCAACTCGGCCTCAATCATCTTTTTGTCTTCGAACTCGAGTAGCTATCGAGGGCGCCCATTTATCCGCGGCGAATTCGATCCGAACTGTGTCAGTGGAGATAACAGAGAATGGGAGCCGCGCGGACAGAGTTGGGCATTCCAAAACTTTGCAGGGTTCGTGCTCTAGTCATAGCTAAGGATCAAGTCCGATGGCAGGCCATCCCATGACATACTCGAGTATGCATTCGTGTGAGCTTTCGGTTGTCATGCCTTGTCTGAATGAGGCAGAAACGATCGGCGTCTGCGTCGACAAGGCCTGGTCTGCATTGCAAGAAGCCGGAGTTGATGGGGAAGTCATCGTAGCCGACAACGGCAGTACGGATGGTTCTCAGCAGATTGCGACCGGTCGAGGCGCGCGGGTGGTTTCTGTTCCGCAGCGCGGTTACGGAGCGGCGCTCATCGGCGGATTCACCGCTGCACGTGGCAAATACCTCATCATGGCGGATGGGGACGACAGCTACAACTTTGGGCATATCCCGCGCTTTCTGGAAAAATTGCACGGCGGCGCCGACCTGGTAATGGGCAATCGATTCCAGGGAGGCATTGAGCGGGGCGCGATGCCTCCGCTGCACCGTTATCTGGGCAATCCTGCGCTCAGCCTTTTGGGGAGGGTCATTTTTCGCGCAGAATGCGGGGATTTTCACTGCGGGATGCGGGGTCTTTCCAAAGATGCATTTGAACGGCTTGGCCTTCGCTGCACGGGTATGGAGTTCGCCAGCGAAATGGTCGTAAAAGCCACACTCGCCGGTATGAAGATTGCAGAGACGCCCACCACGTTATCGCCGGACGGACGCAGCCGGGCGCCGCATCTTCGTACATGGCGGGATGGGTGGCGCCATTTACGCTTTCTATTTTTATACAGTCCGCGCTGGCTCTTTCTCTACCCTGGAATCGCGCTAATGCTTGCCGGTTTGACGGCGGCAGGATGGCTGCTGCCGCAGCAACGGGCGTTCGAATCTTTTTCCTTTGACGTGGACACGCTGGTCTACGCGCTGGGTGCCGTACTGATCGGTTTTCAGGCGATCGTCTTTGCAATCTGCGCGAAGGTGTACGGCATGGCTCAAGGACTGTTGCCTGCTCATTCCGCAGTGGACCGCAGTTTGCGGCACTTTACGCTGGAGAGAGGCCTGCTGGCCGGCGGTTCCTTAACTCTGTTAGGCATGGCTGCAGCTCTCTATGGAGTTCATCTCTGGCACGCCGCCGGCTTTGGACCGCTGAATCCGCAAAGCATCTTGCGAATAACTCTACCTTCCTGCGCCGCTATGGTCATGGGAGTGGAATCAATCTTCGCCAGCTGTTTTCTAAGCGTGTTACGCTTGCCGAGTTCCCAGAAAACTTCATCCTGAGACTTGTTGTCTGCATGAAGTTAGGTACTCATTACATTTCGGCCCTGGAATCTCTGTTGGCGCTTGGCAGTATTGCCATTGCATTCCGTTCGCCGAACTTCGTCGTGCGCCTCGTCCGTCCAGTGTCGAGCCGCTTTCGTTTTCTCGCCAGACGTCCCCGAAGGGCCATCTTTTTGGTCGCGCTGTTCCCCTGTCTTGTGCGTTTGGCCTTGCTCCCCTGGATGCCCATTCCTCAACCGGCGATTCAGGAGGAGTTCAGTTATCTGATGCAAGGAGAGACTTTCGCCCATGGGCGGGCGGCGAACCCGGTCTCTCCGATGGCCGTGTTTTTTGATGTGGTAGAGAACATCCAGTATCCCCATTACGAATCGGCTCGGCCTCCTGCGCAGGGTTTTTTTCTCGCGCTGGGAGACATTATTTTCCATCAGCCCTGGTTTGGCGTGTGTCTAAGCGTCGGCCTGATGTGCGGGGCGGTGTATTGGATGTTGCTGGGCTGGACACGCCCCTGGTGGG
The DNA here is from genome assembly GCA_035713565.1 of Acidobacteriaceae bacterium. GTDB lineage: Bacteria > Acidobacteriota > Terriglobia > Terriglobales > Acidobacteriaceae > JAKAAZ01. Next base: position 13,332 of record DASSZI010000254.1, on the reverse strand, counting down.
CTTTGCTGACCGCACTCCTCTTTGGCTTGCGCCTGGGAATCTTTTCTTTCTGGATGAACTCCTACTGGGGAGGCGCGCTGGCCGTACTCGGCGGAGCTCTGGTATTAGGATCTGCTCCGAGAATTATGGGCCCTCGCCGGAAAGAGGCCCATCGCCCGGCAAAAACTCCGCGTGTGCGAGATGCCTTCTGGTTCAGCGTGGGTTGCGGACTGCTTGCAACCACCCGTCCGTATGAGGGAGCATTCTTCCTGCTGCCAGTAGCAATTTGTTTGATCCTGTGGTTCGTTCGATCTCCGGACGGGATCACCCTGCGTGCCCGGGCATTCTATACGCTGATGCCCGTTCTGTTGCTGGGGCTGGCGGAAGTTGCAGGTTTGGCCTATTTCAACTGGCTAACAACGGGTCGCCCGGCGATGTTTGTATATCAGATGTGGAACAAACAGCAGTCGATTGTGCCAATGTTCCTGTGGCAGCCTATTCGTTCACGGCCGCCGATCTACTACGCGCGCGAAACCATGCAGTTCAAGGCCGTCTGGGAAATGAAGATTTATCAGCAACTTCATACCAGGCCTCTTCTGACTGCCTGGTATCTGCTGCTGCGGATATCCAAGTTTCTCGCATTCCATGTTCGTCCCTTGCTGGTGTTGCCGCTCGTCTTCTGGCCAAATCCGAAGAAAGCGAGGCTGCTCGATCGCACCTACCTTATTCCGTGGCTTGCCTTTTTTACAGGCATCCTGACGCTTCAATTTACGGGCAGCCGGCATCAGCATCAGAGCCAATACCTTGTCATCGCGTTTCTCCTGCTGCTTTCTGTCTGTTGGTTCCGCATGGCTCGCGAAGGGCTATTCAGTTTGCCCTCCGCCGTTCTGCTGTGCGGACTGCTCTCCGCCCTGCTCACGACGTTCTGGATGATGAACTACGATCCGCAGTATTCGGTCGTTGTCTTTCTGCTGATAGCGGAAGGATTGCGCCGCATTCATGTGTGGCGAAGACGAACCGGGGAGGGTGCGGCCATCGTACGCAATTTGATGTTGTCGAGCGGTGTCATCGGGGTGCTGCTGGCTGTCCTGGCGGTACTGCACATTCCCGTAGGCGGAGAGCATCCTTTCCGCTGGTCTTCCTATAAGAACACGATGCCGGACCGCGCACGTGTTGCGGCATGGCTTGCCGGACAGCCGGGGAAACACCTGGCGATCGTTCGCTACGGAACTGACCATGATGTGCTGCACGAGTGGGTGTTCAACGGCGCAGACCTGGAGAACGGGAAAGTGATTTGGGCGCGTGAACTGCGGCCAGATTGGGAAGCAGCCCTGGTGGCGCATTACAAAGATCGCCATATCTGGCTCGTGCAGCCGGACACTGATCCCGTGGTGATCGAGCCTTACCCAGTTGGAAAACTTCCTCCTCCTGTACCCGATTCCGCATTGCCGATCCCCGGCAAATGACAATGCTCCACCACATCCGGCTACAACCGCGCCCAATCGCCACGCTTCTTACCCTAGTAGCAGTCCAGGAGAATACTATGCCAACAGCGCGTTCTAAAACTGGGTCGGCATCGCACATCCAAACGAGCCGCAAGAGCACCGCCAAGAAAACTTCAGCAAAAAAGGCGACCTCAGCAAAAAAGGCGACCTCAGCAAAATCGGCAAGCAGCAAGACCAGTTCGTCCGCTCACAAAAAGAGCAGCGGCAGAAAATATAGTCCCAAGGCTTCCTCCAGCGTCGAACGAGAGATGCACGCGTTCAAAAAAGGGAAGCTGAAGAGCGGTTCCGGGAAAAAAGTGACCAATCCCAAGCAGGCAATTGCGATAGGTCTGTCCGAAGCGCGCAAATCCGGAGCCAAAGTGCCTCCGGCGAAGAAAAGCTCCAGGAAGACTTCCCAAAAGACTTCCAGTCGCGCGTCCAGGTAGACACCGTTCAGCCGTGCATATGCCGATGCTGGGCGGGGGCGCCAAGGGAGAATGCCGCGTTGACCAGGGCAATGTGAGAAAGCGCTTGCGGGAAGTTTCCTACGAGCTGCCGGGTGCGCGTGCTGTACTCTTCTGAAAACAACCCAACGTCGTTTTGCAGCCGGAGCAGCTTTCGAAACAGCCGCTCTGCATCTTCTTTGCGACCCGCAAGCGCCCTTGCCTGCACGAGCCAGAAGCTGCATGCCAGAAACGCGCCCTGCCTTTCGGATTTGTTGCGAGGCCGATTTCGCTTTAACAGACCGCCGGTCATCAGTTCGCGTTCAATCCGCTTGATGGTACCTAGAACGCGCGGGTCGTTGCCTGGAAGAAAGCCCACCAGCGGCAGCAGAAGCAGGGAAGCGTCCACCGACTGGGAGCCATAGGAGACAGTGAAGCTGTTGAGCTTGCGATTATATCCCTTACTACAGATCTGGTCATGCATCTCCTGCCGAAGGGCTATCCACTGCTTCATCCGTTCCGGGTTCGGGGTTAGTGCATGGAGTTCCGCGCTATGAATCGTGCGATCCACCGCTACCCAGGCCATTACCTTAGAATAGACAAACTGTTGGGGCTTGCCCCGCTCCTCCCATATTCCCTGGTCCGGTAGTTGCCAGACCTGCCGCAGGTGGGCGATCAAGTTCTGCTGCAGTTCAATGCCGCGGGCTGGTCCATGCAGACCGGCACGCAGCGACTGGTAAAAGGCGTCGGCGAGTTCTCCAAAGATGTCGAGTTGAAATTGCAGGGATGCCGCATTCCCAAGGCGAACTGGAGACGACTTTTGATATCCCGTGAGCCATGGAATCTTGGTTTCTGAAATCTGGCGTTCTCCACGCAGGCCATACATGATCTGCGTCTGGGCAGCATCTCCCGCCACGGCGCGCAAGAGCCATTCCTCCCAGGCCATCGCTTCCTCCACGTATCCAGCGTTCAAAAGTGCGAGGAGGGTAAAGGTCGCATCGCGGAGCCAGCAGTAGCGATAGTCCCAGTTCAGGTTCCCACCGCGTTTTTCCGGCAGCGAAGTCGTGGGGGCGGCGATTATCCCTCCTGTCGGACGATAGGTCAGTGCTTTCAGCGTGATAAGGGATCGCTCGACCTGGGCACTCCACTGGCCCCTATACCTGTTGCGAGCGGACCATTTCGCCCAGAAGCGTTCCGTTTGCTTGAATGCGAGTTCCGGGTTCACCGGACGGGGAGCACCTTCGAACGAGGAGGCGTGCGTGAGCACGAAGGGTATCGTCTGCCCCCGCTTCACCTCGAATTCCGCCAGCATATCCCCTTTCTCCAGGCGCAATGCTGCAGGTGTACGCAGGTAAGCTGTGCCCGGACCTGCGGTCGCGGTGTACGAGCGTGAGCGCTCCTGCTGAAGCCATGGAATTGTCCGCCCAAAGTCAAACCGCAGAACCAACTGCATCGTCATCCCAACTTTGCCGGAGAGCCCGCGCACGATCCGGACGACATCGGAGTTTCTGCCGCGAATCGGCATGAAATCGGTGACCCGTACCGTTCCGGAGCGGGAGGTGAACGTGGTCTCCAGGATCAGTCCGTGCGGCCGGTAACGACGGCGGCTGCGGAACGCGCCTGTCGGACATATCAGCCACCTTCCGTTCGCGGCATTCCCGAGCAGGGCCGCCAAACATGCCGGCGAGGAAAAGTCAGGCCAGCACAGCCAGTCAATGGATCCCGTTCTCGAGACGAGGGCAGCGCTTTCTGTATCTCCGATCAGCGCATAATCTGAGATAGATGAGTTTTTCAATCTGTGGCTCCCTTTGGGATCCTTTAGTTTCGATTTGGCCCTGCTTCCTCTAGCACCCTTTTGTGGGATGCAGCGGAAGCAGAAGTTTGATCCGTACGAAGTTTTGGTTTCTCTCGATTGGCGTGTATCATTGGATTATCGATAACCGTTAGTTTGCTGACGGGCACCATCACTCAAGCGCCGTATCTCCGGCCCCACGCTAACCCTTAACCGGATATCACGATGTGGATTGTTCGCCTTGCGCTCCGCAGGCCCTATACATTTGTCGTTCTCGCGCTGCTCGTTGTCATTCTAGGCTTCACTGTCATCCTGCGGACTCCTACCGATATCTTCCCCAACATTGATATTCCGGTCGTCAGCGTGGTCTGGAACTACACCGGATTATCGCCAGATGAAATGACCGGGCGCATCACCAGCAATTTCGAACGCGCCGTCACGACCACGGTCGACAATATCGAGCATGTAGAATCCTTCAGCATTACCGGTATCTCTGTTGTAAAGATTTACTTTCACCCTGGAACGAATGTCGACGCCGGAGTTGCCCAGACCACAGCGATCTCCCAGACAGTGATTCGCTCCATGCCACCGGGTACCCTTCCTCCGCTCATTCTCACGTATAACGCGTCTTCTGTGCCTGTGCTGGAAGTGGCGCTTTCGGGTAAGGGCATCAGCGAGCAGCAGCTTTTTGATATCGGCAATAATTTTTTCCGCACGCAATTGGCCACAGTTCAGGGTGCTTCGATCCCTTATCCTTACGGCGGCAAACAGCGCCAGGTACAGGTAGATATCGACAGCGCCAAGCTGCAGGCGCGACACCTTTCCCCGCAAGATGTTGTCAACGCAGTCGGGGCGCAGAACCTGATAGTGCCCGGCGGTACAGAAAAAATTGGTCTTTTCGAATATCAGATGGAGACCAACAGCGCCCCGCGGACGATTGCAGAACTGAACAGTCTTCCTGTTAAGACAGTGAATGGCGCGACCGTGTACATGCGCGATGTCGCCCATGTGCGCGACGGTTTTCCGCCCCAGACCAACATCGTTACGGTCAATGGGGGTCGTGCGGCGCTGATGACGATTGAAAAGTCGGGGAAAGCGTCAACCCTCTCCATTGTGGATGATGTGCGCCGACTGATCCCGCAGGCCGCAGCCAGTCTTCCAAAAGCGCTGAAGATTCAGCCGCTTGATGACCAGTCCATCTTTGTGCGGGGTGCGATTAATGGCGTAGTGAGAGAAGCATTGATTGCGGCCTGCCTGACGGCCATCATGATTCTGGTGTTTCTGGGTAGCTGGCGCAGCACCCTGATCATTGCCGTGTCCATCCCCCTTTCCATTCTGGTCTCGCTCATCGTATTGAGTCTGCTAGGGGAAACGATCAACATCATGACCCTGGGTGGGCTCGCTCTGGCTGTAGGGATTCTGGTGGATGATGCGACTGTCGAAATCGAGAACATCAACCGGAATCTGGAGATGGGGAAGGAAATCGAGCAGGCAATTCTGGACGGCGCGGCTGAAATTGCCATCCCCGCATTCGTGTCCACATTGTCGATCTGCATCGTGTTCGTCCCCATGTTCTTCCTCGGCGGAGTCGCTAAGTACCTGTTTGTGCCGTTGGGCGAAGCCGTAGTATTTGCAATGCTGGCCTCGTACTTCCTGTCGCGCACTGTAGTGCCGACCATGGCGAAGTTTCTCCTGCAGACGCATGAGGAAGACGACCTCGACCGCCGCAGGCGCAGCCGCAATCCATTCGTTCGTTTGCAGATGAAGTTTGAAGATGGGTTTGAGAAGATGCGCGTCGGCTATCGCGAGCTCCTGGTCGTTTGCCTGCATCACCGTGGAATTTTTATCGCGGGATTCTTTATTCTCTCCGCGTTATCGATCGCGATCCTGTATCCATGGCTGGGCCAGGATTTCTTTCCCCAGGAGGACGCCGGGCAGTTCGAGTTGCATATGCGCGCACGTACCGGCACCCGTATCGAGGAGACAGCGCGGCTGGCCGGGGATGTGAACCAGACCATCCGCACGATTGTTCCTCAACACGAGCTGGTAAGCATCATCAACAACATAGGAGTTCCCTATAGCGGGTTGAATCTGTCGTACAGTAATTCCGGCACAGTCGGTTCATGGGACGCCGGTATTCTGGTTTCCCTTGCGCGCAAACACCATCCCACTCCGACATACATCCGTGCCCTGCGCGATAAGCTCCACACTGCCTATCCGGGGACCACGTTTTATTTCCTGCCGACCGACATCGTCAATCAGATTCTGAACTTTGGTCTTCCCGCTCCTATCGATATTCAGGTGATTGGCAATGATGTGGTCCGCAATCATGCCATTGCGGAATCCATGATGCGGCAGATGAGCACCATTCCGGGAGCGGTCGATCTCCACATCCAGCAATCGCTGGATGAGCCTGAAATTAATATCGACGTACATCGCAGTAAGGCGCAGCAGGTTGGTATGAGCCAGCGCGATGTCTCCAACAGCACGCTGACAGCTCTGAGTGGCAGCTTCCAAACTTCTCCTACCTTTTGGCTCGACTGGAGGAATGGGGTCAGCTACAACATTGCGGTGCAGACGCCGCAATACGATTTGGATACCCTCCAGGACCTTGAGAATATCCCTGTCACCAGCGGTAGCGCCGCCGCCCCCATGCAGGTTCTTTCCAATCTCGCGACTTTCCGGCGCGGAGCGGAAGCAGGGTCCGTGTCGCATTACAACGTGCAGCCGGTGGTCGATATCTACGGCTCGGTGGACGGGACCGATCTGGCTAGCGTTGCCAGGCAGATCGATAAAGTGATTGCAAACGCGCGTAAGACACTGCCGCGCGGATCGCGGATCGTGATCCGGGGACAAATTCTCACCATGCGATCTTCGACCATCGGACTGCTCAGCGGGCTGCTCTTCGCCATTGGGTTGGTGTACCTGCTGATTGTGGTGAATTTTCAATCCTGGCTGGATCCGCTGATTATCATCAGCGCTCTACCTGCGGCACTGGCTGGGATCGTATGGTTTCTGTTTATTACAGGTACACACATCAGCGTCCCCGCGCTGACCGGTTCCATCATGTGCATGGGCGTTGCTACTGCAAACAGCATTCTCGTGGTAAGTTTTGCGCGCGATGATATGGCGCAAGGAGCCACGCCGCTGGAAGCTGCCATGCGCGCTGGCTTCACCCGATTCCGCCCCGTATTGATGACCGCTCTCGCGATGATCATCGGGATGGTACCCATGGCTCTGGGCCTAGGTGACGGAGGAGAGCAAAACGCGCCGCTTGGGCGCTCGGTCATAGGGGGGTTGTTGTTCGCCACGGTTGCGACACTCTTTTTCGTGCCGGTCTTTTTCAGTCTGGTCCACCGCAATGCGCCGTTGACTGCGGAAGTTCAGCACACCGAGGAGCAGCCATGAAGATTTCAGCGAACCAGTTGTTATTGCCGCCGCTCTGCGGAAAGTTTCTTTATGAGGGTTGCAGATGAATCAGCAACAATCAATCCAGCAACACCCCATCGCTGCGCATGCGAACGCGGGGCATGCGAATTCGACGGATGATTCCGTCCAGCCGACGCGACAGGCGACCCGTCGCGGGCTCGTGCTGGTCGCGATCTTAGTACTGATCGCTGTGATCCTGGCGGTGGGTGGCATCCTGTCGAGAGTTCACGCAAATTCAGGTCTTCGCCAGCACACTGACTCTATGGCGGTCCCGGCTGTCGCGGCGGACGTCGCGGAGCCTGGCAAACCCATGCAGGAGGTCGTCCTGCCCGGCACGATTCAGGCATTCAACGACGCCCCAATCTATGCGAGAACCAACGGATACGTCAAGAGCTGGACGCATGATATCGGCTCCCATGTCCGCAAAGGGGAACTGCTTGCCGTAATTGAAACTCCTGAACTTGATAAGCAAGTGGAACAGGCGCGCGCGCAGCTCGTCACTGCGGAAGCCAACGCGCATCTTTCTGAAGAAACCGCGAAAAGGTATAAAGGGCTTACGGACACCGATGCGGTGTCGAAAGAATCCATCGATACAGCGCTCGATACCGCTCGGGCGCAGCGCGCCGCCGTCTCCAACGCACAGGAAAATCTCAATCATCTGCTGGAGCTCCAGTCCTTCGAGCGCATCTACGCGCCTTTTGCCGGAACGGTGACAGCTCGCAACACCGATATCGGACAGCTTGTTGACGCCGGCAGCAGTGGCGGGACTGGAAGTGCGACCAGTCTGAGCGGTAATGCCATGGAGGGCCGGGGAACAGGCCCGCGCGAGTTGTTCCATGTCTCTTATCTGGGAGTTGTGCGCATTTACGTAAACGTGCCGGAAATTGATGCGCCGCAGGCGCGGCCTGGTGTCGTCACGGACATCGATGTGGCGCAATATCCTGGCCGTGTGTTCCACGGAAAAATCGTTCGTACTGCAAATGCCGAAGATTTGAGTACCCGCACCATGATGGCGGAAGTAGACATCGACAACAGCCACGGCGATTTGCTTCCGGGTGCCTACGCGCAGGTGCATTTGCGCCTGCCGCTGACTCACCCAGCGCTCATCATTCCTGTCAGTTCCATGTTGTTCCGTGCCGAAGGTCTGCGTGTCGTCACTGTAGACAACCACGACAGGGTGCATCTGCAGCCCATCACAGTAGGGAAAGACTGGGGTACGCGGATTGAGGTGCTGACCGGATTGCAGGCTGGTCAACGCATTCTGGACACGCCGCCGGACTCCATTGTCGACAATGAGAAAGTCCATGTGGTGAGCGGGCCACAACTGGCCAACGGTGGAGGTGGACTGCGATGAAGCGAATCCGTCCTGTTCTGCTGTCATCTTTTGCAGCACTCGGTTTGTTGTCGGGCTGCACGGTGGGACCGAACTACCATCGTCCGCCTGCGCCCGCGGCACCGCAGTTCAAAGAAGAAGCGGGCTGGCAGCCGGCGCAGCCGCAGGACCAGAACAGCCGCGGCCCCTGGTGGGAAGCCTACAATGACCAGGAACTAAATGCGCTGGAGCAGAAAGTGGAAGGATCCAACCAATCGCTGAAAGTCGCGCTGGATCGCTATACACAAGCGCGCGCGGAAGTGAAATATCAGCGGGCAAATTACTTTCCCTTCCTGACCGCCAACCCCGGAGTGCAGCGGACGCGTGGTTCGTTCAACCGGACCTTTTATTTCCAGGGAAAAAACGAGTACAACGACTTTCTTCTTCCGCTCGACGTCAGTTGGGAACCGGACATCTGGGGCCGCATTCGGCGCACCGTGCAGGCAGCCCGCGCTAATGCCCAGTCCAGCGCAGCCGATGAGCAGAACGTCCGCCTGAGTATCCAGGCGGAATTAGCCCTCGACTATTTCGAAATGCGCGGACTGGACCACGAGAAACAAATTCTAGCCGATACCGTCGAGGCCTACCGGCACACCAAAAAGCTTACGTTGGAACGGTATCGGGTCGGTCTGAATTCGGCGCTGGATGTCGCACAGGCCGAGACGCAACTGCAAACTGCACTGGCGCAGGACCAGGATGTAGCAATCGCGCGCGCACAATTCGAGCACGCCATCGCGGTCCTGATTGGAGAGGCTCCCGCGAATCTTTCCATTCCGCCCCGCGTGGTGGACGTACACCCACTCGTCGCTCCGGCAGGCCTTCCGTCGCAACTTCTGGAGCGCAGGCCCGACATCGCCTCCGCAGAGCGTCAGATGGATTCCGCAAATGCTCAGATTGGCATCGCCCGGTCCGCCTATTACCCGACGTTTTCACTCAGCGGTATAGGCGGGGTTGAAAGTAGCCGACCCGGCAATTGGTTTACCGGCCCCAGCACGTTCTGGTCGATAGGGACGTCCGCGTTTCTGCCTCTTGTGGACTGGGGACAGCGCCATGCATTGAACACGGAAGCGCAGGCAAACTATGAAGCGGTTGTGGCGAATTACCGCCAGACAGTTCTGGGCGCGTATCAGGAGGTGGAAGACAACCTGATCGCACTTCGTGTTCTGCAAAGCGAAGCCGCAACACAGCAGCAGGCTGTGGCGTCTGCCCAGCACCAGGAAGCAATCGCGTTGTCGCGGTACCGCAGTGGATTGGCGGATTATCTGGCGGTGATCACAGCTCAAAGCATCGACCTGTCCAACCAGCTGACGGCAGCTCAGATTCAGACGCGCCGAATGACGGCCAGCGTGTTGTTGATCAAGGCGCTTGGCGGCGGATGGAATGCCAGCCAATTACCCCACGACTAAGCAACGGAAGAAGCGCGACACAATCTGCACCACGCAAGTAGTTCGCAATTGAACAGGATGGTTCTCGATGGGCCTGACCGAAATTGAAAAACACAATCTTTCCGCAGATGCCGGGTTCGACACCGATTCTGCAAATGCGGCTTCTTCTGCCGGTTCCTCTCTCCCTCTCTATGGTCCAGGCGGAGCGGATAGCCCTGTTCGCGCCAAAACGCTTGATCGCAATTGCATGCATGACCGCATTCGATGGACGATTCTGGAGCGGATCATGGATGGCACTTACCAGCCCGGAGACCGGCTCAAGGAACTGACGCTGGCGAGGGAGTTTCACGTCAGCCAGGCTCCCGTGCGGGAGGCGCTGCGCAAGCTGGAAGCCATAGGCGTTCTCCAATCCGATCCGTATCGTGGAACCCGAGTCCGGGAATTATCGCCTACAGAACTTCGGGATGCGTATCAGTTGCGCGGCATCCTGGAGCAGTCCGCGACGGAGTTTATGACGGATTTTCCTGCTCAAAGCGTGGCTTATCTGGAGCAGGAGTTTGCAGCGATGCAACGTTCGGAAGAGCGTCATGACCTGCAGGCGTTCGCCTGTCATAACCGCAATTTTCATCGCTGCATCATGGATCGCTGCCAGAACAAGGAACTCTTCCGGGTGTGGCAGTCGCTCGGCATATGCATGCGGTCGCGTCTGAATGCGCAGCGTCGAATTGCCGATCTGGCGCAGGCTGTACAGTCGCACCAGCCCATTATCAATGCCTTCCGCTGCGGAGATCTGCGCCGTGCAGGACAACTTCTGCGAGAGCATTCTTTTGGGTTTGTGTCGGATCTTCTATGAGGCTGCTGATACCCTGAGCGTATGGGCGACTTCCGGTCCATGGCCGAGATGATGGAGAGTTGCGCGGCCAATGCCGTGCAGGTGGCGCAGGAAGAGTTTGGCTTTGAATTGGACTACTCTGAGGCCAGCCTGGCGTCGTTGGAAACCATTCTTTCGAGTGTGAGCGGAACTCTGCCAATTGCCGACAGAGACGCTGTGGAAGAGCAGGTGAAGCGCTGGGGCGGTTATTTCGGAGAAGTCGTGCGCAGGCGATGGCTGGGCTCCTGGGATCTCGTACAGTATCCCGGAGGCGCCGCGGCTGTGCCCACGCTGCTGGTGGCCGGCTCGCAGATCTTTCCCTTGATGAAGGTTTATCGGCGGCTGACCCTGGGAGAGGACGAAAACGTCCAGCGCTTCTACGAGAAAATCCGCCAGAAGCTCTCAGTCGTACCTCCAACGCAGGGATCCTGAGAACGGAGCCCATCGGCGCTGTTGCTCTTCCGCATACACCCTTCGAAGCTGCAGGCTGCTCCTGAGTGTGCGACAATAAAAACTGCGACAGGATTGGCAGGCTAATCGACGCCTGCGGAGAAAATACTATGGGCGAATTACTGCAACCCACGCATCTGCTTCTCATTTTGGTCGTTGCCCTTCTGATCTTCGGCCCCAGCAAACTGCCGCAACTTGGCAAAGGTCTGGGAGAGGGCATCCGTGGCTTCAAGGACGGCGTGAAAGGTCTAGGTGGCGGCGATGAGCCGGTCGCCAAACCCGAGCCCGTCAAGACCCAGACCCAGACGCAGCCTACAGAAGTAAAGTAGGCCAGCGGCTCCGAATTTCTATTGAAGTACGCGGCCCGTCCCTACTTTGTCTCCGACCTGCCATTTGAGCAGTCTCGCTCGTGACGGAAAGTTTGCGATATCGTTAAAGCATGAAGCTGAAGACTTCGCATAGCGTGCAGCCGGATTCAAAAATCCGGCTTGCGGACATTTCTACGGACACAACCGGCCGCTACAAATCGAAACAGGAATCAATTTCGGATCTTGAACGTCATCGCGAACGGCTGGACACGCTTCAGGAGTTGTTGGCCGCCAGCGCACAGAATTCATTGCTGCTCGTACTTCAGGGCATGGACACAGGTGGCAAAGATGGAACGATCCGCCACATTTTCTCAGGCGTCAATCCGCAGGGCTGCCAGGTCACTCCGTTCAAGCTGCCGACGCCGTTGGAATTGCGCCACGATTTCCTCTGGCGCGCTCACCGGGCAGCACCCGCCAAGGGAATGATCGGAATCTTCAATCGGTCGCATTATGAAGATGTTCTGGTGGTCCGCGTACACAGACATATTTCCGACAAAGAGGCGCATCGGCGCATGCGAGAGATCGTCGCCTGGGAACAGATGCTGGTTGACAACGGAACGGTCATCCTGAAGTTCTTTTTGCACATCAGCTATGAGGAGCAGACGCGCAGGCTGGCCGAGCGGTTGAAGGATCCCAACAAACAATGGAAGATCAGCGATTCGGACTTCACCGAACGAAAGTTCTGGCCGGACTACCAACTCGCCTATCAGGACATGCTCCGCCGCACCAGCCGGAAGCATGCGCCGTGGTTCATCATCCCGTCTGACAACAAGTGGTATCGGAACGTGGTGATTTCTGAAATTCTGGTGCGAGCGCTGGAAGGCATGAAGCTCAAATACCCCAAGCCGACATTCGATCCGGCAAAAGCGAAGCTGGACTGAGGAAAGCGCCGGGGTAGACTTACGAAATCAGCGCCACGGCAACCAGTGCGGCAGCCATACCGGCAGCCTGTCGCGCTGAAGTTCGTTCGTTCAACAGCCAGGCTGCCAGCAGGATCGTGGAAGCGGGATACAGTGATGCCAGAACAGCCGCAATGTCCAGGCGGCCAGTTCGTGTCGCCGCAACGAACAGCACATTTCCCGCTGTGTCGCAAATCGCTGCCAGAACAGCCAGCGCAACCCCCTCCTTCCACGGCGCGCGTGCACGAATCGCATCAGGGGAGGAAGCCTCATTCCGCGAGACGGTAAAGTGCTTTCGGCTGAATACCAGACCTCCGCAAACCGCCACACTCATGCTGGCGACCCGGGATGCGGCGAGCGGCCAGATGAGTCCGCCGCTGTTTGCCAGGCGCAGAGCAATAAAGAAAATCCCGAAGCCGATCCCGGAGATGATTGCGAAGCTGAGTCTTCTTCGCGCCAGAGGCGTACGCGCGATTCCGGATTTGCTTTTTTCCGGCTGCGTGCTGATCAACCAGATGGCCGCTGCTGCAAGACCGAAGCCAAGCAGTTGCCGCCGGGTAGGTGCGCCAATCGTGGCCAATGTAAAGAGCACCGGGAGTGCGGCGGACAGCAGCCCGCTGATGGCTGCGGTGGCACCCATGTCTCCGAGCGCGAGCGCCTGGTAGAAACAAAGCAGCGCGAGGCCACCTGCCACCCCGGCGCAAAGACCCCATACAAGAACATTCCCATGAGGCAGGACCTCATGGAAAGTCAACCCGAAGAGCAGAAGACAGGTCAGGCTGAATGCGTGTGAGATCGCGAGCAGCCAGAACACGCGCAGATATCGTGCGGCGATACCTCCACTGAAATCTGCAGCACCC